>CAZZAP010000020.1:0-34877 GCA_964652375.1 uncultured Candidatus Izemoplasmatales bacterium
CACATTAATTCGTGAAAGGTCTTTCTCAATTTTCTTAACTTAACGACATTGCTCAAATGAGTGCTTTTTTCTTTTGCAAATAAAATGATTTAGTGTTTACATTCTATATAAACCAATTTACATAAATTTTTTCTGTTTATAAAAAATCGTGACGTTGACAAGTAGAACGCTCTTTTATGGTATAATATACATAGGTGATGTGATGAAAAAATATATACCGTACATTTTAATTTTTACAAGTATAATCGGCGTTAGTTTAAATGTCCTACAAGTGAATGTTGTTTTAGTAGGGAATGACAAACTACATGAAAGTATTAGTTTATTGAAATATTTCACAATTCAAAGCAATTTATTGGTGGGTCTATATTTTGTGTTTTATGTGTCAGGTAAATATACTAATAGTGTGTTTTTTAACAAGTTATTTGGCACGGTAATTCTAAGTATTGTTTTTACATTTATCATCTATTTTAGTTACCTAGAATGGACGTATGATTCAGTTGGGTTAGATGTACCAGCAAGTATATTAAATCACTATATAACACCGATGCTTGTCATAACGTTTCTCATTTTGTATCGAGAATATTATGCGTATAGCTACAAAGATATTATGATTTGGTTGATATATCCTGTGATCTACTTGGTATTTTTATTGATTTTTGGAGGTCTCACAGGGGACTATATTTATCCGTTTTTTCAAGTTAGTAATATTGGTGTTTTTGGGGTACTTATTTCCATTATTTTGCTAGTTGGATTTTTTTTATTATTGAGCTTTTCATTAGTGAAAATACTTTCAAAAAGAGAAATCACATAATTCAGATAATGGCTTTAAATAGCCGTTCTATATAATAGTTATGAAACTATTTTCATTGCAAGAAAAAACTCTGAAAAAATAAGGTTAAATTGTTGAATATGAGAAATGAAAGTGATATAATAATTTTGGTTTTACAAACGCTTTCATTTTTAAGGAATTTAAATGTGAAGTGAGGAGGAAAGGAAGTAATATCTTATTTCCTAGATTTTTTATGAAGAGAATTACAATTATCGCAGGACATTATGGTAGTGGTAAAAGTGAGATAAGTGTTAACTTAGCTCTGAAACATAAAGTTGATTATATCGTTGATTTAGATATTATCAATCCATACTTTCGATCAAGAGCATTGAATGAACTATTTGAAAAGCATAATATCACTTTAGTTGAATCAACAATCAAAGGAATGTTGAATAGTGACATGCCATATGTTTCTGGAGAAGGTAGAATACCATTTGTTAACAAGGATGTTACAGCTATTTATGATTTAGGTGGAACAGAAAATGGTGCAAAGGTATTAATTCAGTTTACAGATTATATTTCGGACTTAGAAAATATTGACATGCTATGCACATTAAATATTTTCAGACCAGAAACTGCAACTGCTGAGTTAATTCTTAAAACGATTACACTGTTAGAAGCTCAAACCCAGTTACGTGTAACGGGGTTGATTAATAACACAAACTTGATGGATGAAACAACCATTGAAGATGTTATTGAAGGTGAAAGAGTTATTACTGAAGTAAGTGAGAAGTTAGGGATTCCTATCGTCTATACAATCGTTGAGGAGTCAAAGGACTTTGACTATGATTTCAAGGGTCAGAGAATCGAATTATCAAGATATGTAGCTAGAAAATGGTTATAGGAGGAAAGAAATGGCAAGAGGTAGAATAATTATTAATGTTGACAGATGTAAAGGGTGTGCTATTTGTACAAATTATTGTCCGGTTGATATCTTAGAACTAGATATTACGACAACAAATGCAAAAGGGTATACTCCTTTAATAACAAATGATCCGGAAAAATGTATTGCATGTGGATTTTGTGCAATAATGTGTCCTGATAGTGTTATAACTGTTGAACGTTTTATAAAGGAGGATAAACAATGAGTAAAGTGTTAATGAAAGGTAACGAGGCAATGGCACTCGCTGCAATTAAAGCAGGTTGTGATGCGTTTTATGGTTACCCAATTACTCCTCAAAATGAGTTGCCTGAATATATGAGTAAACACATGCATTTAAATGGAAGAGCATTTGTGCAAAGTGAAAGTGAAGTTGCTGCGATTAATATGGTGTATGGTGCTGCTGGTACCGGTGCTAGAGTAATGACTAGTTCGAGTAGTCCAGGAATTGCATTAAAACAAGAAGGTATTAGTTATATCGCTGGTGCAGAACTACCTGCTGTAATCATTAATGTTATGCGTGGTGGACCTGGTCTAGGTGGTATTCAACCATCGCAAGCAGATTACAAACAGATCACCCGTGGTGGTGGAAATGGAGATTATTATTTATATAGTTTGGCTCCAGAAAGTCTACAAGAAGCTGTTGATTTAATTAAAGAATCGTTTGATATCGCTGATTACTTTAGAAATCCTGTTATGATAGCAGTAGATGGATTAATTGGACAGATGATGGAACCTGTTGATTTTGATAAAGAAGTTCCTGCGTGGGATTTAAAACCAAAAACATGGGCGACAGATGGTAATCAAAACGGACGTGAAAAGAATATAATTAATTCATTGTATTTAGACCCAGATATGCTTGAAAAACATAACTTAAAGCTAAAGAAAAAATATGATGAAATGAAAGAACATCAACGTTATGAACTTGTTAATATGGAAGATGCTGAGATTGCAATTGTTGCGTTTGGTAGCACATCACGTATTGCAAGAACTGCGATTGAACTATTAAAAGAAGAAGGAATAAACTGTGGGATTGTTCGACCAATCACTATTTATCCTTTCCCAGAAAAAGCATTCTTAGAATTACCAAAAACTGTAACAGATTTACTTGTTGTTGAGATGAACTTAGGACAAATGATTCAAGATGTTAAAATCGTGAATGAAGGACGATTACCAATTCATTTTTATGGTAGAGTTGGTGGAATTGTTCCTGAAGCAGAAGAAATTGCTGACAAAGTCATTTCAATCGTTAGAGGTGAGAAATAATGCCAGAAGTTAAAACTATTTATAAGAGAAGTAAAGGATTAGCAGACGTACCAACTAGTTACTGCCCTGGTTGTACACATGGGATTATACATAAACTAGTTGCTGAAAGTCTCGTTGAACTAGACGTGTTAGATCGAACAATAGGAATTAGTAGTGTTGGTTGTAGCGCACTGAATTATGATTTCTTTAGTTGTGATATGCAACAAGCTCCACATGGTAGAGCTCCTGCAGTTGCAACTGGAATTAAACGTGTTAAGCCTGATGCAATCGTATTTACATATCAAGGAGATGGAGACTTAGCAAGTATTGGTATAGCAGAAGCAATACATGCAGCTGCTAGAGGTGAAAACGTCACAATCGTGTTCGTAAACAATGCGATTTACGGAATGACTGGTGGACAAATGGCTCCAACAACATTGCTTGGACAAAAAACTACTACTTCACCAGATGGTAGAGATGAGGAACATACTGGTTTACCATTAAAGGTTAGTGAAATGTTTGCTCAAATCCCTGGTGCGACTTACATCGAACGTGTAAGCGTGCATAATCCACAACATGTAAACAAAGCAAAAAAAGCACTTAAAAAAGCATTTGAAGTTCAGAAGAACAAACAAGGATTTAGTATGATAGAATTTATCTCAACTTGTCCAGTAAACTGGGGAATGACGCCAAAAGATGCTATTGACTGGGCGAAAGATACAATGATTCCATACTATCCACTTGGTGTATATAAAGATAAAACTAAGGGTGATGAATAATGATTAATGAAAAAGTAATTATCGCTGGTTTTGGTGGACAAGGTGTGATGTTAATGGGGCAGATCCTCAGTTATGCAGCCACTGAAAAAGACTTAAATACATTATGGTTTCCCTCGTATGGACCTGAAACACGTGGTGGTACAGCAAACTGTAGTGTGACTATTAGTGAAGCATACGTAAACAGTCCAGTTATCAGTACACCAGATTCAATTATGATTATGAATAAACCATCACTAGCTAAATTCCAACCAAAGCTTAAAGCTGGTGGGAACTTATTCTTAAACACATCACTAGTAAAAAATGTAGAAGTACGTGATGACGTAAATGTCTATAAAATTAAAGCAAATGACATAGCACTTGAACTAGGGAACTTAAAAGTAGCAAATATGATTGTTCTAGGTGCATACTTAGCAATCACAAACGTATTTACAGAAGAAGATGTAATTAACATTTTAAAAGAAAAATTTACAGGTGAGAAAGCAAAACTTATTGATATTAATAAAAAGGCTTTAGAAGCAGGAAGAAAAGCTGTCATGTAGGGAGTGATGTGCATGTTTCGAAACTTTACACAAGTAGTAGATTATGCAAGGAAATTAGAAACAAAGGATTTAATTGTTGCGAATCCAGAAGATAGGGCGAATCTCATTGCAATTAACGATGCATACTTAATGGGACTAATTCGTCCTGTTTTGGTTGGAGATAAAAAGAAAATACTCGATTTATTAATGGAGCTTGGTATTAGTAAAAAAGGATACGAGATTTACAATGCACTTGATCGCAAAGACACTGCGATGATGTGTGTCAAATTAGTATCTAAACAAAAAACAGCGATATTGATGAAAGGAAAAACGCATTCCGAAATACTCTTAAAAGAAGTAATGGATGATGAACATGGTTTAAAAACAGATGCAATTCTTTCTCATATTGGTGTACTTGACATACCAAATTATCACAAATTACTATTTATTAGTGACGCTGTGATGAATATTTTACCAAGTGAAGAAGATAAAATCCGTATGATTGAAAACACCTTCCATTTTGTGGAAAGTTTAGGAATTATTAAACCAAAAATCGCAATGGTTAGTGCAATTGAAACGATAAATAAAGATATGAACTCAACTGTGGAAGCACGTAATGTTGTCGACTCTTTAAAAGAAAATGATGAATACTATATTGGAGGTCCTTTTAGTATTGATATTGCAGTGAGTCATGAAGCGGCAAAAACAAAAGGTGTAAATCATGTAGTTGCAGGGGATAGTGATATTTTAATATTCCCGAATATAGAATCTGCAAATACATTCTATAAATCAACAACATTTCTCGCAAACTCGACACCTGCAGGACTGCTACTAGGGGCGACAAACCCAATTGTTTTACCAAGTAGGAGCGACTCATACAAATCGAAGCTATATTCAATAGCATTAGCAGTTGTGAGTACGGAAATCTTATGAAAATACTAGTGATAAATCCTGGAAGCACATCTACAAAGGTTGCCATCTTTGAAGATATCAATCTAGTTCAAAAAGAAAGTATTCGACATAAGAAAAAAGAGTTGGAGAAATATGATGTTATCCCTGATCAAAAAGAGTTTCGTCACAAATTGATAATGAAGTTTTTAAAACAAAACAAAATCCCACTTTCAGACATCGATGCATATATTGGTAGAGGTGGTTTAATGAAACCAATCAAAAGTGGAATCTACGAAGTAAATGATAAAATGATCGAAGATTTATCAAAGTGCACCTATGGATCACATGCATCAAATCTAGGTGGTATACTTGCAAAACAACTAGCAGATAAAGCTGGAAAAAAAGCGTATATTGCTGACCCTGTTGTTGTTGATGAGATGAGTAGCGTAGCGAAAATTAGTGGACTGAATGGTATTACAAGACAACCAATTTGGCACGCCTTAAATCAAAAGGCAGTAGGTAAAAAATACGCTCGTAAAATTGGGGCTGAATACGAAGACTTAAACATCATTATTGCCCATCTTGGCGGTGGGATAAGTGTTGGTTTACACAAGCGAGGTAGAGTAACAGATGTGAATAATGCACTAAATGGTGATGGACCGTTTAGTCCAGAGCGTACAGGTGGATTACCAGTTGCCGCTATCTACGAACTTGCCTTTAGTGGTCAATACACAATTGAGCAACTCCGAAAACTGAATCACGGCTTTGGTGGACTTGTATCATACTTAAATACGAGCGATGCAGAAGAAGTGAGTGACATGATAAGTGAAGGTCATGTTTTCGCAAAACGTGTGCTTAAAGCAATGGTGTATCAAATCGCCAAAGAAATTGGTAGCTTATACGCTGTTACTAGAGGTAACTTAGATGCAATAATACTTACTGGTGGACTAGCATATAACCAACATGTTTTACAGCCATTACTTGAATACTTGGATCATCTAGGCGAAGTAGTTGTTTTCCCAGGTGAAGATGAATTAGAAGCATTAGCACAAAATGTAGTAGACTTATATACAGAAAAAACAACGTTAAAAGAATACAAATAAGTCATAGGAGTGGTACGATGAAGTATGTTTGTTTTGATATCGAAACAACTGGTCTTAGTGTATCAAATGATCGCATTGTTGAAATAGGTGCAGTAAAAGTTGAAAACGGTGAAATAATTTCTACCTTTTCAAAGTTAATCAACCCAGGGATACCAATGCCATTTGAAGCATCAAACATCAATGGTATCACAGATGAAATGTTTGTAGATAAGCCCTTGCCAGGACAAGTACTCGCAGAATTCAACCACTTTATTCAAGGTGTGGATTTCCTAGTAGGACACAATGCTCAGCGTTTTGATTACCCATTCTTGCTAAATGAATTTAAACGTTATTATGTATCTCATGAAAAGTATCCATTAAAGGATACTGCATGGCTATCTAGACATAAATTACGAGATTTACGAAGTCATTCATTAAAAAGTTTATGTAACTACTTTGGACTCGTAAATGAGAATGCTCATAGAGCACTAGATGATGCAAAAGTAACCCAAGAAATATTTGAACGAATTTATAGAAGATAAAGACACACTTCATATGTATTATCATATGAGGTGTTTTTTATGAACTGTAAAATTTGCGGTAAGAGTCTATACGAGCAAGTAACATTTTTTAACTTATTTAATCCAAAATACAAGTTGCACGATCGATGTAAAAAAAACGTGAATATCCATGAAGAAGAGGTGCACATTCCTTTTGAAGATTCATTCATTATTTTTAAAGGTATCATCCGTGCTAATGAAGTATTTGATTCAGAATATGTGTTTTGTAGATACGTTGGATTACTCTTTGAACAACATCTATTAAACAGTGATTGGTCAATCATTCTATTTTTAGATAGCTCAATTCCTTATGAAACATTGAAACTAGTCTTTTATTTAGCGAATAAACACCTTTTTATCTTCAGTATATTTCAATCAGATATTTTTTATCTTGAGAAATTACTTGCGAAAAAAATATCCGTATAATCGTTACAATGTAGTAAAAATATGTTATAATTTAAGTACCAAAAAATAATTTATAAGGGAGATGATTTTATGAACGTACAAGTTAGAGGAAAGAATGGGTTCAAACTGACAGATGCAATCGTTACCCATGCGGAAGACAAACTCCTGAAAATCGAGCGTTATTTCCAAGAGGAATTAGACGCGTACGTAGTTTGCAAAGTATACAACGATCATCATAGAGTTGAAGTAACTATCCCAACAAAGTACTATACAATGAGAGCTGAGGTTTCAAACGCAGATATGTATGCTGCAATTGATTTAACAATCGATAAGCTCGAATCCCAAATTAGAAAACATAAAGCTAAAATTACACGAAGCCTTCAAAAGAAAGAAGGAGTTAGCACATTCTTCAATGATGAGCTTGACCTTGAAGCATTGGAAAGAGAATTAGTACATGCTCCGGTAAGAAGCAAAAGCATTCAATTAGAAGAATTGAGTATGGAAGAGGCAATTACAGCACTTGAAATGTTAGGACATGACTTCTACATTTTCAAAAACGAAGAGACAAAACATGTAAACGTTGCGTATTTACGTAATGATGGAAAATACGGTATAATCGAAACAGAGTAAAAAATAAAAATGTGCTTAGGCACATTTTTTTTGACTTTAAGTACAACTTAATATAATATATATATATTGTATTAATAGTATATGTTTGATATGATATTTATGACATAAAAGAGGTGATATAATGCTGAAAAAACTATTCGATTTAGGTAGAAGAGAATTAAAAAAATTAGAGAAAATTGCTGATCAAGTATTAGCGATTGAAGATACATTTAAAAACCTAACTGACGAAGAATTACAGGCAAATACAAACAACTATAAAGAACGATATCAAAATGGAGAAACTTTAGACGATCTTCTTGTTGAAGCGTTTGCGAATGTTCGCGAAGCATCTACAAGATTTTTAAAGATGACACCATTTAGAGTGCAAGTTATGGGTGCAGTAACCATTCATGATGGAAACATCGCAGAAATGAAAACTGGTGAGGGGAAAACCTTAACTGCAGTAATGCCTGCGTATTTAAATGCAATTACAGGAAATGGTGTACACATTGTAACCGTAAATGAATACTTAGCTAGTCGTGAGGCTGAAGGTGAAATTGGAGATCTATTTCGCTTTTTAGGACTGACAGTTGGGTTAAACAAACGAGAGTTATCAAAAGAAGAAAAACGTGAAGCATATAACTGTGATATTTTGTATTCAACTAACAATGAACTTGGATTTGATTACTTACGTGATCACATGGTTATTTACAAAGAACAAATGGTTCAACGACCATTACATTATGCAATTATTGATGAGGTCGACAGTATTTTAGTCGATGAAGCAAGAACACCATTGATTATAAGTGGTGGTGCAAAAAATACATCGAATCTATACTTGCAAGCACAAGCATTTGCTAGAACATTAGCAATTGATGAAGACTTTGAGTACGATGTTAAAAGTAAAGCAGTTACGCTTACTGAAGAGGGAATTGCACGAGCTGAAAGAGCATTTAGTATTGATAACTTATATGATTTAAGTCATGTAGGTCTTTTACACAGTATTAATAATGCATGTAAAGCCAACTTTGCAATGGACCGTGATGTAGATTACGTTGTACAAGAAAACAAAGTTATCATTGTTGATAGTTTTACAGGACGATTAATGCACGGTAGACAATTTAGTGAAGGATTACATCAAGCTTTAGAGGCAAAAGAAGGTGTAGAAATCAAGAAAGAAACCACAACACTTGCTACAATTACCTTCCAGAATTTCTTTAGAATGTATAAAAAATTAGCCGGTATGACTGGTACTGCCAAAACAGAGGAAGAGGAATTTAGAAATATTTACAATATGATTGTTGTAGAAATCCCAACAAACAAACCAGTTATCCGTATTGATGATAATGACTTAATCTTTGCGACAATGCAGGCAAAATATAATGCAATCGCTGACGAGATTAAAAAACGCCACAGTGTTGGACAACCAATTTTAGTAGGTACAATTTCAATTGAAACATCTGAATTGTTATCAAGACTATTAAAAAAACGTGGTGTTAAACATGATGTTTTAAATGCAAAACAGCATGAAAGAGAAGCAGATATTGTTGAAAATGCAGGGCAAAAGTATTCAGTAACAATCGCAACCAACATGGCTGGTCGAGGTACCGATATCAAACTTGGTGAAGGTGTAGTAGACATCGGAGGACTTGCAGTGCTTGGTACAGAGCGTCATGAATCAAGACGTATCGATAACCAGTTACGTGGTCGTTCTGGTCGTCAGGGAGATCCTGGTTACTCACGCTTTTTCTTAAGTGGTGATGATGATTTAATGAGACGATTTGGTGGAGAACGATTTAAAAACCAAATTTCGATGTTAACAAAAACAAGAGATAAAACGGATGAATCACCGGTAGAATATAAAATCTTTAGTAAAATGGTAGAACGTGCACAAAGACAGATTGAAGGAAACAACTTTGATCGTCGTAAAACCGTTTTACAATATGATGAAGTACTTCGTAAACAACGTGAAGTAATTTATAAACAACGAAGAGATATCTTACATCAAGATGAGGTAATTGAGATTGTTGATGGAATGATTGAACGTACTATTAACGCTATGGTATTTAGTCATTTAGATGAAAGTTCAAAAGAACAAAAAACAGATAAAACCGAATTATTTAAAGCGTTAGATGGAAGATACTTTGCTCCTGGATTCTTATCAAAAAAAGAGTTAGATGGACATCCAAATGAAGTATATGACAACTTAATTGAAATAATTCATAAAGATAATAATGAAAAGATGCAAAAATCAACACCAGAAAGGTACAATGAGTTTTTAAAAGCAGTTGTACTTCGAGTAGTTGATACCTTCTGGACGCAGCATATCGATCAAATGAGTGAATTACGCCAAGGAATTGGTCTTCAAAGTTATGCTCAAATGAATCCATTACGCGAATACCAAGAAGTAGGATTTAGAATGTTTACTGATATGGTAGGAAGTATTGAAACCGATGTAACAAGATACGCATTACGAGCAGTAATACGTGATAATTTACAGCGTGTTCAAGTTGCAAAACCAACATCAACATATAGTGGAAAAGAAGAACAGGCAAAACGTAAACCGCGTACATCATCAAAAGTTGGACGCAATGATCCATGTCCTTGTGGCAGTGGTAAAAAATACAAACATTGTCATGGTAGATAATGAATCGACTCAAGAGAAATCTTGAGTCTTTCTAGAGGTGCATTATGCAAATAAATGAGATTAAACAAGAACTGAAACAACTACAAAGTTTCAAAGATGAAATCAATAGTTTGATTGATCTTCATCGCTTAGAATTAACAATCAAAGAACTTGATCAAGAAACGTATGATCAAGCTTTTTGGAATAATCAAGAGCGTGCACAAAAAGTGACTAAAGAACTAACTGTCTTAAAGAAAAAACATGCACGCATCACATCCTTCAATCAGACATTTGAGAACATTAAACTGCTTGTGGAGTTTATGGAAATGGGCGAAGATATGGTTGAAGAATATCAAAAAGAAACTGAATCATTCAAGGCAGAATACGAAGCATTAAGCGTAGCGTTACTACTTCAAGACGAAAACGACTCATTAAATGCTGTACTTGAAATTCACCCTGGAGCTGGAGGAACTGAAAGTCAGGACTGGGCTGATATGCTGTTTCGCATGTACAAGCGGTATGGTGAAAAAGTAGGGTACGAATTTGAATTACTGGATTATTTAGATGGTGAGGAAGCCGGATTAAAAAGTGTTACCTTTTCGTTTAAAGGGGAACATGCCTATGGATACTTAAAGGCAGAAAATGGTGTTCATCGCTTGGTTCGTATTAGTCCTTTTGATAGCGGGGGAAGAAGACACACGAGTTTTGCAAGTGTGAATGTCTATCCTGAAGTAGATGAAAGTATTGATATAGAGATACATGAAAAAGATTTGAAGATTGATACGTACCGAAGCAGTGGTGCTGGTGGACAAAGTGTCAATACCACAGATAGTGCTGTGCGTATTACGCATCTACCAACAAAAACGGTCGTTACGGTTCAAAATGAAAGAAGTCAAATAAAAAATAGAGAAAAAGCACTGTCGATATTAAAAGGTAAATTATACCAACTAGAGCTACAGAAGAAACAAGAAGAACTGGCTAGTATGAAGAATACTAGTGTGAGTAATTCGTTTGGTTCACAAATTAGGTCGTATGTTATGCATCCTTATTCGATGGTTAAAGATCACCGAACAAACATAGAAACTGGAAATGTTTCAAAAGTGATGGATGGTGATATTGAAGGATTTATAAACGGATATTTAAAACTACTTGCTAAGGAGGATGAACGTGAAAAGTAAATTTTTAAGACAGATTTCTGTATATGAACAATACATCATGATTACAGTTGGAATCATCTTAATGGTAATTGGATTTTACTATTTTATTATTCCTTCTGAGTTAGTAACAAGTGGTGTCACTGGTATTGGATTAATTTTTAATGCGTTACTAGGTGTTCAAATATCATATATTGTATTTGTATTTAATATTGTCTTGTTATTTATTGGTTGGTGGCTTTTAGGTAAAAAGGTATTTATTAGAAGTATTTATGGAAGTTTGATGTTTCCATTTATTCTCTTTCTATTTGAGAACTTTGCACCAATGCTAGATATTGAAGGAGATATTGTAATTGCAGTTGTATTTGGAGGCTTCTTTTTAGGAGTTGGATTTGGATATGTCATGAAATACGGAGGCACAAGTGGTGGCTCTGATATTCCGGTTAAGATATTAAACAAACGACTGAATTTACCATTAAGTAAATCGGTGTATTATGTCGATGGGTTCATCATTTTAATCGGTATTATTGTATTTTACTCAAGCTATGGAATCAACGCAGGACTATATGCGATTATAAATGTATATATTAGTGGTGTTATCGCAGATTGGATTGTTCTTGGAAGTAAATCCAAACGAGCGGTAAATATCATTACTGAGAATCCTGAAGCGATTAAACATGCAATATACGATTCTATCATCCGCGGGGTGACGGAAGTGAAAATAAAAGGTGGTTATACGAATTTAGATAAAACGATGTTAATCACTGTCATTACAAAACAAGAGTATTACATAATTAGAAATATAGTAGCCAGTATTGATCCCAAGTCATTTGTTTATGTGACGGGAGCTACAGAAATACATGGAGACTTTTATGAGAGGGAGAATGAATAATATGAAACGATTATTGATGGCACTAATGGTACTTGGACTTGCAATTACACTTGGTGCATGTGAAAAAGAAGAATTACCAGAACCAAAAACATGTAATGAAGGATTTGGACTTGTAGGAGAAGAATGTTTTGCTCTTGAAGGCGAAGACATTACCTGTGAAGAAGGATATGGTTTAGTAGAAGATGATTGCTTTGAATTAAAAGGTGAAGAAATTACCTGTGAAGAAGGATACGGACTTGTAGGAGAAGAGTGCTTCATACTGCAAGGAACGATTCGTATCCCGGAAGATATGGATCCAATTTTCTTTGAAGTGATGAGTGAATTATTAAATAATCACTATACAGAACCGATGCAAACAGATCTATGGCAAGGAGCAATTGAAGGGATGATCAATAGTCTTGATGATCCATATACAACATACTTTGACTTAGAAGAATACTCGCAGTATCAAGTTGGGTTTGGAGAAACGTATGTTGGTATAGGAGTTGCAGTACGTTATACAAACGGAACGGTTGTTGTAGAAGAAGTGAAATCGGGATCACCTGCACTTGAAAGTGGTATTCAAGTAAACGACATTATTGTTAGTGTCGATGGAGAAGATATACTAAGTGATAATTTCTATGAGATCATTACAAAAATTTTAGGTGAAGAAGGAACACCAGTAACGATTGGTGTTGTTCGTCATGGATTTAATGAAGTAATTGAGATTACAATGATCAGAGCTGTCATTGATAATCCTACCGTTGAGACTGAAACATTTGTTCGTGATGGTGTAACAGTTGCGTACATCAAAGTAAACACGTTCGGTTCAGAAACAGACGCTTTATTTAGTGCAGCTATTGATGATTTTGAAGCTTCTGGAATTGATGGTTTAATCGTTGATTTACGTAATAATGGTGGTGGACAACTAGGTACGGTATATGCGATGTTACGTGAATTCTTAGTAAATGATGGAACAAGAATGTTTGGAACAGAAGCACTGTATGACGGTGTGCTTGAAGAATACGATTATAACGGGTTTGGGAATACTCAAAAACCGTATGAAATCGTGACACTTGTGAATGAAGGTAGTGCGAGTGCATCAGAAGTATTTGCATCTGCAATGCAAGAACACAGTAGCTATCCTGTTATTGGAATGCAAACATTTGGAAAAGGAACAATGCAACTAACCTCACCGATTTATAGCGCAGAAGTATACGATGAAAACGGCCAAAAAATAGGTACAGATATGCTTCATATTACAATCGGTAAATGGTTAACAAGTGAAGGAAACTGGCTACATGGTATTGGAGTTACACCAGATATTCTTGTAGAGAGAACTGCCACAGAAAAAGCATATAAAATCTTCCTTGATGACGAAGTGATTCTGTATGATACAGTAGATATTCGTGTTAGCAATATCCAATTAATCCTTAATACAATGGGATATACTGTGCGCACAGATGGCTATTTTGATCAAATAACAAAAAATGCAATTATGGATATTCAAACAAACAATGGATTAAGTGTAACTGGTAACATAGATAGCGATACTCTTGTACATATAAATGCTGGTTACAGTGCATATATTACAAATCGAGATAATGATACACAATTACAAGCGTCAATTGATTATTTTGTAGGGAATTAATGATCAAATTAGTAGAAATAATCGAGAAAAAAAACAATCGCTATCAACTGAATATTCTAGTTAAAGATGAACCAAAAAAACATCTTGTTACAGAAGACTTAGTACTCAAATATAACCTGTTAAGGCCTAGAACTCTAACAAAAGAAGAATACAACAAAGTGATTAAATCAGCTGAATTTGATACTTTGTATTTTAAGGCGCTTAACTATATTAGTTACCAAATGAGAACGATTAGCGAAGTAAAGAAACATCTTAAAAAAGATACCAAAGATGAGAAACTGATTGAGCGATTGATAAAAGAGCTTAAACAACATCGGTATTTAAATGATGATTTGTACGTAAAAGAGTATATGAATCAAAAGCTAGAATATGACTTGGTAGGACCAAGATACATCAAAGAAAAATTAATCGGTAAAGGGATACACTTTGACTTGATTGATCAAAACCTAATACAATACAAAGAGAAGCATCAGTTTGATAAACTATTAGAATTACTCAAACAAGAAACAAAATACCCACTTAAAAAACCATACAATAAAGCATATCTATCTCTTAAGAATAAACTCATCAATAAAGGTTTTAGTGTTCATATTATTGAATCACAGATGCAATCTTATAAACACTTAATTGAAGAAGCAGTAGATGATGATGGATTATTACAAAAAGAGTTTGAAAAGTTATGTAGAAAGTATGATATTACCAATTGGGATGAAAAAGATAAAGTTGTAAAATCATTAATGAGTAAAGGATATCACTATAAACTGATAAAAACATTATTTGATTAGGGGGATTACAATGAGTATATCAAAAGAAGATCTATATTTTTATAATCAAGGTAAACTACACGATGCATATCGTATTTTTGGTGCGCATTTACAAAAGGATAAAGAAGGAAATATTCTTGGAACAAGGTTTACGGTATGGGCACCTCATGCGAAGGAAGTAAGTGTGCTTGGGGAGTTTAATGACTATCAAGCGTGGGTTCATAACCTTGCGAAGATCGATGAGTCGGGTATTTGGGAATTATTTATTCAAGAGGCGAAAGAGTGGCATAAGTATAAATACGAAATCAAAACGTTTGATGGTCGTAGTCTTTATAAGAGTGATCCTTATGGCTTCTTCAGCAATGAACGACCAGATACAATGAGTAAAATATACGATCTAGAAGGCTATGAGTGGAACGATAAAGACTATATGAAAAGTCGCAACAATGAGCGTTCATATAATCATCAAATGAGTATTTATGAAATGCATGCTGGAACCTGGATGACAAAACCAGATGGCTCACCTCATAAATTTAATGGGCTTGTGGATGTGTTGATTCCATATTTACTTGAAAATAATTTCACACATGTAGAATTTTTGCCACTTTACGAACATCCTCTTGATCAATCTTGGGGATACCAAGGAACAGGGTATTACTGCGCAACCAGTCGTTTTGGTGTGCCAAAAGACTTAATGTATTTAATAGATCAACTTCATCAGCACAATATTAAAGTAATTCTTGATTGGGTTCCTGGACATATCTGTGAAGATGATCATGGTCTTTACATGTTTGATGGAGAACCATTATATGAATATAGTGAAGAGTGGAAACGAGAAAACGTTGTATGGGGAACTACCAATTTGAACTTAGGAAAAGGAGAAGTACAAAGCTTCTTGATTTCCAATGCACTATTTTGGATGAAGTATTTTCATATTGACGGATTTCGTATTGATGCCGTATCAAACATCATCTATTATTTAGGTGATTCAACGCATGGTGTAAATGAAGGTGCTATTGGATTCTTACGTAACCTAAGTAGCGCAGTATTTGGTTATTATGACAATGCGTTATTGATTGCTGAAGATTCAACTGCTTTTCCAAAAGTAACACATCCAGTTGATCAAGGTGGACTCGGATTTAACTATAAATGGAACATGGGATGGATGAATGATACACTTCGTTATTTTGAGAAAGATACGATTTATCGTAAATACCATCATAGTGACATTACGTTTGGGTTAGAATACGCGTTTAGTGAAAATTATGTGTTACCACTTTCTCATGATGAAGTGGTACATGGTAAAAAATCACTTGTAGATAAAATGCCTGGAGATTACTGGCAAAAATTTGCGAATTATCGATTACTAATGGGCTTGTTTTTTACTCACCCAGGTAAAACGCTGCTTTTTATGGGTGGAGAGTTCGCGCAATTTCATGAATGGAAAGATTATACTGAGTTAGATTGGAACTTATTATCCTACCCGCTTCATCAATCAGGACTACGATTTGTAAGAGATATGAATGATGTAGTAAAACATCACAAACCACTTTACGAACTAGACTGTGTAAGTGAAGGTTTCCAGTGGATTGACCAACATAATAGTGATTACTCAGTATTTAGTTTCTTACGTTTTGCGAAAGACCGAAACGATTTTGTAATAGTGGTGTTAAATATGACACCTCTTGTACACAATAATTTTAAAATTGGAGTTCCAAAAAAAGGTAAATATATTGAAGTGATTAACTCTGATAAAGGTGTATATGGTGGATCGAATCTATTTAATGGTAAAGATATTTATAGCGTAAATCAACCGTATCAAAGCTTTGATCAGTCAATTGAAATAGTATTACCAGCATTATCGATAACTATCCTTAAATGTGGTGATTAGATGAGAAGAAACGTAACAGCCATGGTATTAGTTGGTGGCAGAGGTAGAAGGTTAAAAGCAATAACAAATCAAACAGCAAAACCAGCTGTTTCTTTTGGTGCGAAATACCGTTTGATCGATTTTGTACTTTCAAATCTTTCAAACTCTGACATTACAAGTATCGGGATGATTACGCAATATGAACCATACGATTTAATGAATTACATTTCAACAGGAAGCACATGGGATTTAGATGTGAATGATGGGGGTATAAAATTCTTGACCCCTTATACGTCTGTGAATGGTGATGAATGGCAAAAAGGAACCGCACATGCGATTAATCAACACTATCGTTTTATCGAACAAAACAATCCGGATTATGTGTTAATTTTATCTGGTGATCACATTTATAAAATGGACTATGGAAAACTGATTGATTTTCATATAAAAAATGGTGCTGAGGTGACAATTAGTGCCTTTCACGTTACGGAAAATCGAGGTCGATTTGGTATGATTCACGTTGATGAAAATCATAAAGTGACTCATTTTGAAGAGAAACCAAAGCAGACTACTAGTACACTTGCTTCAATGGGAATTTACGTGTTTAACAAAGAAGGGTTTAAAGAACTACTAAATCAAACCGAAGGATTGGTTAATTTTGGTAGTGATGTTATTCCACTTGCACTAAAACAACAAAAACGTGTATATGCATACCAGTTCAACGATTATTTTAGAGATGTTGGGACTATCCCTAGTTTGTTTGAAGCAAATATGGAGATAATTGACAATCCACAGCTCCTAAAATTACATGAGTATAAAGACTTTCCAGTTTATACAAAGTCGAGTAATCTGCCACCGCATCACATAATTGAAGGTAGTGTATCAAAATCATTAATAAGTGATGGTGTGCTTGTATTTGGAACTATATATCACTCGGTAATTAGTAGCGGGTGTTTAATTGAGAAAAACACGGTGATTCACCATGCTGTATTACATCATAATGTGATTGTTCGAGAAGGGACATATATCGATCACTGTATTGTTGTTGAAGGAACAATTATACCTAAAAATACGCATTTATCATTTGATGAGGTAACCGTTGTTGATCAACGCTATATTGAAGGGCTAGGTGATCAAGATGAGTAAACTATTTGCGATTGTTGATGCAACATTCAAAGATAACCTGGACCAACTTACCTTACACCGTATGCCTGGAGCACTTCCATTTTCTGGAAAGTTTCGATTGATTGATTTTACATTGTCAAACCTTAGGAATAGTGGTGTTACAAATGTGGCGATTTTTCCATATGGAAATTATCGCTCAATGCAAGACCATATTGGTAGTGGTAAACGATGGGATTTAGATAGAAGAAGAGATGGATTGTTTATCTTGCCTCCTAAAAATCTCTATATACTTCCCGGAAACATGATTACCTTTCAACGTATGAGCGAGCATATAGAGTTTATCAAACGTTCTACACAAGATTACGCTGTAATCACCGCTTCTAACATTGTGTGGAATATTGATTTTATTGAGGTGCTAGAAGCACATCAAAAAGAAAATGCAGATATTACAGAAGTAATGCATGAAAACATTCGATTAAAGACATTTATCATCTCAAAAAAATTGTTATTAGAGTACATTGATTCTTACGATACTCAAGAGTTTAAAACAATGCTAGATGTTGTTGAAAAAGGACATAATCTTAAAATTCACATATACAAACATAATGCATATACCAGAACGATTACGGATACATATAACTATTTGAAATCAAACTTGGATATGCTTCGTTTTGAAGTAGGAAGAACCATCTTTAAAGAAACAGCGCCAATTTATTCAAAAGAAAAAACCGCACCACCTGCGAAATATTTAGAGTATTCAAACATTGAAAACTCGATGGTATCAAGTGGTAGCATCATTAATGGTACGGTTATTAATAGTGTGCTAGGGCGTGATGTTGTCGTGAAAAAAGGGGCTCTAATCTTAAATAGTTATGTAATGAGTAACTCGATTATAGAAGAGAACTCCATTGTTGAATATGCAATTTTAGATAAACAAACAGTCATAAAATCTGATTGCGTTGTTGGTGGATCAAGAATGCACCCATTTGTAACTCAAAAAGAACAAGTGGTTACGTCACTTGAACGTTTACGAGTATTAATGGTAGCAAGTGAAAGCTACCCGTTTGTCAAAACAGGGGGACTTGCTGATGTAGTAGGCTCACTATCAAGAAACTTGGTGCGTAATGGGGCAGATGTGACTGTAATTATTCCTTTTTATAAAAAAATTAAAGATACATTCACAGAAACCATTCGACGAGAATCTACTAAAACCGTGACGTATGATGATAAGAAATATAAAGTTACCATTTTTAGCTATCGTTATAAAAAGGTTAACTACTATTTTGTTGATAGTTTTGATTTCTTTGATACAGAACTTGTATACGGATATGATAACGATGTTGAACGTTTTGCATTTTTCAACAAAGTTGTCGTTGATATGCTTGCTGATTTTGAGCGTTTTGATTTAGTTCATATCCATGATTGGCATACAAGTCTACTACCAATTTTATTGGATAATTCAATCCATAAAGGGACAAAAACATTGCTGACACTTCACAATGTGAATTATCAAGGTATCGCTAAGAACGAGGTTATAAAGAAACTAGGAATAAAGAATTTTATATTCCGAGAAGAACTGATTAATTGCCTTGATATAGGGATTAATACAGCGACTAAATTAAGTACGGTATCACCTACATATAAAGAAGAACTAAAGTATGAGTTTTACGGTAAAAACTTAACACATTCACTTCTTCGTAGAGACCGTGATTTTCATGGGATTCTAAACGGTATTTCTAGTAGCTTGAATCCAGCTACTGATAAAAGTATTTATAAGAACTACGCTCCAAAGCAACTCGAGGATAAAATTGAAAATAAAGTCTTCTTACAAGAACAAATGCAGTTGCCAATTAATACTGATACACTTGTGATTGGACTAGTATCACGTATTGTAGAACACAAAGGATTTGACTTGATTCTATCCGTTTTAGAGCAGTTTATTCAAGGGAAAGATGTGCAATTTGTTTTACTAGGTACTGGGCACGTTAAGTATCAAAATGAGTTGCTTCGTCTTGAGGCAAAATATCCAAAACAATTGAAAATGAATATTGGCTATGATAGTGCTGTACCAAATCATATTTATGCTGGTGCTGATCTATTTTTAATGCCTTCGAAAATTGAACCTTGTGGATTAGGACAAATGATTGCTCTTAAGTATGGAACACTACCACTTGTTCGAAATACGGGTGGTCTTGCTGATACAGTAGAGCGCTATGACGCACTGACGAAAAAAGGGAATGGATTTGTGTTTGATAATTACGATTCAAATGATTTACTTGCGACACTTGAAGGTGCATATGAAGTCTACCTTCACAGTAGAGATGATTGGAAAAAAATGATGAAACGAGCGATGAACGCAGATCATTCAATCAATTCAGTATCTAGAAGATACATTGAGTTTTATAGGGCAATTATTGAAAACTAAAAAAAGGTAACGGTTTCATGCATATCTCATGGGCTTTTACCTTTTTTATTTGGTATAATGATTTTGGTTAGGAGTGATTCGATGAATAATTATTTTTCAGATGAGAAAGTATTTATTTCTGAACTGAGTAATAGAGTCCAAAAAAGATATATAACAAACATTAATAATGCGAGTACAAGACAAGTGTATAACGTACTAGGGGAAATGGTAAGTGAGGTAATCGCAGATAATTGGATAAAAACAAACGAGTTATTGGAGAAGTCAAATAAAAAACAAGTATACTACTTCTCAATGGAATTTTTAATGGGTCGTTTAATTACAAACTATATCATGAATTTAGGATTGCGTACTGTCGTTGAAGAAGGATTAAAACTAGAAGGATTAGATTTAAACGAGATTGAACATTATGAAGCAGATGCCGGACTAGGAAATGGTGGTCTTGGAAGACTAGCAGCATGTTTCTTAGATAGTATAGCATCAATGGGGTATCCAGGATTCGGAAATGGTATTCGTTACCGATATGGATTATTTGAACAAGAATTTAAAGATGGTTATCAGATTGAAAAACCAGATGATTGGTTAAAAGATGGATACGTTTGGGAAGTTCGTAAAGAAGAAGAAGCACTACAAGTGCCTTTTGGTGGTTATGTAGCATTTGATGGACAAAAAGCAACGTATCATCCAGATGAACTTATACAAGCTGTACCATATGATATTCCAGTGGTAGGAAATGAAAATGAAATGGTAACGTCACTACGTTTATGGAATGCAGAACCTACGTTGGTAAGACCATCTGGGAAAGATGCCTTTGATTATGATAGTGAACTCCGTCAAATAAGTGGGTTCCTCTATCCAGATGACGCTACAAGAAGTGGTAAAGTACTGAGACTTAAACAACAGTATTTCTTTAGTGCAGCTGGTGTTAGAAGCATTTTGAAGAAACATTACGAAGTGCATCAAACGTTTCGTAATTTACCAGAGAAAGTTGTCATTCAAATAAATGATACTCATCCATCACTTGTAGTAGCTGAGTTAATGAGACTACTTGTAGATGATTATAACCTAGAATGGGATGAAGCATGGGATATTACTGTTGGAACATGTGCCTATACAAACCATACGATTTTAGCAGAAGCACTAGAAAAATGGTCTGTAGATATTTTTCAACCAGTATTGCCACGTATCTATCAAATTATTGAAGAAATCAATAGACGTTTCTGCGCAATGTTGATTGAAAAACAATACGATCAAAACAAAATAACTGAACTTGCAATTATTGCCAATGGTGTTATACGCATGGCACATCTTGCAATTGTTGGTTCGTATAGTACAAACGGTGTAGCAGCATTACACACAAATATACTAAAAAATATTGAAATGACAGATTTTCATAAGTTATACCCAACACGTTTTAATAACAAAACAAATGGAATTACCCATAGAAGATGGTTATTACATTCTAATAAAGAACTATCAACTATTTTAGATCAAGTATCAGATAACTGGGTACAAGATCCAAACGAACTAGAAAAGTTAATGCCAAAAGCAAAAACAAAAAAATACAAACAATTAGTGAAAAAAATGAAACATGCTAAAAAAGTTGCACTTGCAAATCGAATTGAGAAAGAACAAGGAATCAAACTAGATCCAAACTCAATCTTTGATATTCAAGTAAAACGTATGCACGAGTACAAACGTCAATTGATGAATGCATTACATATTATGTATGTATACAACAAACTAAAAACAGATGAGAACTTCAAACAGAATTATCATCCACATAGTTTTATCTTTGGAGCAAAAGCAGCTAGTGGATACCACTACGCAAAAAAAATCATCAAGTTAATTAACTCGATTGCTGCAAAGGTAAACAATGATCCTGAAACAAATGATTTACTAAAAGTAGTGTTTGTCGAAAACTACAATGTTACGTACGCTGAGCTAATCATGCCAGCAGCAGATTTATCAGAGCAGATTTCTACAGCTTCAAAAGAAGCGAGTGGTACAGGAAACATGAAGTTTATGATGAATGGTTCGCTTACAATAGGAACACTCGATGGTGCAAACGTTGAGATTGCTGAACTAGTTGGAGAAGACAATATCATCATCTTTGGGTTAAATGCCGATGAAGTAAATGAATACTACTCAAATGGCAAATACAATCCAATGGATGTATACAAACAACATGTTGATCTTCGCAATGTGATTGATCAATTAACAAATGGATTCTTTGATGATGTAAGTGAATACGAATTTAAAGAAATTCGCGACAAATTACTTTCAAAAGACCAATACTTCGTACTACTTGACTTTGAGTCATATCGTATTGCTCACGAAGAGGCAAACGAGCTTTACAAAGATGAAGACCGCTGGTTACACGCTAGCATTGTAAACATTGCTAAAAGTGGTTACTTCTCAAGTGATCGTACAATTAAGCAATACGCTACAGAAATTTGGAACATAAAACCAGTGAAATAATAAACGGCTAATTTTAGCCGTTTTTATTTGCTATTTAAACACTTATTTATAAAAAACTGCTCTTATTTGACAAAACCCTTTGAATACCTTACAATATAGTTGAATTAATCTTCAGGGCAGGGTGAAATTCCCGACCGGCGGTGATAGTCCGCGAGCGTGAAAACGCAGAATAGGTGTAACTCCTATACCGACAGTAAAGTCTGGATGGAAGAAGATAATATCTAGTACTTTTTTGATATTTGTATGTCTTTTAAATTTGATGCCTAACGAAGATTTGATTCGTTAGTTTTTTTATTTTAAAAGGAGGAAATATTATGACAAAAGAAACTAGAAGAATTGTATTACTTGCGATAATGAGTGCACTTGGGACTGGACTTATGTATATCGAGATTCCATACCCAATGTTCCCATGGCTAATGATTGATTTAAGTGACGTTGTTGTTTTAGTTGTTTTCGCAATCTTTGGTTGGAAAGAAGCAGCACTTGTTGGTTTGCTTAAAGCAGTATTACATGGTTTGCTTAAAGGATCTGTTGGTCCGTTCTACTTAGGACAACTAACAGCGTATCTTGCTAGTATGTCTTATGTTCTTGGTATGTACCTTGCAACTAACAAATTGAATCTAAACAAGGTAATTGGAGCAGCATTAACAGTAGGGGTTGTTACACTGTTGTTAACGTTGGCAAACTACTTATTTATTACACCATCATGGATATTCTTCAAATTTGCAACGATTGCAGATATGAATGGTGTAAATGTTCAAGAAGCGTTATATTTGGACTTCAATCGTAGTTATTTAGCCTCTGTTTTAATTATCTATGTACCATTCAACTTGTTAAAAGGTGGTATCATCGTAGGCGTATTCAATGCAATAAACAGATCATTAAAATCATTCTTTGATCAATACAAAGAAACAGTTTAATTAATACACTCACTCTTTTTCCAGTTTAATTAATACCAAATTAAAGGAAAATGAATGAAAACACTTCTTCGGAAGTGTTTTTTTGTGCTATAATTTATGTGAGGTGATTTTGTGTATGAACAAGTAAAAGAGGCAAAAAGTTACATTGAAAATCAAATAACTAGTAAGCCAAAAATCATGATTGTACTTGGTAGTGGATTAACAAGTATTGTTGATGAGTTAGAAGATAGAGTTGCGGTGTCATATACTGATATTCCACACTTCAAAGTAAGTACAGTAAAAGGACATGCATCGAATTTGGTGTTTGGAACATTAGCTGGTAAAGATGTAGCTCTTATGACTGGTAGATTCCATTTTTATGAAGGATATAACATGAAGGAAATGACGTTCCCATTTTATGTACTAAAGATGATGGGAATTGAACACGTTATTTTAACAAATAGCTGTGGTGGGATAAATAGTGATATGTTAGAACCTGGTAGTATTATGACGATTAATGACTTTATTAATCTTATGCCATTTAATCCATTAATTGGACCTAACGATGAACGTTTTGGACCAAGATTTCCTGATATGACAGAGCCTTATAGTGTTGAGTTACGAGAGATTGTTAAAGAGAAATCAAAAGCATTAGGCATCCCTTTTGTTGAAGGCGTATATGCTGGATTCCAAGGACCATACTATGAAACAAAAGCAGAAATCAACATGATTCGAATGATGGGAGCTGATGCTGTTGGAATGAGCACAGTACCTGAAACGATTGTGTGTAATTATTTAGGAATGAATGTATTGGCGTTTGCCACGATTACAAATATGGCCACAGGTATTCAAAAACAGAAACATTCTCACGATAATGTTGTACGAGTTGCAAAAGAAGCAAGTACCAAGTTGGCAACTCTAATTAAAGAGGTAGTAAAAGAAATCGAGGAATAGTACATGAATGCATATCAAAAGAGGCAAATAACAAAGTTCCAATTTTATGGGTTCTTAAAAAACCTTCAGTTTTTTGAACCTTTTTTGTATATGTACTTACTGTTGAATGATTTTACGCTATTTGAAGTGAGTATCTTAATATCAATTCGCTTCATAATTGTATATATCTTTGAAATTCCATCCGGAGTATTCGCAGATCGGTTTGGTAAAAAGACGGAACTAATAATGTGTTTTGTCTTTTATATCGTTTCATTTATCTTGTTTTTTATCGGTGGAGATTATCTCATATTTGTACTAGCAATGACTGCATTTGGTCTTGGTGAAGCCCTGCGAACTGGAACACATAAAGCAATGATTATGGACTTTCTAGATAAAGAAAAAATCACTTCTAGTAAAGGTGAGATATATGGTAAAACAAGATCGTATAGTTTAATAGGATCAACCATTTCAGGACTACTTGGTGTATTGTTTATTATAGTTACACCAGAGTTACGATATTTATTTTTACTAGCGATTATTCCCTATCTATTAGATATCATCTTAATCGCAAGTTATCCAAGTTATATGAATGAAAAACGTGATACGAGATTTCAGTTTTCCACATTTATGAAGATGATGCTTGGTACCATCTACTATGCATTTAAAGAAAAAGAGTTAAAAGGACTATTGTTTTCATCAAGTATATATGAAGCATGGTTTAAATCTATTAAAGGGTATATCCAAATAATTATGGTGTCACTTGGAATTATTATTATATCCATTGAAGGACTAGATACAGAAGAGAATCTTGGTGTACATTTGGGATTATTTTACGCAGTGATGACATTGCTTGCGGCAATTGCCTCGCGTAATGCATATCGTGTTAAATCACTGTTATCAAAAAAAATGATTACAACTTATGTATGGTTGCCAACTGGATTACTCATGTTTATTTTAGGAGTACACATAGAGAACATCTATTTTGTTGTTGGCGTATTTGTGATAATCTACCCATTGTTTAATATTCGTAAACCACTTATGATTGAGTTACTAGGTGATGAAATAGAGCATGATAAACGTGCTGGTGTTTTATCGATAGAATCTCAATTAACAACCCTACTTGTTGGTGTGTTTGCCCCTATTCTTGGTTTTATTGCTACTGAGTTTTCACTAAGCTTCTTATTTATAGTGATGGGACTAGGGATACTACTTTATGGGCTCATCTACATACTGATTGGGAATAAAGAGTTGACGAAACAGCTATAAGAGAGTACAATATACATAGATTTAATAGAAAGGATGTGATGTCTTATGAGAAAAAACGCACATGTATTCATGACTAGGAAAATAGCATCACACAATAGAAGATAACCAATTATTTTTATATATCATGTATATAAAAGTCTTCTTGTGTGAAGACTTTTTTGTTTGCTGTTTTCCTGGTCTAATATGTATTTATACTAGGAGAGGAGAAGACAATGGACACAATAAAAGGACGCGTTGCTTCGATTAACCGAAGCAACTACAAAGTATTTACAAGTAACGGTATCTACCAAGCATCAATCAGTGGTAGATTTCATTACAATGCCATTAGTGAAGAAGATTACCCAATAGTTGGAGATCATGTACTAATGAGGCAGACAAATGATAACGAGGCAATTATTGAACGAATTATTGAACGTAAAAACAAGATGAGTAGAATGGCGACTGGTAATGTTGTTAAAGCGCAGTATATTGCAGCGAATGTTGATATCGTTTTTATCTGCATGAGTTTGAATGAGGACTTTAATATTCGTAAACTACAAAATTTAATCAATCTGACCTATAGCGTTGATGCAACGCCGGTTATATTGTTAACGAAGCGTGACTTAGTAGATGATATGGTACCCTACGTAACAAAAATCCGTTCAATTACAGATATGAAAATTGTACCGATATCAGTTTTTAATAATGAAATGGTACAATCCTTTTTACAAGTAATAAAATCTAAAACATCTGTGCTTGTAGGTTCAAGTGGAGTTGGGAAGTCAACAATTATAAATACTCTTTTAAACGAAGAACTTTTACAAACAACTGAAATACGTTTAAGTGATGCGCAAGGTAGACATACTACAACCTATAGAGAGCTTATTATGATAGATTCAGACACATATATTATTGATACACCTGGTATTCGAATTATCAATTCTTATCAAGTAGATGGAATTGACGATAAGTTTAGCGATATTGCGTTACTTGCTGAAGATTGCTCATTTAGAGATTGCTCGCATAACCATGAGCCAAATTGTAACGTTATTCATGCAATTGAGCATGGTGAGTTAAATCCTGAAAGACTATATGCCTTTAATAAAGTGAAGCGAACGAATCGAGTCGCAAGGGCAAAAGAAATCGCAAAATTTAGAAAACAAATAAAGCAAAAACGCAGATAAATATCGTTTACTATAAATTACATATTAAAAACTGGTCAATTGCATTTGCTCATTAAAGATTAGAGCAATGTAATGATCTCAGAAAATGGAGACAATTGAAATTACTACTTTTAAGTAGTAAAAGAGTATATAATATAGTTGTCAGATAATCTTATGCACGTAGTCATGAATTAAAGGCGGTATGTTATGAAACTAATAATTAAAATATTTAAGATTTTAATGATTGTTGTAGGTGCATTTTTCATAGTGATGGCATTTGATGTGTTTGAGATCGAAGGAACATTTTGGGAAAAATTAGGTGGGTTCTTCATTTCAATTTCACCTGGGTTAGTACTAATCTTACTGGTAAGTTTCTTTTGGAATAATGAAATTGTGTTAGGGATTGGGTTTATACCACTAAGTATCTTTTTAACAATTTTATTCAATGTATTTGAAGATATGCCAGAGCATTTAATGACACTCACGATTACTGGGCCTATATTTGTTGCGGGGATTTTATTTATCATCTATGGAATTAAAACTAAACGAGAGGAGTAGCGATACTCCTTTTTATTTTTAAATTTATAATCATATTATTTGGAATTATTACATTTATGAAATATAATGGAGAAGTAAGAAATTTAAGGAGGAATAAATAACTATGGCTTATGAAAATGATTTTTATGTAACAGGTGCAAGAGTAGGAAAACAAGCACCAAGATTTGAAATGGATGCAGTATTACCTGAAGGTGAATTTGTAGATCGATTTGGTAAAGTAAACTTAGACGAATTATTAGAAGCAGGAAAATGGGTTGTATTATATTTCTACCCACTTGATTTCACATTTGTATGTCCAACTGAGATTCAACGTTTTAATGCATTGAATGCGAAATTTGAAGAGAAAAACGCAGTATTAATCGCAACAAGTACGGACTCAGTGTTTAGTCATTTAGCATGGCAAGACAGAAAAGACTTAGGTAGATTAGACCACATTCATGCGTCAGACAATACACATGTTGTATCTGAAGCATATGGTGTACTAGATGATGAAAAAGGTGTAGCATGGAGAGGGACATTTATTATCGCTCCTGATGGAACACTAAAAGCTGCCCATGTAAATCATGGTGAAGGTGGACGTAATGTTGATGAAGTGTTACGTACATTAGAAGTATTCCAAGCAGAGGTTGCTGGTGAATTAGTACCTTGTGGATGGAATCCAGGAGAAAAATTCTTAGAGAAAAAATAAAGAGGTGAAAACCTCTTTTTTTTTGTTCTTAATTAGTATAGTAATTATAAATATATAATAATATTATATAAAACAGCTTTTTACATTGATATTATGGCCAATTTAGTATATAATATCATTTGGTTTTTTTATTATATTGAGGTGATAGTTTATGTACGAACAAAAATACAAAGAATGGCTACATCAAGAAGGTCTTAGTAAAGAGCTTCACGATGAGTTAATAACAATGAATGAAACGGAAAAGGAAGACGCATTTTACAGAGATTTAGCATTTGGTACTGGTGGTATGAGAGGTATCTTAGGTGCTGGAATTAATCGTATGAATATATATACAATTAGAAGAGCTAATTACGGTTTTGGGACATATTTAAAACAAAAGTATAGCGATTTATCAAGAGGAGTAGTTATCGCATTTGATAACCGCTTCAAAAGTGTTGAATTCGCAAAAGAGAGTGCTTGTGTACTTGCGAGTTTAGGGATAAAGTCGTATTTGTTTGAAAGTTTACGACCAACTCCAGAGTTAAGTTACGCAGTGCGTGAATTACATGCGATTGGTGGAATTGTTGTAACTGCTTCACACAATCCTCCAAAGTATAACGGATATAAAATTTATGATGAAGATGGATGCCAGTTAGTGCCTAGATATGCGGATCAGGTAATCGAACTAGTGGAATCTGTAGATGATTTATTTAGTATTGAATCAATGGATTACAACGATGCAGTAACAGCGGGAATGATTGAAATCATCGGTGAAACAATGGATGAGAAATATTTAAGTGCAGTTGATTCAATTCAATTACGTGGTAATGTACCAAAGAAAGTAAAAATTGTATTCACACCACTTCATGGTACTGCTGCAAAAATAGGGTATGAAGCATTAAAACGAAATGGGTATGATGTTATTACTGTTGATGAGCAAATGGTACCAGATCCTCATTTTGGAACAGTAGCTTCACCAAATCCTGAAAGCAAAGTGGCATTTGAATATGCGATTGAGTATGGAAAAAAACACCAAGCAGATATTTTAATTGCGACAGACCCTGATGCCGATCGATTAGGGGTTGCGGTATTACATGATGGTGAATATGTACTACTTACTGGTAATCAAACTGGTGCTATTCTTGTAGATTATGTGTGTCGCATGAGAAAAGAAGATGGGACACTACCTGAAAAAGGAATGGTATACAACACGGTTGTAACTAGTGACTTTGGGGCAGCTATCGCAAGAAGCTATGGAATGAAAGTAGAGAGTACATTAACTGGATTTAAGTTTATTGGAGAAAAAGCAAAAGAAATTGAAGATACAGACTACGAGTTTGTGTTTGGATATGAAGAGAGTTATGGGTATGTTGTGAAAGACTTTGTACGCGATAAAGATTCAATTCAAGCATTGCTACTTGCTAGTGAAGTAGCGAATGTTGGAAAACAAAGCGGGAAGACATTAGTAGATTACTTGAATGTCCTTTATAGTGAACATGGGTTTTACATTGAAGCGTTAGAAAACATTGTACTTGAAGGTGCAGCAGGAGAACGAAAGATTAATGAGATTATGGCGTATTTCACAGAATATGCTCCTACTTCATTCATTGATCAAAAAGTAGTTGTTGTTGAGAATTATCATACATCAAAACGCTACACTCTAAAAGGTGAAGAAGAGATTCATCTACCGAAAAGTAAAGTGTTGAAATATATATTAGAAGATGGTTCATGGTTGGTGTTACGACCAAGTGGGACAGAACCAAAACTGAAAATATATATTGGAGTACTAAGTAATGATTTAGAAACATCAAAAGGGAAGAATAAACGAATTAAAGAAGAAGTGCTTAATATCATTGACAAAGTATAGTATAGAGGACGTGAAATAATGATTAAGAAATCAAGAAAGGTTCGAGATTATAAGTTGTTAACAAAGACCTTACCTACGCTTAGGTATCTGAGTCCGGATTATGTATATATCCATCTTCAAAATGGTCGATGTAAAACGTATGATCTTACCGTCAAAGAAGGCGATTATGTCAAACTCGGTGAAGTAATTGGGGTTAGACATGGTGGTTTCTTTGAGCAACCAATCCACTCAACTGTAAGTGGTGTTATTGGAAAAATTGGTAAAAAGTTACATCGTACGGGTCGTAAAGTAGATTGTATCGAAATCAGAAATGATTTTAAAGATACCTATCATGAATCGGTTTTCGATAGACCTGACAGTGTAATTAAAGAGCTAACACAAGATGATATGGTTAAGATTTTACAAGAGAAGTCACTTGTTGGTCTTGGGGGAAGCGGGTTCCCAACATACATCAAATTAGCAACACAAGATCCAATTGATACTGTATTTGTAAACGCAGTTGAATGTGAACCATATTTAAGTAGTGATTACAGACTTATTTTAGAGCATCCATCTCGTGTGTTAACGGGACTAAAATATGTGATGCAAGCATTAAATGCCAGAAAAGGTATCATCGCAATCAAGAAAAAAAATGGTCCACTAGCAGAAGTATTAAACCAAGTATTGAGAGTGCGTTTTCCTGAATTAAATGTTGAAGTGGTAAAACTAGGAAACCACTATCCACAAGGATGGGAAATCGAGATGTTTAGAAGTGCTTTAGGGATCAATGTACCTCATGGGGTTTTACCTATGAAGTATGGTGTGATTAGTTTCAATGTGTCGACATGCGTTGGTGTGTTTGATGCAATTAAGCATAATCTACCAGTTACAAAACGACACTTTACCCTTACAGGGGATGCTGTAAAATTCCCACAAAACATACGCGTTAGAGTTGGGACAAGTGTTCGAGAATTAATTGAGCAATGCGATGGATATAAAGAAGATGTTAAAGAAGTACTCGTTGTTATGGGTGGTCCTATGATGGGTACAAGTACGGTAACTGATGATGTAATTGTTTCAAAAACAACAACATCCGTTATTTTATTGAATAACATCGATTATAAAGAAGAACCATGTGTTCGTTGTGGTAGCTGTGTATATAGTTGCCCTGTTTACATTGAACCAGTTCAAATTATGAACGCTGTAAAACGTAATGATAAAGAACAAATGAAAGGTCTTGAAGCTTATAAATGTATTGAGTGTGGATTGTGTGCCTATGTATGTACTAGTAAAATCCATGTAACTGATTACATCCGTAAAGCCAAGAAAGAAATAGGGTGATAGATATGCATGCAATAACACCAAAAATTATTCGTAAAACTGCACCATATTTAAGAAGACCTCATGCAAATGTTACAAGAATGATGAGAGATGTATTTATCGCATTATTACCAGTAACTGGATTTGCGATTTATCGATTTGGAATGGACGCAGCATACATATTATTATTTAGTATTTTATCAATGGTAGTAACAGAATATCTGTATTATCAAATCGCCGATATCATTAACGGTGAGAAATTTAAACTTAAAAACAAAAGTTTTACATTATATAACTTTAGCGCCTTTACATCAGGGCTAATTTATGGACTAATACTACCGAATCAAACACCAATTGCCACCATCATCATAAGTGGTGCACTTGGACTTATATTTGGGAAGTTAATCTTTGGTGGTTTAGGTCAAAACATCTTTAACCCAGCCGGTCTTGCAAGAGTATTACTAGTTATCAACTTTGGTACAGTTGTTGGGTATGATATTGATGGTTTTGCAGGTGCAACAGCACTAAGTGAAATAAGTAAAAATGTATTTGATAGTGGTGTTTTAACGAATTTTAGTTTATTTGATTTGTTCACTGGAATAGGTATACCTGGCAGCATCGGTGAAGTAAGTGCTTTATTGATTATTGTTGGTGGTATTTATCTAGCGCTACGAACAAGTTTTGAAGTTCGTATTCCACTCGTTTATATTGGAACTGTATTTGTACTAGCAAGTGCAGTAGCGATCTATAAAGATTTAGGAATCTGGTATCCAATATTCCATGTCTTTAGTGGGGGGTTATTATTTGGTGCTGTGTTTATGGCTACCGATCCAATTACCTCACCAATTACTAAACCTGGGCGAGTGTACTTTGCATTTGCTCTTGGGGTGTTAACATTCTTTATTCGCCTTTTTGGGGCATATCCAGAGGGTGTTGTATTTGCGATTCTTATTATGAATATGTTTGTGAGTAGTTTTGATTACTATAAATGGAGTAATTCAAGTTTTACAAAAAAACAAGGACTCATCTTTAGTGGTATCATCCTTGTGACAATCCTTGTTACGATTGTAGGTGTTAGTTATGTTGGATAAACTAAAAACAGCACTCGTACTAGTAGTGATTGGTGCAGTCGCAGGAGTACTCATTTGGGGTGTACATGAACTTACATGGGAAACCATTCGTGATAACAAAATCGCACGAGAAGAAGGATACTACAAAGAGATTTTTAATCTTGATGAAGAGGATGTAATTACCTTTACAAAAACAACAGTAGAAGAAGGTTTAATTGTAGAAGAGATCGTAATCTACGATGAAAACGATGCATTAGTTGGTGTGATTTATAAAGGTGAAACAAAAAATACGTACGGTGATATAACTGTATTGATTGGTGTTGAGGTAGAAGGGGAAACAATTACGCAAGTGGTTATCTCGAGTACTACAAATACACCAACATTCGTCAAGAACTTAGAAAAAGAACGAAAAGGTGATCCAAGTTACTTGGATAACTTTATGAATCAATCGATTCATGATTATACAATTGATGAAAAAACGGGTGCAACATATTCATATACATCTGTAACGGATATGATACATGATGCAGTTACGATATTCCAAGAAAGTTGGGGTGAATAATAATGAACAAAAAAGAAAATTTCTTTAAGGGATTTATTAAAGAAAACCCAATCTTTGTATTCTTACTTGGTATGTGTCCTGCTTTAGCAGTGACAGGTACATTTGAAACAAGTTTAGGAATGGGACTATTGGTTATCTTTGTATTGACGATGAGTAACATCGTTGTTAGTTTAATCAAAGGATTTATTCCTGATGAATTACGAACACCTTCATACATTGTTGTTATCGCTACATTTGTAACAGTTGTAAAAATGTTAAGTGAAGCTTACGCAGTAGAACTTTATGATGCACTTGGTGTATTTATTCCACTGATTGTTGTAAACTGCTTGATATTAGGTAGAGCTGAAGCATTTGCATCGAAAAACAATGTTGTAGATAGTATGATTGATGGACTTGGAATGGGTCTGGGGTTTACATTTGGATTAGTGTTAATCGGCTTATTTAGAGAATTCTTTGCTACTGGTGCAATTGTGTATGGTGAATACTTGAAGTTTGGTGTTGATGCACCAATTGAGATATTTAACTTAGACTGGTTAATTCCGGTTAAAGATTTCTTCATTAGTGATTACACACTTGGAATGTTTTCACTTCCTCCTGGTGCATTTATTGCACTTGGTGTGATTCTAGCGATTATGCAATACAAAAAACATGTAAAAACACAAAAAGAAATCGCAGAAAAGAAACGTATCATAGAAGAAAAGAAAAAAGCAGCGTTGGCAAAAAAAGCAGCAGCCGCTGCAGCAAAGAAAGCAGGTGCTAGTGCATGAGTTGGACAGTGTTTGTAACCGCGATTATTAGCGCGATGTTAATAAATAACGTTATCTTGATGCAATTTTTAGGTATATGTCCGTTTCTTGGAGTATCTAAAAAAACAAGCAGTGCAATCGGTATGAGCGCTGCAGTAATGTTTGTTATGGTAGTAGCTTCGGCTGTAACGTATACAATTTACGATTTAGTATTATATAGATATGACATTCAATATATTTCAACAATTGCCTTTATTTTAGTAATCGCATCACTGGTTCAGTTTGTTGAAATGGTGTTAAAGAAATTTAGTAAACCACTTTATAAATCACTAGGAATCTATTTACCTTTAATTACAACTAACTGTGCAATTTTAGGTGTAAGTGAAGGTAATATCTCAAATATTTGGGGTCCAGAAGTAGCATTTGGAAGTGGATTATTGCTTGCAGTATTTACTGCATTTGGAACATCACTTGGATTTGGATTAATCATTTTCGCCTTTAGCTCAATTCGTGAAAAATTAGAAGCTTCAGAGATTCCTCCAGCTTGGAAAGGCGTACCAATTAGTCTTGTGGTTGCAGGTATTATGAGTTTAGCATTCTTAGGATTGGCAGGTATTATCTAATGTTGGTGCCTATCTTAGTTGTTGGTGGATTAGTATTGATTTACATTACAACATATATACTTAATAAACGTACCCCTGTTCCAGAAGAGTGTAAAGATCTAGTAGACAAAGCAAAATGTGGAAGTTGTAAAAACTTCGCATGTAGTCTGAAAGGATAGATAGTATGGCAGCAATAATTACATTAGCAGTTATGGGTCTTTTTCTTGGATTAGGACTTGCGTATGCGAACGATGTGTTTAGAGTGGAAATTGATGAAAGAATCGAAAAAGTAATTGAGATGCTACCAGGATATAACTGCGGAGCGTGCGGTTTTCCAGGATGCGCTGGATTTGGCGAAGCAATTGTGGAAGGTGAAGTTGAAAAACTAGGTGATTGTAAACCTGGTAAAGATGCTCACTATGATCCGATTATTGCGTATTTGAAAGATCATCCTAATCCAGATGGTAGTATAATTAGAATATCAAAATAGACAGGCAAATATGC
>CAZZAP010000021.1:0-33361 GCA_964652375.1 uncultured Candidatus Izemoplasmatales bacterium
TCACATCTAGTGTGAGAAGATCTCTCTTTAATTTCTTAACTTAATGACATTGTATGGGGGTAGTGTCTCTTTATTCGATCAATGACATAACAGCTTTAATGCTATCGTCAGTCTTTTCTGAAGGTTGTTGATCTTGTTGTTTTTGTTTTTCATGTAGTTTATTTATATATGCTATTGCAGAGATGATAACGATATTGAAAACAATTACTGCTATTCCTAGAGTACTTTTTAAGAATCCAACAAGAAGTCCAGCATACTTTATCGTAGTACTGTGTGTTCCGATTATATCATTTGATGTTAATAACCATGTATCAGGAACGATTTCTTCGCCTTCCTCAAAATGTCTATTTGTACGAATAATTGGTGTTTCTCCAGTTCTATCAATTGAGTAGATGTAGTGAGTAACGACTTCTTTTGTACCATTAAAATCGATATCTGCTTCAAATGTGATAATATCTCCAACTTTTGCTTCTTCTATATCAAATGGAGTCGCGATAATCATGTCATTTACATTAATTACAGGTTCCATCGATTCAGTTACAACTACAAATGGTTGAAAACGGAATATTTTTATTGTTAGGTTTGGCATAAATACCATTGTTCCAATATATAGAAGTATAGCTCCAATAATTGTCATCGACACTACTAATTTGATATTCTCAATAATATTTTTCATATCTTACATCTCCTTTTTGAAGTGCTTCTTTTTATTTTTAATTTTATATTTAGTTTATTGTACGTCTGTTGTTGTGATTGAATCTGTATTAATTACATATGAGAAAGTAATCGAAATGTCTGCATTAACAATTAAGTTATACTCTGCTTGATCTGCAGGTTCATCCATAGTAATTTGGAATGCGAATGTTTCAGCTGCAGCATCTAAAGTTAATTCTGATGCATTGTTTGCGTTATACGCAACATTGATTAAATCATAAATGTTTTGGTTTGTTTCAGCATCTAATTCTACACCGTCAACTGTAATAACTACTGTATGTTCAATGTCAATTTCTCCAACTGAGCCAGTACCTAGAACTTGTGTAGTATCTTCATCTTCTACCCATTCAAGGTCGAATGATAAATCAATTTTTTCTACAGCACCTTCATTACTATTTACAGCTTGTCCAACTGGTACTAGTAATCCACCAGAGTTTAAACTATTTGATAAGTCAAATCTTGTTTCAGTTTTATCTGCTGATCCAACTTCTAATGTTCCAGTTGATTCTGCGCTTGTTCCCTCAACATAATTTGCCCAATATGCGAATGTACCTGAACTTAATACGAATGATAACATAACTAATAATGCAACAATTTTCTTACTTCTAAATTTCATCATGATTCTCCTTTAATTTTATCTTTTAATTTTTTATTCCCAAGTTTTTCCACCTCGGTAATTCCATAATAAAGCATTAAAAAACGTAATTCAAATTTTGACATTGGCAGTTAATTTTTATTTAATATAGTATTTTTCTCATACTCCCATAATGGCTTAATTAAGCTGAAATGTAGACATTAAAAAAAGAACCAACTCAAGAGTTGATTCTTACATTTTTATTAATTTTTTAACGCTTTTACAATCTCTTTTCCTAATCGATACCCAAACGCATAAACCGTTTCTATAATCTCAGGTTTCTTAGGATTCTCCTCAATTTTATTACGTAACCTCTTGACATGAACATTAATTGTGTTATCAACTTGCTCGGAATATTCCTCACCCCAAACGATTAGATATAATTGTTTTCTAGAGAAGGCACGCTCTGGATTATCAAACAACACTTTTATAATATCAAACTCTTTACTTGTTAGTTCAATAAGTACCCCATCACGTTTTACACTTCGAGACGAAAAATCAATCTCCACTTCCTTATATATAAAGGTGCTTTTTGATTTGTGTTTTTTCTTACGATCATCTAAGATAATACGAATACTCTCTAATATTTCCTCTTTAGTATATGATTTCTCAATAAAATCACTAGCACCAACATTAATGAGTTTAACGCGAGCTTTAACCGTAGAGTTTGCAGTATTAATGATTACAGGTACATCTGATTTTTTACGAAGGATTTGCAAAAATGTATAACCACTCATTTTTGGTAAATGGATATCCAAAATTATTAAGTCATATTTTCGTTTGCTTACTTCAGTAAGTGCATCTTCTGCATTATAAACACTAAAGACTTGATAGCCACTGCCTTCAAGTAATCTAGATATTGTAATGTTCGCAATTTTATTATCTTCAACTATTAAAATTCCTTCCATTGTAATACCCCCACTCTAATCTCACTCTAATTATATCAAAAATGGCTTAATTACGCAAGAAACTAAAGATATAATAAAATCTAAAAAAGAGAACAGTTATTCTTGTTCTCTTTTCTTTATCAAATTAGTTTCAATATTCCTATATATAGGTTACTTCTATATGCATTTCTTCATCTAATTACTCTACTCAACATTTAATGTTACATGAATTACAACTTCAATCACTACTTTTTTTAGGAGCTGACGAACACCTCTATTTGATGGTCTGTCTATTTCCACTCGATAGGTAATATGCTCTGTATCACCATGAGTGATACTTGATGTATTTAATTCGCTTTCATTTATATGGATATATTTAATTACCTTGTCATAGTTCTTTTGGCTTAACTCACTTCCATCTTTTGATAGGATGAGTTCATAACTATAATTCAACGTACCTTCATTCACAGTTCCCCACATAAGGGATGCTTCTTCATCCCATGTTACTACTAGTGTAACATCATGATAATCGTTAGATTTTTTAACACCAGGCATGATTGTCTTTCCTAAAACAGCGTTACCATTTGCATCATAATTACTTGTTAAATCTACATTACTATTTAAAGCAGACCCAACTTGAAATGATTGTTCGTAAGTATCGTTTGATGCTTCTACATAAGTAGACCAATACGCAAGACTACTTGATGTCACCACAAAAGATAACAATAGTAAAACTGCTAACATTGTATACCTTGATAATCTTATGTGTGATTTGTTTAGTAGCTTCATATTGTCACCTCTTTCTATATATTATTTTGCGACTTCATTGTAGCGAAACAACATTCCAATTACAATCATTTTGAAAATATTTAAGTTTTTATTAATATTCAAAAAAAGAGTTACAAGCTCTGCTTGTAACTCTCCAATTCTTCAATTAATTCTAAATAATTTGTAATGTATGAATCCTCTAATAGTACTGCTTCTTCTACCATTTGTTGCTTACAGAAGTTCATAATTACTTCAGATAACATTAAACATTTCTTGGCACGAAGGTATGTAAATGAACCTTTCATATAGTGAACTTTTTCATTTATTGAAATACCATTTTGCGTGGCAAAAGCTTCCATTATTTCATTTAAATCTTTTTCTTTGTCCAAAATAATTGATGTTACGATCTCACGTCTAATATTCCCTTCTTGATAGAACAATTCGAACTCATTTTGATCGAAAATAACTGGACCGTCTGGTGTAGATATTTTACCTTTTGATTTCTTCTTTTGTTTATGTTCTTTAAACGATCCAAAATATTGCTCAAGTAGTTTTTCCAAATCTGCTTTATAAAGTGGTTTCCCAAGCACACCATTCATTCCATATTCTATGGCCTTTGCTTCAGTAGAAGAAGGGTCATTCGCAGTAACTGCCAAGATTGGTAATGAACCAGAAACTCCTTCTAATTGTCGAATCCGTCTTGTTGTTTCATACCCATCCATACCAGGCATTAAGATATCCATAAAGATCATGTCAAACTTGTTGTTTTTCACTTCTTCAACTGCACTAAACCCATCAGCTGCTTCGGTAATTTCGACATTCATACTTTCTAATAATTGCCCCATTACTTTTCGGTTGATATTATTATCATCTACCAACAGTATTTTCGGTTTTATACTTCGAAGCTGTGCTTGAGCTTTCGCCGTTTTAGCTTCACCTTTAGGTAATTTCGTAACCTGTGAAATCAACCATTCACTAGTCTCTGGCATCTCGAGACTATAGTCGAATAAATCCAAGGAATCATTGATGATTTCATCCTTTACAGTATCATACAGTAAAATGATTCGAATATCTTCGTGCGCATTCTTTAATGTCTCGGTAATCAAATCTAATTTATCATGATATACTTCTGAATTATTTATGAAGACAAAATAGAAATCGTAATGCGATTTTATGAAACTTCTTATGTTTCGCTCAGTACAAATATCTGTATTTACAAAGTGTGACGAAAGTAATGCCTCTACATCAGAGTGCTGTCCTTCTGATAAGTTTATCATAAGAGCGCTCATATCAAGTGGTTGTCTTGATTCTTCAATAGGTGTATAGAATGTTAATACAAAACTAAAATTAGATCCAACTCGTTCTGATGATTGAACGTGGAGTTCACCTTTTAAGAAACTAACTAAATCCTTAACAATTGTTAGTCCAAGACCTGTCCCAAATGGGTTTTTATTTAATATATATCCTACTTGATAAAAACTTTCAAAGATATAATTTAAGTTCTCTTCAGAGATTCCAATACCAGTATCTATCACTTCAAACTTTACATCAACATATGGTGGTTTAAAATCTAATAAATATAGATTTACTTCAACATGTCCATAGTTCGTATATTTAATTGCATTAATAATTAAGTTATTCAGTATTTGTCGTATCTTTTCAACATCTGTAGATACAATTGGAGGAAGACGATAATCGTAATTCAAGTAAAGTCCTAATTTTTTACTGCTTGCCATGTATTTATTTACTTTGATTAACTTTATAACTTCATCTTCAAGATTTACATCACTTGATTTATGTTTCAGTTTATTTACTTCAATCTGTGAATAATCCAGAAGATTTGACACCATGTTACTTAGTACTTCAAGAGAGTATTTCATAACATTAATATAATCATTTTGCTCATCGTTTAATTCAGTATCAGCAAGTAAAAACATCGCATTTGATACACCATTGATAGGGGTACGTATTTCATGTGTCATTTTACCGATGAAATCGGATTGTACATTACTAGCCGTTTGTGCTTGTTGTTTCGCCTCTTCTAATTCCACTAGTATATTTTTATGAGCAATGAACGCTGCATATACTTCTGGTAATAATCGTAATTGTTTAGGAATATGGTCCCAACTAGCATACAGTTTTACTGAATCAAGTCCGATATATCCATAACATACGTCCTCAACAAATATCGGCATCGTTAATACTGATTTTGATTTACGAGGATGATGAATTTTATAAAGGTTTGATTTCTTATCTAACTGCTGCACATTTGAAATTACTACTGATTTATTTTTACGATGACGTTCTACCCAGCTATCTAAATAATCGGTAATCGTAATATTTTGTTGGTTATTCATATCTGAAGGAACAGCTTTATTACACCATTCATATGTATTATTCATCGTATTTTCTTTAAAATTATATGTAAATATGTACGCGCGATCAGCACGAACAGCTTTTCCTAGTTTTGCTAAACTATCGTTCATTATCTCATCAAAATTACTTAAACTTGATTCAACAAAACTTTTAGTTATCTCAATAATTACATTTTGTATATCAGATATCTCTGAAAGTTGATCTTTCAACTTAACAACACTACTAATATCTCGTTTTAATGATAAGATTCCTTGTACCTCTCCATCACTATCAAAAACAGGAGTTCTCGTTGCATCCATTTGCTTAATCCCATCACTTGTTTCAACATCAACCATTCGTTGGATGGTTTCTTTCTTTTTGTACACTTCATCATCTAGAGCTTTGAAATTCTTCGCAGTTTTACTTGTGAAGATTTCTTCAAATCCTCTACCAACAATCGTATCAAGTTTCTTCTTATAAAGCTCATCAGCAATATTCGAAGCCAGTTCAAACACTCCATCTTTGTTCTTATACGTTAAGTACTCAGGCATCGCTTTAATAATGCGATTGAGAAGCTCGTTTTCTAACTGTAATTTTTCGTATTCTTTTTCCACAAGAACACCTCCTTGATAATTGAAATCTCAATCAAAACTAATTATAATGTGTTAATATCCTTCAAAAATTGTCTTTTAATCTGCAAAATAGGCATAGATAACTCATACAATATACCTCTATTATACCAAATAACAGCTCTTTTCATACATCGAGTACTAAAAAAGGCATGAATCATCATGCCTTTGTATTATTGTGGTCTTCTTCGATACACACATTTCGTTCGAAATGCATCTATTAAATAGATTGAAAATAGTAGAATAACAATTGAAAGGAAATTTGTAAGTATCGTATGTACATACATAGAATCCAATACATTAGCTAAAGGTACTTCACTCATTCCAGTTGCCTGATTTGATGCTTGTCCTCCAGTTATCAAATCACCAATAAAGCTAATGCCAGTGAGAATAATCAATGCCCACATAAATCCAGTTAAACCTTCTGTGTTTGCAACTACATTTTTAGTACTTCGAACTGAATACTCCAAATCTTCAAAAAAGTTCTTTAATCGGTCTAACCATTTAATGTAAAAATACATGAAAACTCCCATAAATACACCGAAAAATATCGCAAATATAAAACTGTAAACCAACATCATTAATGTCCCAATGACAAGGAATACCACAGCAATGACTGCCAATACCAATCCAATCGTTACATAGATTCTTAGTCCTTTTGCACCAGTTTCAATCCATTGAATTTTTTTCTTTAAACTTCCTATCCAAATCATACCTAACAATACTGGGATAAATGCAGCAATTATTACTCCAGGTATAAGAATAAATCGTAAATAACCTAGATCAACAGTGACACCATTTTGTGTATACGTTAAATCAGCAGTAATTATCGCAAAGGTTGGTATCAACGCAAAGAAAAATGCAAAGATATTTAGTAACGTATATAGTGCAAACTCTTTGCTTCTCCCAAATAAAATTAGTGTTTCCTGTGGGAACGTATAGTCTCCCAAAGATGATTCATACTTTACTTCTTGTTGTTCATCTGGTTGTTCTGGTTGTTCTAAGTTAAATCCTTTAAAGTCTTCCAAAATAACTCCCCCTTGTATTTTTTATGCATAAGAAAAGCAGAACTACAACTTTCCTAACTACTATTATATCGTATATTAGATAAAAAAACACTCCAAAATATTTGGAGTGTTAATCGTTATCGTAATTCCGCACCATGTGCTCTTTTTAAAATTGATAGAATGGATTTTACGCGTTCATCTACTTCACTTGTTTCTAATGTTTTCTTTGGATCGCTAAACTCAAGTCTGATAGCTAGAGATTTATTCTCTTTTCCAATATTCTCACCTACGTATAAGTCAAAGATGTTAACATCAGTCAGCATACGTTTTCCTGCTTTTTTAATTGATGTGATGACATCAGATGCAATAACTTCTTTTGAAAGTACTACAGCTATATCACGTTGGATTTTTGGGAATTTATTAATCTCTTTTACTTTCTTAGGTACTCTTCTAAGTTCAAATAGTTTTTCTACATCTAGTTCAAATAGATAAGTATCTTTTAAATCATTCTCTCTAGCGTACTCAGGATGAAGTTTACCGATAAATCCTACAATACCTGTTCGATCAGTAATGTATGCTGATTGTCCTGGGTGCAAGTGTTTGTAATCACTCATCGCTTCAAACGTTAAGTGATGTAAATTTAGTTCTTTGAATAGTGTTTGTAATAAACCTTTTAACAAGAAGAAATCTGCTTGTTCTTTTCTACCTTGCCACATAGTATTACTATATTCTCCAGTAATCGCACCACTTAGTAAATGTGTTTCACTTTCTTTTGAATACTTCTTACCAAGTTCGAATACATGCACATCACTAATTTTTCTAGCAACATTGTATTTAACCGCATCAACAATTCCATTGAGTGGTGTTTTACAAAGTACTGCTTTATCCATACTCATTGGTTTATCAAGTGTAACTAGTTCCTCTTTTTCTTTCGTGAAATCATACACATTTTCTTCTTTAACAAGTGCGTATGTAACCACTTCATTCATTCCTAATCCTGTTAATATGCGTTTTACTTTACGTTTAAAGATTTGGTAATCACTCAATTTACCTAAACTTACTGTTTTTGGTAAGGTAGCTGGAAGTTTATCATACCCAATGATACGTCCAACCTCTTCAACGATGTCTTGGTATGCTGTGATATCTTGTCTTCTAGTAGGAGCTTGAATTGTATAAACATCATCGTTTAAGGTATATTCAAAATTCAATCGATCTAGTGCGTTTGAGACAGTTTCTTCTTTGAATTTTACACCAAGTACATGATTAATTTTTGATAAAGAAACCTTAATCACTATTTCTTCTTTATTAGCATTATCAACTTGCGCTATCCCTTTTAATGCTTTACCAGAGGCATAATCACAAAATAATTTTGTCGCCATTTCAAGTGCTAATAACGTGCGATTTGGATCAATCCCTCGTTCAAAACGAGTCGATGCTTCACTACGTAAATCTAGACGATTTGATGTTTTACGAATGTGCACAGGACTAAACTGCGCAGACTCCAATAAAATCGACGTTGAGGTAGGAATGATTTCTGTATCATACCCTCCCATTACTCCACCAAGAGCAACGCTTCGTTTATCGTTTGTGATAACAATATCATTAGATGTTAAAGTACGTTCTTTTTCATCTAATGTTGTTAGTTTTTCACCTTCATTTGCCATGCGAACACTAATGACATTTGAATCTAATAAGTCATAATCAAACGCATGAAGTGGTTGCCCTGTTTCAAGCATTACATAGTTCGTAATATCTACAACATTATTAATTGGTCTCATACCAGCTGCGATTAATCTTGACTGCATCCATCTAGGAGATTCTTTAATTTCAATATCTTTAATCACTCTAGCTAAATATGAGTGACAGTGCTCTGTATCAATGCGAACAGTCACGTCGTTCTTTTCTTCCTCTTCGTTAACAATATACTCCGTTATGTGAAGCTCTTTATCAGTCATAGCCGCAACATCGTATGCTACACCTAACATACTTAATAAATCCGCTCTGTTTGGAGTTAAATCTAGTGCAATTACCTCATCGTTAAGCATCAGTTCTTCAACAGGATTATTCCCAACTGTTGCTAAGTTACTGAGGACATGAATTCCTTCTTCACCATGGAATTTTTTGTCAATGCCAAGTTCACTTAGACTACAAATCATCCCATTAGAGTCAACACCACGAACTGTCGCAGCTTTTATTTTCATACCACCAGGTAAAACAGCTCCAGGTAGTGAAACAATTACCTTTTGTCCTACATCAACATTTGGCGCTCCACAAACGATTTGCGATACACCAGTTCCAATATCAACTGAACACACTGATAATTTATCTGCATCAGGGTGTTTTTCTTTTTCTAATACATGCCCAACTACTAAATTTGTAGCTTCTACTAACGTATAGAACTCCTCCACTTCGGCACTATGTAAATTGAATAGTTCATATAACTCTTTTGCAGTTACATCAACATCAACTAAATCTTTCAGCCAGTTTAATGATACTTTCATACTAGTTCCTCCTTTAAATATCCTTTGATTTTTGTTACTACGTCATTACGCACATCCTTATCAAAAAATAAGAAGTGTGATGATTCTACAGGATATCGTTCAACGTATTCATTCAATATTGATTTTTCTAGAAAATCAATTGATTTCTTTTTCACCATTTCATCATTCAGTGTTTCAATAATTAGTGTTGGTTTATCTATCATTTTTAAGTACCTTTTTGTATAGTACAAATACATTTCTAAATGAAATATATGAATTTTTGGTACTCTTGCGAATCGCACAATGAATTCCTTATAAAATATTTTTTGAATTCTTGTTAAGTGTTTACTGTGAGCTAAGCTCTTTGTTAATCCTCGCAAAAATTTATTGTAATTAGGGTTTTTGATAATTGGTGCAATCAAGATTACTTTCGTAATTCGATCACTTCTTGCAGCTAATATACTAGTTGTACATGCACCCAAAGAATACCCAATTATGTATGTTTCTTCAAAATCATCAATCATCTCCATCGTCTCATCCATAAATCGGATAAAATCACTTGTGGTTGATTTTGGAAAATAATCTCCAATAAAGACTCCCGGCATATATCCAGGATAGTATACAAAATAGTCTTCATTTTTGCATAACTCTTTGTATAATCCTTTTAATTCTGCGCCGTTTGTTCCACCACCATTAAGGATAATGATTAGTTTCTTATTCATCTTTTGAATTGTTTAATAAATCGTAAGTCGTTTGTGTAAAATGCCCTAATATCATTAATTCCATACTTTAGCATGGCCATACGTTCTACTCCAATACCAAATGCAAATCCTTGAAATTTTGTGCTGTCGTATCCTGATGCTTCCAGTACGTTATCATTTACCATTCCAGCTCCTAAAATCTCAATCCATCCAGTACCTTTACAAATGTTACATCCTGTTCCACCACAATTATGGCAACTAACATCAACCTCAACACTAGGTTCAGTAAATGGGAAGTAACTAGGTCGAAGACGAATGTTTCTGTCTTCTCCAAATAACTTTTTCGCCGTTTCAAGTAATGTTCCTTTTAAGTCCGCCATACTAATATCTTCATCTACTACCAATCCTTCAATTTGCATAAACTGATGTGAATGAGTCGCATCATCATCATCTCTTCTGTACACCTTACCAGGACAAATGATTTTGATTGGACTTTTGTCTTCTCTATTTAGCATTGTGCGAACTTGAACTGGGCTTGTATGTGTTCGAAGAAGCGTATCTTCTGTGATATAGAAAGAATCTTGCATATCTCTAGCAGGATGATCTTTCGGTAAGTTCAACTTCTCAAAGTTGTATTCGTCAATTTCAATTTCAGGTCCTTCCATTACTTCATATCCCATACCAATGAACAAGTCTTCCACTTCTTCTGTAATCTGCGATAACAGATGGAGTGTTCCAACCTCAAATGATTTACCAGGCATTGTTACATCAACAGTTTCTTTCTTTAGTTTCTCATTAATAATAGCCTCTTCGATTAACTGTTTTTGCTCATCGATATATCCTTGTATCACTTGCTTTGCCTCATTTGTGATTTTACCAAACATAGGCTTCTCTTCTTTTGGAAGATCCTTCATGAGTTTCATCACATCACTAAAAGATCCCTTTTTCCCAAGGTATTTTGCTTTCGCATCATTTAACTCAGTAATGTTTTTTACGAATTTAATATGCTCTTTCGCTTCTTGTTTAATCTTATCAAGTGTTTCATGTACATTCATTCTATTCACTCCTTTATAATAAAAAAATCGCCCTTAAAAATAAGGACGAATTATATTCCGCGGTACCACCTTTGTTCTAGTTTCCTAGCTCTCATTCCTTTAACGCAGGATAACGGATGCGATTAACATCACTCCAAGGATGAATTCTTTAGCTATAGTAATAAGATAATTTCACCAATTCTTATCTCTCTCTTTAGTACTAATCTCACTAAATACTAGTTCCTTATCAACGTTTTAATTATACAATAAGTATTATAACACTCATTTTTATAAATGCAAGTAAAAAAAGGCTTTTTAAGCCTTCTTAATACCAAGTTCATATTCTAGTTCTTTAATAAAATTATCGATCACATCAAGCCTACTTTGATAGATGATTCTTGTTTCATCAAAGTGCATTCTTTCAATTCGTTGATGATGTTCTTCGTTGTATTTAATAATACGTTCATATACCGTATCATACGAGCTATTTTCTAGTTGTCCCTCTGATAACGCATCCCATATAATTGTAATCGCACCTAATTCATCTAACTCATCTGCATCCATCACGATGTACGATTCATGATGTAACCCTTCTGTAAAATCACGATTATGATACAGTACTGCTTCTAGTATCTTCTCTCGTTTTTCCGTAGGAAGATCGAACTCAGATAAAAACTTCTTGGCTACTTCATGCGATGTTATCGCATGGTTCTCGTTTCCATTCCATGAACAATCATGTAATAAGGCAGCATATTCAAGCACTTCTAAATCACCACCTACTAACGTGTGTAGCTCACGAACCCAGCGTAACACTCTCAGTGTATGTCGATATCGACTACGAAAACTGTAGTTCGGTCGATTACTTTTTGAGATTTCTTCTTTTACAAAGTCTTGAACAATCTCAAGTGTTAACTTCTTAGTATTCATATACCCATATTCCCTTCTTATGTATGCTTACATATCTAATTATATCATAAAAAAAGACCTTTTTAAGGTCTTTTTATCGTCTGTTTGCTAAGATTGCAAGTAGTCTAAGAAGCTCTACATATAACCATACAATTGTAACTACTAATCCTAATGATAAGCTCCACTCATATTGTTTATCAGCACCAGCATCAACAAATTTTGTAATGTTATCAAAATCTACCAGTAAGAACAGCGATGCGATGATTACACTTATAAATACAATTCCAATATATAAGGTATAGAAACCACCAGTTATACCTGCAGTAAGCGCAACGATGAATAGTAATAAAGAACTAATTACTAATCCGATTAACATACTATATAAGAATCTTCTAAAATATGGTCCTACGCGAATCACTCCACTACTATATAGGAATAACATTCCAAATAATACACCAAACGTTGCTACTAAAGCAGTTTGAACAATTGCTCCACCATAAAAATATGCATATAGTAATGATAAGAATCCTAAAAACACACCTTCAGCAATCGCATAAATAATACTAAATGGCATTGCTAATCCAGGACTTCTATGTACAACAATAATTGAAATTATTGCGATAATTGGAGAACCAATTAACACAACAAATGGGTTCACTGTCGTAAGTATTTGAATATTTCCACTAAAATATACAGCTACTGCTGCAATAATAGCCAATAACAGAGTTGTTTTGCTAACGACACCACCATATGTTGCTGGTGTATCTGTATAACCTGCATAGTCCATTCTTCCATAAACCGGGTTTGCTCTTCTAAATCTCATTTTTATCACCTCGATATATATTATACAATAAATCTTTTAAAAATTATGAAAAATTTATGAATTTTAAAACTCAAACAAATTCATTTGTGAATTATCTGGTAAACTACCAAATGCATCTAGCATCTCAAATTTTGTAAATAATGTTTTTGATATTTGAGTGCGTTCCATTACATCATCTTTTGATTTAAACGGTGTTTCTTCTCTTGCGGCTACAATACTTTCTGCCACTTTAAGTCCAAGTCCATCCACTACGATGAAAGGCATTAATAAAGATGTTCCATCATCATCAATGACAAAGTTTCTTGCTGCGGATTTCTCAACGGTAATCGGTTTAAATTTAAATCCACGCAAAATCATCTCAAGCGCTAACTCTAATACAACATACAATCGATTTTCTGTATCTGTTGCAGCTTTTCCTTTGTCACGAATTTCTTCCATTTTTTTACGTATTCCGTATTCGCCACCTTTAAAGGCAAAAACGTCGAAATCACTTGCTCGTTTACTAAAGTATGCACTGTAGAACAAGATTGGTTTATAGAGTTTGAACCAGGCAATTCTCATTGCCATCATAACATATGCAGTCGCATGCGCTTTTGGGAACATGTATTTAATTTTACCACAAGACCATATATACCATTCAGGAATATTGTGCTGCCTCATAATCATTTTAAATCCTTCCCATGATTCAGGATTTTTAGCGGCTTTCCCCCTACGGATAAACTCTGATATTTCAAAGGCTGTATCATGTTTCATTCCACCATTAATTAAGTAGACCATTATATCATCACGACATCCAATAACTTGTTGGAATGGGATATGTCCATATTTTTTATTGCTTCCAGTTACTAAACTTTTCGCATTGTTAAGCCACACATCTGTACCGTGTGAAAGACCTGATATTTTTACAACATCCGCAAATGTTGAAGGACGAGAATCAGTAAGCATTTCACGTACGAATCGTGTCCCCATTTCAGGAATACCAAAACTTGCTACTTTACTTCCGTATATGTCCTCTGGTTTTACACCGATGATATCCGTTGAGTTTAATAACTTATATACATTCGGATCATCAAGTGGAATTTCAGTTGCTTCAGCAAATGGAAAATCAATTGGATTTTCTTTCACATAATCCATTAAGTAACGGATCATGGTAGGATCATCGTGTCCTAATACATCAAGTTTAAACAAATTATCTTCAAAACTATGATAATCAAAATGCGTTGTTCGCCAATTAGATTCAATATCATCCGCTGGGAATTGCACTGGTGTAACATCGTATATTTCCTTGTAGTTTGGTACTACTACTATTCCACCTGGGTGCTGCCCAGTTGAACGTTTTACACCAGTAATCATACTAGCTCTTCGCTCAATCTCAGCTTTTCGCATTGTTTGATTTTTCTTTTCTAAGAATCCTCGTACATACCCAAATGCCGTCTTCTCAGCTACCGTACTAATCGTACCTGCTCTAAAGGTTCTTTCTTTACCAAAAATCGTTCGAATATACTCATGAACAACAGGTTGATAGTCCCCACTAAAGTTCAAGTCAATATCTGGTACTTTATCTCCTTTGAATCCTAAGAACGTCTCAAATGGGATTGCATGCCCATCTTTATTCATTTCCGCAGCACATACAGGACAGTTTTCTGTTGGTAAATCAAACCCTGATTCTACTTTATCTAAGAGTGATTGAAGCTTGATTTCTTCGTCTTTTATACCGTACTTGATTTTCTCTTGTTCTGTCATTTTAAAACTACTAAAATTACAACGAGGACAGACATAATGAGGTGACATTGGATTTACTTCTGTAATATCCATGAGTGTCGCAACAAGTGATGAACCTACAGAACCACGACTACCTACTAAGTATCCTTCGTCGAGTGATTTTTTAACTAATAGATGTGAAATATAATAAACAGTACTAAAGTGGTTTTCGGTGATACTTTTAACTTCTTTATTGATTCTGTCTTGTACGATTTGCGGTACTGTAGTACCATAGATTTCTTTGCTTCTGTCTGCTACCATTTTGATTAGTTTATTTTGGATAGAAGGGATTCCCTCAAGTGCCAAAAAGTCATCTGTAGGAGCATATAAGGTAGGTTTAAAAGCCGAAACTTCTTCTATCATATCTGCGATAGTATTTGGATTAGAAACGACTACTTCATGTGAAAGTTCTTCTCCTAAAAACTCAAACTCTGACAGCATCTCTTCGGTTGTTCTAAAATACTGTGATGGTATATCACTATATCTAGCTAGTGGATGTCTACCTCCACCAACAACAGGTGTTTGGACGTAGATATCTCGATAAATTTTATCTTGTTTCAATATATGATGTACATCCCCAGTAGCAATGACAGGAATGTTTAGTTCTTTCCCAATTTTTATAATATTGTGAATTGTCTCTGTTATAGCTGTTTTGTAATCATCCATCTCTTCACTTAAATGATCAAAATCCTCAAGCGGTTGGATTTCTAAATAATCAAAATATGATGCTCTTTCTTTTGCTTCTTCATACGATTTATTTAGTACAACTTCAAAAAATGCGCTATTCATACAACCACTACCTACAAGCAATCCTTCACGGTGCTTATCTAAAACACTTCGTAGTAATCGTGCACCTCTAAAGAAATTTTTCGTATTGGCAATACTTGTGATTTTATAAAGATTCTTTAATCCTGTTTCATTCTTTACGAGCAAGTTAACATGCTTACTAATCGCATGTTTGTAGCCCATGCCCTTTTCACTAAGTCGATTAAGCTCATTGATATTCACAATCCCTTGTTTACGTATATCACGTATCATCGAGATGAATATATCACTAGTAGCTCTGGTATCATAAATCGCTCTATGGTGTTGAATTAATTGCACTTTAAAATATTTAGCAACTGCTTTTAAGTTAAATCGTTTTAACACATGCGCATAACAGTGTCGTGCAAATTGTAATGTATCAATGACTGTCATATCACCATCGTAAATCTGGTTTTTCTTCATCTCATTGATGATGAATCCCATATCAAAGTGTGCATTGTGCGCAACCATAATAGTTCCTTTAAAGAAGTCTTTAAAATCATGAATCACTTCTTCAATTTTAGGTGCCATCGCAACATCACTATTTTTGATACTTGTAATATTTGTTGTAAGTGTTGAGATTGGTCTTTCTGGATTTACGTACGTGGTATACTCATCAATGATTTGCCCGTTTTTAACTTTAATCGCTGCGATTTCAATGATTTTGTCAAAGTTAACACTTAATCCTGTTGTTTCAATATCAAACACCGTATATACTGCTTCATCTAAAGCAATATCAACAGGATTCTGACAAACTGCGATATCTTTTTCATCAATAAAGGTGAATTCAGCTCCGTAGATCGGTTTTATATTTTCATTCTTTGTGGCTTTATAAAACTCAGGGAAAGACTGCACATTCCCATGATCAGTAATTGCAATAGCAGTATGTCCCCAGCGCTTTGCTGTTTCAACATATTCACTTACACTGTTGATGCCATCTAGAGTACTCATCTTTGAATGAACGTGTAATTCTACACGCTTTTGTTTTGCTAAATCTTTTCTCATATCTTTCGGAATAACTTTATCAGTTCGCTCAATAACATTCGCAGTTAGCGTTACTTCATCTGCAAACTGATCGTACTGCGCTACACCTTTTAGTTTAATCAACATGCCAATTTTTGCTGCCTTGTGAAATTTGCGTTCTACCGGATCTTTCACAAATTTCTTTACATAGATACTATCTTCTTCATCACTAACGATATACGTGTAAAGTTCAGTTGTTGCATTAATCTTTCGATCCTCTAATTTTGTGATTTCTCCTTCAATACTAAAGAACGCATTATCATTCATGCTTTTGTATTCAATTAATTCACTTTCCGTTTTAGGTACATCGCTTATCTTATTCTTTACACCTCGTACAACGTTATTGTTATAGTTTATAAAGACTTTCTCCATTGGAGCAGTTTCTACTTTTTGTCTTACTTCATTCATAAATGCTTTGTCTTGTTTATCAATACGGTCTTTGATTAATGGCTTTTCTTTACTAATTCTAGTTGCAAGCCTTACATCAAATCCAATTTTTAGTAATTCTGCTTTTACTTCGTATAACAAATCACTAACAAATGTTCCATCTTTTGGACAAAGTACTTCAATACGATTATTAATCACATCGATATCAAAATCCAAGATAGAACTAAATCTTGGTTTTTTCTCACTAAGTTTTTTAAGTACTACATCATAATAGTCTGGTAATAAACTAAAATCATTCTCTTTGTAAACAATGTTAAATGTGACATTATTTACTCCTCTAACTTTTGATGATAGACCTTCGATTTTTTCCTTTAGTTCTTTAAAATCTTCAATGTCTAAAGGTCTTTGTAATTCAATATCAAAAAACCAACTATGGTCGGCTTTGTTTACGATAATATCTTTCAATGTTCCTTGATACGTGTCTTTCTTTTGCTCTAATTCTAGTTGCTCTAACAGTTTAATAAAATTGCCATTCATGTTGTTCACTCCGTTATCTTAGACTCAAAAATATTATACCATAAATAATAAGTTTCTTATTATTTAAAATAAAAAAAAGTAGCTATAATCTACTTTTTTTCTTGAAGTCAATTTCTACTTTTCCCTCTAGAATTTCTTCTAAAGCAATTCCTACTGGTTTATTACATTTAGGATCAACTGCGATAAAATCTTCTTCTTTAATCTTCTTTGCTCTTTTCGCAGAAGCATATGCTAATTTGTACTTAGAGTCAATCTTAGTTAATAGATTGTCAATCGATGGATAACGTAATCCTTCTTGATTTTTCAAATTTATTTAACCTCCAATATTTCTTTGTATTTGTAGATAGCTCTTTCCGTTTTTGCATGTTCCGCTCGGATAATCGCTAGTATTCTATCTGCTGCATTTGTTACTTCATCATTTACTACAATATAATCGTACTTATGTGCAAGCGGAAACTCTCGTTCAGCTTTGTCCATTCTTTTTTGAATCGTTTTTGGATCTTCAGTTCCTCTACGAAGCAATCGTCTGTATAGCGCTTCTTTGTTAGGTGGTGCAATAAAAACAAACACTCCATCTTTCGCTTTTTCACGAACCTGAAGCGCACCTTGAACTTCTATTTCAAGTACAACTTCTTTTCCAAGTTCAATTTGCTCATCTACTTTATCCTTTGGTGTCCCATAGTAATTCCCAACAAATTCTGCATATTCTAAGAATCCATCACTCTTAATTCGTTCCTCAAATTCCTCACGTGTTACAAAATAGTAATCCTCACCGTCGACCTCGCCTTCACGAGGTTGTCTTGTTGTCATACTAATTGAATATACAAGATCATGACCCTCTAATTCGAATAATGCTTTTCTAACGGTACCTTTCCCAACTCCAGAAGGTCCGCTAATAACAACCAATAAACCGCGTTCGTTGAGTTTCATTCACTATGACCCTCCTTTATATGATTATATTATTTATAATATATCATAACACTATAAACCGCAAATTGTAAGTGTTTTAAAACACTTTTTTTATTTTTTCATCTTGTGGTATAATTATCACGGTGATGATTATGAGTTTTGATGGAATTTTATTACGCAAGCTAACAAGTGAATTTAAAGACAAACTAACTGGTGGACGAATCATTAAAATCTACCAGCTTTCTAAGTATGATTTACTATTCAATATCAAGGCTGACCAAAAAGAGCAACTCTTAATCAGTGCTTCACCAAATTACGCCCGTATTCACTTAACGAACTTTACCTATGAAAAACCAGATAACCCTCCGACTTTCTGTATGTTCTTACGCAAGCACTTTGAAGGTGGGATTATTGAGAAAATCCATCAAGTTGGTACAGATAGAGTTGTTATATTCGAAGTGAAAAAACGTAATGAGTTAGGAGACTTAGTTCTAAATAAACTAATTATTGAAGTAATGGGAAGACATGCAAACATTATTGCTACTGATCATAACTTCAAGATACTTGAAGCTGTTAAGCATGTTTTACCTTTTGAAGATAAAGCACGCACAATATTTAAAGGAGCAATCTATCAAGAACCACTTTCAGATAAGATTGACCCTTATGATGAATACAAACGAAATCAATTCCTAGATAATCCAGAGCATATAAACGAGAAAACATTCCAATCACATTTCAATGGCTTCTCTCCACTACTCTCAAAAGAAATCATATTTCGTTATGAGACATCTAAGGTACACATCAAAGAAATATTTAAGCAGATTTTATCCGAAACGTCTCCTGCATTATACGAACATAAAAAATCTCATTTTTACTACACTGAGCTAAAACATTTAGAATCTAGTGCAACCACATTTGATTCTGTCAATGATTTAGTTGATAAGTACTACTACGATCGAGATAAGATAGACATCATAAAACAAAAATCGAAAGGTCTTCATAAATTCATAAAGAATTATAGTACAAGACTAAACAATAAAATTGAGAAACTAAATCGAGATTTACGTAATACAAGTAAAATGGATACGTTTCGTAAAAAAGGTGAATTCATCCAGGCAAACATATATCAAATTAAAAAGGGTGATTCAACATTAGTGACAACAGACTATTACGACAACACAGAAATAACCATTGCATTAGATCCAAAATTAACACCTACTCAGAACAGTGAAAAGTATTTCAAAAAATACAAAAAGCTTAAAAATGGTGTTCCTTATATAAACGCCCAAATTAACGATGCAAAATTGGAACTAAAATACTTTGTTGAACTCATGCATCAAATTGAAACTGCAACGCTGAAGGATGTTGAAGAAATTCGTGAAGAACTGGAAGACAAAAAGTATCTACGTAAACTACAAAAAAACAAAAAACGAAAAAAGAAGCCAAATTTTGATACGTATATCGATCCTGAAGGAGTCGAAATCCTAGTAGGAAAAAACAACTTGCAAAACGAATACATAACACACAAACTAGCAAGACACAATGAAGTATGGTTTCATGTTAAAGAAGCACCAGGTTCACATGTATTAGTAAGAAAAACATTTCCATTATCAGAAACAACGATAAGAACAGCAGCAAACATAGCTGCCTATTTCTCAAAAATGAGAAAAAGTGGAACTGTCCCTATAGACTACGTCGAAAAAAGATATTTAAAGAAAGTCCCTGGAAGAGTAACATCTTTCGTTACCTATACTAACAACAAAACGATCTACATAGATCCAGATGAGAACTTTGTATTATCATTAATGAAAAAATAAAGACTCTGTAACCATCAGAGTTTTTTTTAACTTGTATGTAAGAACTTAGATTGATAAAACTGAAATATTAATTAACAATGCCAAAAAACATACATAATAGTATTTTCTTGTTATAGTCAATCACTTGCTAGTAATATATACCGTATATTATAAATTTATTGTGTTTTAATATTTAGATATTCGATAATAAATACCAGAAAAACATTCAAATTGTAGTATTTTATAATTTTTTTGTTGAATTTATATCAAAACTATGTGTATTTATCTATATAATATAATTTTATTGTGTTACCGTGTTCACATTTCTTCTAATTGAAAAATTAATATACAACATACGAAAACATTTGATTGTAAGAAACATTTTGTAAATATTAATTATATAATTTTATTGTTAATAATTATAAATTACTTATTGATATTTAGGTTATTATATTATTTTTTTGTTTATTAACCCATTTAGAAGATCTGATATTTAGTTATATATATCCTTATTTTTTTGATATTCTCATGATATCACTATTTTATATTACTTTATTGTTGTAATTAGAATTATATATTGTATAAATTCCCTTATTTTAATACTTTTTTGCTTTGATGTATAACTTTGTTGGGTTCTTACTATTAATGACTTTAGGCTTGATTTCAATTATTATCGACTTGTATTTACGAATATATTGTAATATAATTTTATTGTAAAACAAGCTACATTATTTTTGTGTTTTTTTCTTATTATATAATTTTTTTGTTTATGGCAGTATATTATTTATGTGTTTTTGGATTTAAAATCTCTCTTGGTGGTGATGTTTATGAATAGAGAACTGTTAACCAATGATGATTCAATTTCCTCTCAAAACCAACAATTCCCGATTCGATTTTTTTATGAAACAATTTCCGAATCAAATAAACATTCCATTTTTTGGCATGACGATTTAAAAATCATTAAAGTTCTTCTTGGTAAGGCCACCTATGTGATTAATGGTTTTACTTATAAAGTTGAAGAAGGCGATGTTATTATCATTAACCCAAGACAGATCTATCAAGTTTGGAGTAATACAAAACGTACGTTTAGAACGAAAGTAATTCAATTAAACTACAACTTCATCAAACCTCAAGCTGCTGATTTGATGACAAAAAATATTGTTAATCCTTTAAGCACTTCCAGGCAAATATTCCATAACGTTATTCGAAGTCCAGAACTATTAGTACGATTTGAGTATTTGGAAAATGAAATAGATAAGAAACCTTATTTATTCGAGATGAATTCCAAAGTTCTTGTAATGAATATTATTATGTTTCTACTAAGGAATGGATTATACTACATCAATAAAGCATACAATCAAAGACGAAATGAGTCTCTCAGTATAGTAAGAAAAGCAATTGAGTTTCTACAAGACAATCATCATATTAATATTACTCTAGATGATGTCAGCAATGAGTGTAAAATCAGTAAGTTTCATCTTTGTCATATTTTCAAAGAGAATACACACCTTACTATCAAACAATACCTGACAAACTTTCGATTAAAAGAATCAACTCGTTTGCTAAAGGAAACTAGAATGAATATTAATTCTATTTCAGATGCTGTTGGCTTTAATAGTCCAAGTTACTTTATTAAGAAATTTAAAGAAGAATTTAACATTTCGCCTAATCAATACAGAAAACTATAGATCAAAAGAAAACTCCAAATTATTGGAGTTTTTTAATTGATTCTTTTAGCTCATATCCACCTTTTATTGGTATGAACTTACTAATATATGGTGTAATCACAGCAACAGGGCATTCATAGATACACTTCATGCACATACTGCATTTTAATCCAAATTTTGGAGTACCTTTCTTGCTTTCTTTGATGTTTCCTTCAGGACATTGATTCCAACAAATACCGCATGATGTACAACCCTTCTTTGCGTGTAGTTCTAATCCAAATAGCCTCGCAGCTGGTGATTCTATTTTACCGATTATATGAATGACTTTAGATGCTAGTGGTATCTTTCTGATACTTCTAGTATTATTTGTTATTTGAGTAGCGATCTTTCTAATGTGTTTTTCTGCATTTAAAAGGATATCAGATTGTACTTCTTCTTTCATACTTACAACGATTGTAATAGGCATTACCACTATTTCATCTACAATGACTTGGTACTTCTTTTTTCTTAGTATTTTTTTGATACTGTTTGATACCGCTTTATTCATCCATAAATCATTACATCCTACCGCAAGTAGATGTACTCTCTTATACAAACCTTCTGGTAGTTTTTTAAGAAAACGGTTGATGGTTCTTGGTGCATTAAATCCATGGATTGGATACATCAGTATCAATGAATCGCTTTGTGGCATCTCATATGGGTTTGTTTTTTCTAGTTCAAAAACATTATTGTCTTCAATTAACAACAACGATTGAAGTATTTGTGCAAGATGTTTTGTGTTCCCTGTGGGACTGTAGTAGATTAACGTATCCATAAACTTCACCTCGAACCTATTATACCAAAAAAGAGCACAATGTGCTCTTTTATTTTATTGGATTCCTTTGTTCTTAATGTCTTCTTTTACTAATTGAATAAATTCTTCAACAGAAACTGTAACTTGTTCTTTTTTACCGTATTTACGATACGTGACTTTGTTGTCATTTACTTCGTTGTCACCAACAACTAGTTGGTATGGAACTTTAAGAGTTTGTGCTTCACGTATTTTGTACCCTAGTTTTTCTTCTCTCATATCAAGTTCACTTCGTAAGTCTTCATCGTTAAATAGATCGTTTAATTTCTTAGCATACTCAGCATGTACGTCTAAACTTACCGGAATTACTTTCATCTGCACGGGTGCTAACCATGTTGGGAAGGCACCTTTATATTGTTCAAGTAAGATTGACATCAGACGTTCCCAAGTAGAGATAAATCCTCTATGAATTACAACTGGGCGATGTTTTTCTCCGTCATTACCAATGTACGTTAAGTCAAAACGTTCTGGTAGCAAGAAGTCTAACTGAACTGTTGACATTGTGATGATATGTCCCATTGCTGTGCGTACTTGCACATCAATTTTTGGACCATAAAATGCGGCTTCACCCTTCATAGGTGTGTACTCGATGTTCTCTTCTTCTAAGATTTCAAACATCATTTTTTCTGCCATATCCCATAATTGATCGTTTTTATGGAATTTACCTTTTTTATCATCTCGAAGTGCTAGTTCGATATATTCAATTTCTAATCCTAACGCTTTAATCGCATCAAGAATTAAATAATAAGCATCTTTTACTTCTTGTTTAATTTGATCTTCACGAACAAATAGATGTGCATCTGTAAGTGTCATTGCACGTACACGCTCAAGACCACTTAATGATCCACTTGCCTCATAACGATGTTGCGTTACAATCTCAGCATAACGTATTGGTAAGTCACGATAACTTCGTAAGTCTGATTTATAAACCAACATGTGGTGAGGACAACTCATTGGGCGAAGTACGAATGTTTCTCCATCTCGTTCCATTATTGGGAACATATTATCTCGATAATTTTCCCAATGCCCACTGATTTCATACAATCTTTTTGTTCCTAGTGCAGGAGTTGAAACATGTTGATATCCTGCTTTGCGTTCTACTTTATAAACCCAATCTTCCAGTACTTTACGAACAGTATATCCATTTGGTAACCACATCGCAAGTCCTTGCCCTGCATCATTGTTTAACTCAAATATTTTAAGCTCTTTCCCGAGCTTACGATGGTCTCGTTCTTTACGTTCCTCTAATACCTTAAGATGTGCTTTTAAAGCATCATCACTAAACCAAGCTGTACCATAGATACGCTGAAGTTGCTCTCTATCTGAATCACCTCTCCAGTAGGCCCCTGCTAAACTAAGCAATTTGAAGAAACGTACATTTTTTGTAGAACCAATATGTCCACCTCTACAAAGGTCAGTAAATTCTCCTTGGTTATATAGACTAATTACTTCCCCGTTAGGAAGATCGTTAATTAACTCTACTTTGTATTTATCATCTTTAAAGAATTCAAGTGCTTCTTCTTTTGATAACTCACTTCTTGTAATTGGTGTTTGTTCTTGAGATATACGTTTCATCACTTTCTCAATTTTGGCAAGGTCTTCTTCTTTTATTACCTCACCAGCATCTATATCATAATAAAACCCTTCACGTATTGCAGGTCCAACACCAAATTTTGCATTTGGGTATATACGTTTTACCGCTTGCGCTAACAAATGTGCAGCACTGTGGTTTAATACTTCAAATGCATCTTGATCTTTTTTTGTCACAATTCTTATTTCCGCATCTGTTTCAATGGGTCTATTTAAATCATATAGTTCTCCATTTACGTATCCAGCAACACTCGATTTGCGTAAACCACTTGAAATTGAACCAGCAATTTGTTCAATACTGATTCCTTTCTCAAACTCTTTCTTATTTCCATCAGGGAATGTAATATTAATCATTTTTAAACCTTCTTTCTTGTTAAAAATAAAAAAATCGTCCTTAAATTAAGGACGAATCAAAATCCGCGGTACCACCTATGTTCTAGATAAATCTAGCTCTCTATGCCGTTAACGCTGGCTAGCGGTACTTATTTCTAAGTCTGCTTCAAGGTAGTAATTTAATAGGTTTGTCGTAGTTTTCACCACCCACTACGTCTCTAAAACGAACTATTATTAAATCGTGTCCTCTTCATTGCATTTCACTAATAATTATAACGCTATCCATTTAAATGTCAACTATTTAAATGGATATTCTTCTACCATTTCCTTAATTCTTGAAATTATTCTTGCTGCTTTAATCTGTGCAGCCCTTTGATTATTTTCCACCATAGTAAGTGCTAAATCTTTAATTGATAGGTTTGATGTGAAGAATGTCGGTTTTTGATCTAACAAACGATATTGTAAGATTGGTCCTAGTACTTCATCTCTTACCCAAGCACTTTGTGCTTCTCCACCGATATCATCTAACATTAATATATCGATTTGTTTTAACTTTGATACAAGTGCTTCTACTGTATTATTTCCTATGCTTGATTTAAATTCTCTTACAAGGTCAGGGTAGTAGGCAAGAATTACCTTGAACCCCTTTTTTGTTAGTTCTTTCGCAATGGCAGCTAGGGTATAGGTTTTTCCTTGTTGATTTGGTCCATGTATGTATAAACCTTTCATTCTTTCACCCGAAGAATATAATGCTAAAAATCTCATAACACTGTTATAGATTCTTTTTCTTGATTCTGTATCTAAGCGGTAATCATTAAAATCAGCGCTAAGAATCATTTTTGGCATATACATTGCATCAATCATTGAATCACTTCGATGTTGTTCATTTAAGAACAAGAGATAATTGCATTCGTGATAAAATGTTTTAATTTTTCCTTCTTCATATGTCAGTTTTGGACGTAATCCTGTTGTGTCTTGTTTGCACATTTGAAGTCCATCACATTCCAAACAATAATCATTTTGTGTTTTATAACTTAGCAAACTATTAAGATTGTTTTCAAGTGTATCTGATGGTAAGTCATTCTCAATAAAAAAACTACGTAAAGACGGATCTTCCGTTAGTTCTTCTAATATTTTCTCTTTGTTTACATTTTCGTATTTAAACTGTAATTTTTCCATAGTATCACCTATAACTTCTTGAAGTAATCCTCAATCCAATCATTTTCGATATCTTGAGGTAATTCATTTTTTGATTTTCTTGTGTATGTTCTAGCTGGTTTGTTAAACCCGTTCTTACTTTTAATATGCTTGATTGCTTCTTCCAATGTCGTAATCCCATTACGAATCCATTCTTTTGCCACTTTCTCAAAATAACTAAATGGAGGGAATGTTCCATTTGTATTTCCTAAGACATATACGATTAGGAAATTAATCAATTCGTAAGAGAACGTCATCTTCTCTAGTAGATATTCAACGGTCTTTAACTCTGTAGCTGTAGGTTTTTCACCAAAAATGATTTCCACTAAGTGTAGAGGGTTTTCATTTTTACAGATATCTACAAGTTCACTTGGTTTATAGTTTGACGTATCATGTACCTTTCCATCTTCTAAAGAAACACCGTTACTTTTTTTCTCAAATTGGAACCAATATCTAGCTCTTTTACTTAGTTTATCTAAATCAACGCTTTTATCTTTTTCAACCGAGTCCATAAATACTTTTTGCATTGTGAACTCATCTAAATTATATACATATGATAAATTGTTAATTTTTTCTTTTACTCTCTTTGTGATTTTACGATGATCAACAAAGTTTTTACTTAACCCTTCAAAGAAGACATCAAAGTCAAAATTAGATTGGATTGTTAGGTGTGGCTTGTTTCTACTTAGAAACTTATCAGATAATTGTACCGGTTTAGGAGCAGATGTAAAAATCTCATCAAAGTTTGTGGTGATGTTTCTAAATCCATCTTTTTCATAGCGACCAATACGGAACAACTCCACTAATTCATTGAAGTTTGTTTCACCAACAGCATCTAATAAATAAGCACCTAAACTTCCATCTTTGATAAATTCTTCTGCCGTAAGAGGGCTTCGCAATTCAAATAGAAATAAATCATCGTTTTGATATACCACTAACAAACCAATTGCTTCTAGTTTTTTTCGCTGCTCAATGAACATTTTTGGCGTTAACCCTAAAATATCATATAACTTGCTGCATAAATACTCAGGAGTACGCAACCTAGAACGATCGATTAAACTCCATAATGTCAAATAAAGACTAAACGCTTTACACCCAATAAGTGGTTGATAAAGTAACGTAACAACGTTACGCTCATCTATATCAATATTTTGGTATGTAATCAATTTAAATTTGTTTAGTCGTTCAGTCATTACTATCTCTCTCTTCTATGGATGCAAGCTTACTCCTTTAAACTCAAGTTTTTCATTTAAGTAAGCATATAATTCTCCGATTAATTTTACTGGTTTACTAAATCCAAATACACCATATGTATTTGTTTTTATGTCTACTGCTGTTTCTCTTGGATGCACTTGAATGACAGATACAATAATGTGATATTTATTCGATTGCAAATAAATCTCACCATGCTCATCATTGATATTTCGTACATCAATTTTTTTACGTTGTGCGTAATCCTCAATATACTTTTTTACTTGTGTATATCCAGTCTTATAGTATCTTGTTCTCAGTTGTCTACTTGCGTGTAGTTCTGATGTTTCTGCGGATGTTTTTACAAAGTCAAACAGTCCCATTTATACCACCTCGAGTTCCTTTAATATTCTGTTAAATTCTGTTTTTGTTTTTAAGATTGATTTTGAGTTATCTAGTACGTAATCTGCTCGATCTACTTTATCAGCAAGTGGCATTTGCGCACTTACCTTCATTTCAGCATACTCAAGATCGATGTTATCACGATCCATAAGTCGTTGTAATTGTTGTTCCTTTGTTGCATATACAACAATAATTATATCCATATATTTATGAAATTCTGTTTCGTACAGAAGAGGAACATCGATAACTATAAGTTTTGCTCCCTCAGTAGTGTACTCTTCTATTAACTCACCTATTCGTTCTAACACAAACGGATGAACAATGTGATTTAAAAGTTCACGTTTTTGAGAATTCCCAAATATGATTCTTCCTAATTTCTTTCGATTAATTTCTTGATTGGTATGCAAAATAGTGGTTTTAAATTCTTTCACAACTTCATCATATACTTTTGTCCCTTTATTTAATAACTCATGAGCTATTAGATCGGTATCAATAACTGGTATCTGATGTTGCTTGAATAAATCTGAAACAGTTGATTTCCCACTCGCAATACCACCTGTTAACCCTACGATTTTTGCCATCCATATCACCTCCATAATTCAGTCCCTTTAGAAAAATATTATACCATAAAAAAAAGCACAAAAAAACGATAACTTCTCCACTTATTTTGTGGAAAACTGCGTTATTTTTGGCACGTAGGGCAGAAGTAGGTTCCTCTCCCATTTACTTTTGTTTTTACGATAGTGGTTTGACATACTTCGCAATCTTCATCTTTTCTCATATGCACATTTAATTCATTTTGAAAGCGACCAGTTATTCCTAAACTTGAGGTGTAACTTCTAATCGTAGTTCCCCCTAGCTTTATCGCTTTATTAAGTACTATAACACTATTTTCAATCAGATTATCAAAGTCACGATTTTTCAATTTATTACATGGCGTAGTTGGATGCAATTTTGATAAAAACAACACTTCATCTACATAAATATTCCCAAGTCCTACGATAATTGATTGATCGAGTAAGGCTGTTTTTATTGCAACTGATTTATGCTTTATTAGTGATTTTAAATGGCTTGCTGTCATTTCTTCTTCAAATGGTTCAAGACCTAATTTTTTTAGTGGGCTATTTGTGTATAATTCATCTTTTAAAACAATGTCCATTGTCCCAAATTTTCGCACGTCATTATAACGCATGGTAGACCCATCAGAAAAATAGAAAATGATATGCTCGTGTTTCTCTTTTTTGGCATCTAACTCTTTAATGAAATATTTTCCTTCCATACGAAGATGTGAGATTAAACGGACATCATCTAGGTGAAAAATAAGGTATTTACCATACCTTGATATTTCGTTGATTGATTTTCCGATTAATGTTCTTTTAAATTCATCAATTGACACATTACGAATAATCTTTTCATAATACACATCAATGTCTCTTATCACTTTGCCAGTTACAAAGTGCTCTAGTGTTCTTCTAACTGTTTCTACTTCTGGAAGCTCGGGCATAGATTATTCCTCCCATGAATTATAATGAATTCTCGATTCGTCAAAACGTAGTTTGACTTCTTTTTGTTTTGCGGGATACCCAATTGCGATCATCGCAAATGGTTGAGTTGAGCCTGTAATACCAAGTGTTTTTTCAACATGCTGAACTCGTTCTTTTAAAGGATACACACCAATCCATACTGCCCCAAGGTCATTGTTAGTACATTCAAGTAAAATGTTTTGCACACATGCACCCATATCTTGTTCGCGAAAATGTGGAGACTTGTCTGTCTCTCTAATCATTGGAACAATACAAAGGGGAGCATCATTTAACATCCAAGCTCCTGTACTAGTTTCACTTAACTCGTCAAGCAACTCACGCTGATCAATAACGATAAAATCCCAAGGTTGTTGGTTTTTCGCACTCGGTGCTTGCATTGCTGATGTTAATAGTTTTGTAATCAATGCTTTTGGAACTGGAGTATCTTTGTATTCTCTAATACTGGTTCTTTTCATTATTAAACTCATACTTATTCCTCCGGATTTACATGCACGACAACATGATTTATTTTTTCATCTTCATACAATGTTTTACTGACTTCTCTGGCAATATCATGTCCTTCTTTAACGCTAATCGTTCCATCAACACGAATGTCTACGAGCGTTTGATAATAAGGACCATAGGCAATCATATCAATATGATCAACCCCAATAACACCTTTTACATCTTTAATTAATAACTCATATTTTTTTCGAATTTCTTTTTTCACTGCTTTTCCCTGAAGCGATGTTATCGAGTCTTTAATAATTTCAAATGCTACTTTTAAAATAAAGACAACAATAATAATTGATGCTATTTTATCTCCATGTAGTAAAAAATTACTGTTTACTTGTTCGCCAATTAACACAAATGAAATCCCTATAAATACAACACCACTACTGAACACATCCGTTAAACTTTCTTTTCCAGATGCGGATACAATCTCGCTATCAAGTTCTTCTCCTTTAGAAATTAAATATCTCGATAAGATAAACTTCGCAAGTACAACAAGTACAACTACTACCAAACTTAAATAGTTTGGAATATCGGTTACTCGATTAAAATGCACGATAATTTCTCGTCCTAAGTTATATGCGATGAACAAGACACTAAATCCCAGTAAAAGACTTAGTACATATTCAAATTTCCCATGACCAAAAGGATGCTCCTCATCTGCTGGTTTTTGTGAATAGTTGATACCAAGTAATACAAAGATATCACTAAATAAGTCACTAATGCTATGTACACCATCAGCAATCAGTGCTAAACTACCAAATAACAATCCGAAGATTACTTTTAAAAATACCAAACTGATATTTACAAAAAAGCTCTTCATCATTACACTTTTTATTTTCATTTAACCACGTCCTATTTTGTGTCGTATAAATTATCTCCAAATGCCTGGTCCACCGTAAGAGGGACACGTAGTTTTACACATGTTTCCATTGTTTCCCTTACTAGACTTTCCATTTCATCTACTTCATCATGGTGTATATCAAATACCAATTCATCATGAATTTGTAGTAATAATTTGCTTCGTAACTTACGTTTCTTCATTTCGTTGTAAATCGTAATCATCGCAATTTTGATAATATCTGCTGCACTACCTTGAATTGGTGCATTCATTGCATTACGTTTCCCAGCTTCTCGCTGCATATACACACTACTATGTAACTCTGGTAAATATCTACGACGTTTGTATATCGTTTCCGCATACCCGTTGTTTGTCGCGTCTAATACAACTTGATCCATAAATGATTTTATACCTGGGAATGTTTCATAGTATTTTTCAATAAAACGTTTCGCATCTTTTTGTGTGATATTGATTTCCTCACTTAACCCGTAGGCACTCTGTCCATAAATAATTCCAAAGTTCACTGCCTTAGCTTGTCTTCTCTCTAGTGAGGTAATACTCTCTTTATCAAAAATCTGCATCGCTGTTTTTGTATGTATATCTTCTTTGTTTTTAAATGCTTCAATTAACACATCTTCATTTGCCATATGAGCAAGGACGCGTAATTCAATTTGTGAGTAATCACTTGCCAGCAACTTTGAGCCAATACTCGGAATAAATACTTTTCGTATTTCTCTACCTTCTTCATACCTAATTGGAATGTTTTGAAGATTTGGTTCTACACTACTTAATCTACCAGTACTTGTAAATGCTTGACGGTAAATCGTGTGAATTTTGCCATCACCAAGTACCGAATTTTCAAGACCTACCACATATGTACTATGCAGTTTTGTTAATGTTCGATACTCCATAATCTTTTCAATAATTGGATGACGTCCTTTTAACTTATTTAAGACATCAACATTTGTTGAATATCCAGTTTTAGTTTTTTTCGCAAATGGTAATTGCAATTTGTCAAAAAGCACTTCACCCAGTTGTTTTGGTGATGAAATATTAAACTCATATCCTGCAAGCTCAATAATCTCTTTTGTGAGTGTTTCAATTTTGCCGCTTAGTTTTTCATTTAATGAGCGTAGTTTTTCCATATCTACTTCAATACCTGTAAATTCCATATCCGCTAGAACAAACGCAAGTGGTAACTCAATATCCTTACATAAATGATACTGTTCATTCTCTTTTAATTCTGTTTCCATGCGTTCTTTTAATGCACCTACTGCATATGCTTTTTTACACGCGTACATCGCATAATCCTCAATTAATGGAATTTTGTAGTTACGACCTTTTCCATATACTTCTTCTAAATAGGATACTTGATCATAATCAAAGTTTGATACAATCACACGAAAATCCTCTTTTGTGTTACTTGGATTTAAGATATACGCTGCTAGTAATAAATCAAACTCCACACCCTCTAAATACACATTGTCTTTCATTAAAATGACACTTGTCTTCTTTGCATCAAAGACGTTCTTTTTACTATTTGAATCACTTAAAAACAGTTGGAAATTCATTGATGTAAATAAAAATTCATACGGTACAAAGAAATTCCCTTTTGAATTACTAATTCCAAATCCGAGTGGAGTAGCCGCATGATAGTAAGAATTAAATGCTTCAAGTACGACATTGCTTCCATCTTCTAAGATGTCTTCTACTTCAAATGGATCTTTTATAATTTTATACTTAAACTCTTTTTTCTCAACGTGATGCGTACGGTTAAATTTCTTGATTAAAGAATGAAGTTCTAATTCCTTAAAGAAATCAATCATCTCTTCTTGATTTTCACCGTTATATTGTAGATCATCTAAACCAAATTCTAAGTCAACATCCACCTTAATGGTAGCGATTTGTTTACAGAGCAATGCTGTTTCATAGTGCTCTCTAATACGTTCACCAAGTTTTCCTTTAATCTCTTCTTTATGCGCTAATACACCATCAAGAGTTTCATGAGCTGTAAGTAGTTTAACAGCTGTTTTTTCACCAACACCTGGAATACCAGGTAAGTTATCTGATGGGTCTCCCATCAAGCCTTTTAAATCGGTAATCTGATCAGGGCGTACACCCATTGTTTCCTGCAGTACTTCTGGAGTGTACTTAACGTAATTCTGCATTCCTTTTTTACTACTACGCAGTGATACTTTATCATTCACTAACTGTAGTAAGTCTTTATCATTACTAATGATTTCAATCTCATCAAACTGATCGTAATATTTCGTTGCGAGAGTTCCAATAATATCATCTGCTTCAATAAGCTCTAGTTGATGTTGTTTGACACCAAGAACATCTAATGATTTATAGATGTTTGGTATTTGTGCTTTAAATTCTTCAGGCATTGGACTGCGCCCACCCTTATAATCAGGAAATGAATCATGTCTAAATGTTTTAGACCCTTTATCAAATGCTACTAAAATATGTGAAAAGTCTTCTTTCATTAAACTATTCATCATGTTTACAAACCCAAATACTGCATTGGTATATTGTCCTTTGGAGTTTTGCATTAAATTCCCTGTATACGCTGTTCCATAATATGCACGAAACATAATGTTTGAGCCATCCATTAAAATTAGTTTCTTCTTCATTTCTGCCACCTCATCACTATAAATAGTGTACCATATTTTGATTATAAAATAAAAAAAATACTCAGAAACTGAGTATTATTTTCCCTTGCCTTCCAAGTAAGTAATGATATCCATAACAGTTTGCATATTTTGTGCATCGCTATCCGCAATTTCGATATCAAATGCTTCTTCAACTGCCATGATTAATTCAATTGCATCTAGTGAATCTGCACCGAGGTCATCAGAAAGAATAGATTCTTTTGTAATCGTATCTTCTTCAATACCAAGTTCTTCCGCAATTAACTCTTTCACTTTTTCAAAAACCACCATCAACACTCCTTTGGATTATTATTACACATATTGTATTATGGAAATCCGTAAATGTCAATAAAATAGGGCTTTAAAGAAAAAAAAGACGGGGATTTCTCCCAATGTCATTAAGTTAAGAAATTAAAGAGAGATCTTCTCACACTAGATGTGAGGG
>CAZZAP010000022.1:0-28189 GCA_964652375.1 uncultured Candidatus Izemoplasmatales bacterium
GTAAATAATGTAAATAGTTAGTTTTTATGAATTAAGGCATGTTTAAAAGAGATTCATGGAATCCTAATTCTGGTTAAAGTAGTAACTTGTTTTATTTGTTATCGTTGAAAGTATCGTTTTGTTTTAGTAAATGATATATTGAATGAACTATGTTTTTAGCTACTGCACACAAAGCTGAATCATGATGTTTTCCTGATTTCATAAGTTTGGTATATTTTCTTTGAAACTTATTGTCCTTACACTTTACACATGCAACGCGAGAAATGCTAACTGCTGCGGTTCTTAAGTATTTACTACCACGTTTAGATATTTTGGATTTCTTTAATCTATATTTCCCCGATTCATGAACGACTGGATCCAATCCATAATAAGCGTAATAGGCATGTTTATTAGGGAAACGATTAATGTCTCCAGTTTCTCCTAAAATGGTTGCTCCATTAATAGGACCTACACCTGGGATTGACATTAACTTAGGAAACAACTTCATTTTCCTTGTGATTTCCTTCTTGATTTGTTTCTTTTGATCACTGTAATGAAAGATATCCTCGATACACGATCGTACTAGAAATATATGAGTATATTGACACTTACCGATGGAGTCCTTTGCTAGATTCTTGATAACGATTGCCTTATGATGACGGTCACCATGACAGCGTAGTTTTGATTGAATAGTAGTAATGTGAACGCCATTATACTTGGTTGGTACTGGATAATCATAGAGAAGTCGTAAGGCCCAATCAGTAAGCGGGTTAAAGTGTTTCTTGAATTCAGGAAATGAAATATGTAATAAACGTTTTAATTCCGATTTACTTTTAGCTAAAAGTCGTTTTTTAGAGTGATAGTTTCTAGTAATTTGTTTTAATTCATCAATATAGTATAATGAAGGCGTATAGGGTTGGAGAGACCTAACGTTATTCATTAAATAGAGACAGATAGCGGTCGAATCTATCTTATCTGTTTTCGTTCTTCGAACTGACGAAGATTTACGAGCGTACGAAGTTAGTAATGGATTGATGGTGTACACAGAATAACCTTTAGATATCAGAAAATCTCTTAAGTTTTCGTGATATATTCCGGTTTCCTCCATCCCTATATGAATGTCTTTGATAGGCTTCATACAGGATTTGATCTCTGTGTGGAGCTTTTTAAATCCTTTCATATCATTACTAATAGTAAAATGTTCTTTGATGATTTCTCCATAATCATCAATTATGATGATGTCATGCTTTTCTGAAGCGACATCGATTCCAATAAAAATCAAAATAAAAAACCTCCTTATTTGCTTATCAAACGTTATGAAATCCACAAACTGATATGAATGTAACCTTGTAAATGCACACTCGTAGTGTAACTAGCTAATTCACATTTATCATATTAGTTGTGGTTGTAGCCTCCTTCACACACTCTAAGTGTAGGGATATTATGTCACACTCCACAACGTTTGTAATTTCATTATAGGAGATTATATAAAGACTTAAAAGAAAGGAGAGTATAGTTAAATTAATTCAATTTAATTATACAAGCGATAAAATGAGTCAGAATAAACTAGTTGATAAGACAAGAAAAGTATTAGAAAAACAAAAAGAGTTAGGAACCCTTATTGATGATTTGAAGTCAGAAGTAAAAGATGTGTATTATGAAAACCAAAAACTTACTGAAGAAAATTTGAAACTAAAGGAAAAACTAGCTCTTTTTCAACGTTCTAGTGAGCCAGTAAAACCACAGGTAGAACCTGTAAAAGAAGTGGTGAAAGAACGTGTAGTTGAAAAAGAACCGGTGAAAAAAGCAGAACCACCAAAAATGCCATCTCCTACTATAGTGGTGAGAAAAAGAGAGAAACAACCAAATCCATTTGTGGAATTCTTCTTGGGAAAAAACATTATTGCGAAAATTGCTGCAGTGCTGATTTTCCTTGGGATTATTACGTTTGGACAAATGGCGTATGATTGGTTACCAGATTTAGGACGTTTCTTACTGATCTTCTTTACTGGAGCATTCTTCTTTGGAATAGGTATCTATTTTGAACGTAAAAAGGCTTTTGTATTTAGTAATGTGTTCTATACGATTGGCCTAGCAATAATCTATTATAGCTTTATGCTTGCACGCTTTGGGTTTGAGCTATACAGCATTAGTGTACTTTCATACTTATTGGCTTTATTAATGGCCTTTACATTATATTTCTTTAAAGATAAACGATACGAGTTTCTTGATGTTTCATTGTTTGTTTTCTATTTTGTAGCAGGGTTATCGATTGTATTTTACCTGCCAATAACCTCCGTATTCTCGCACTATATTGAAGTTGTATTATTTGCCTGTTTACTTGGGTATGCAATGTATCAATACTATACAAATTACATAAAAGAAAATGTGAAACTGAAGATGATTACACAAATACTACTTGCGATTATATCAATTGTAGCAACAGTTGGAATTATGGTGCTTTATGATGAACGCGCTCAACTATTTGCGGTTGTTGCGCTACTGTACTCAACGTTATTTGTGCTAACAGTGTATTTAATGAACTACATGAATACTAAAAGTAGTACGTCACCTATTAAGTATTCATTACCAATTATTACGACGATTGTACTACTTATGATGTCAATTGTGTATTATTCATTTTTAGATGAGTTCTTCCGTGCTGAAAGTGGTGGAACTGCCGTCTTTGTATTCATTGTTTTATTTGCACCAGTATATGCATATTTATTCAAAACGAAAAAAGAGGACGATTTATTTATCACAAATTACTATGCAATTATTCTGGCCTCAGCAATGCTTATTTACAGCTTTGTGGCTGGAGCAATCAATTTATATGAACCGCTTGATTTTTATGTATTAAATCTCATATTAGTTGCTGAAGTATTAATATTCTTTACATTATCAAAATTTACTAAAGATGATCTACAACGATACATTTCTTACATCTTTATAGGTGTATTATTACTGCGTAACCTCAACTACTATCAAACGGAAGGCGCGTTACTATTCACAGACTCAAATGTGTTATTCGTTACGATAGGGCTTGGTGTAGTGTTATTTGGGATAAACAGTTTCTTTAGATACATGAAACAAAGCGAACATCAAATTGATAACGTTGTTGTAAATGGATTTAATGTGCTTGCGCTAGTACCGTTTATGATGGTTTTCACAAATGATTTACTAAGTACTGATAAAGCATATATTATGGCGATGGTGATGGTGTTATTAGTAGGGTATCGCTGGTTGATGGAACTGGATATTTTTAGAATGTTTTATAAGAAACACTTTATACTTGGAATGAATATTTCCATCTTATTACTAACCTTTGCCTTGAATCTATTTTACTTTGATCATGATTTCAGCAAATTTGAAGATGTCTTTAAATTCTTATTCTTATTTGCAGTGAATGTGTATATTGTTTATTCGTTAAAAGAAATCTTTGCAGGGTATTGTAAAACGATTTATGTAGAGAGAAACTTCATTATCTTATTTGGTATTGGTGTAACAATCCACAGTTTCTTTATCCATAACTATATCAACATTGAGTTTGATAAAGTGATCTTATCTAGCTACTTCTTAATTGCATCTGCCGTAGGTGTTCTTGCGGGATTTAGGCAAGGATGGAGTGTTACTAGAAAAATTGGTCTAGGGGCAATTTATTATAGTTTAGCTAAGTTCTTCATATATGATTTCTATACACAAGATTTTAGCAGTTTTGTACGTATGATGACCTACTTTATTTTAGGATTCATTTTACTTGGTATCTCATTCTTATATGCGTATTTAGAGCGTACGTATGGGACAGATGTAACAGAATAATTATATAAAAGGAATCGATTGATTCCTTTTTTTATAAAGTGATTTAAATAACGCATTTTTTCCAATAAAAATCAGTACTGTGATATACTATTAGTAACAGATGTAAATCAAGGAGGGTTTTAATGGCAGATGCTGCAAAGATGAAGAAGTATAGGCACTACTATAATAAAGTTTACCTATTGATAAAGGCGAAATTTGTAGAGGATATTGAACTATCAGTTGGTAACTATGAATTAGTGCAAGACTGTAAAGAAGGTATTAAGTTTAATGGGAAAGAATCTCATCTGTATGAAGATGCAGAAAAAGAAAAATTGATGTTCTTTTATGAGAATGAAACAACAGGTGAGTCCAATTGTTTGTATCACAGCGATTTTACTAAGAGTGATATGAAAGAGATTTATAAAACGCGAATTATTCATGATTATATGTCTACAAAGACTTTTGGTGAATTAGTGACTGGACTTGTTTTGATATTCTTAGTAGGTTATTTGCTTGGTGGTGGAGTATACCTCATCTTGGCATTTGGTGTATTTATTCCATTCTTATATCTATATCTTCGATTTAAACGATTGAATTCGAAGATAGATTATTTAATTGAAATTAGTGATTTAGAAGAGTAAACAGGTATTGTTTACTCTTTTGTTTTGGTGTATTATTTTAATGGAAGTAAGGTGAGATACATGATTGAATGCAACATCAATAACATTAGTAAATCATACGGTGCACATCAAATATTTCAGAATATCTCATTCGAAATAAAAACCAATGAACGAATTGGACTTATCGGTCCTAATGGTTGTGGAAAAACAACTATTATGAAAATAATGATTGGATTAGAGCATGTGCAAGAAGGTACAGTTACGTTTCGTAAAGGTACTAAACTTGGGTATTTAGATCAAATACCTGTGTTTGATGACGATGTAAAAGTAATTGATATTTTAGAGAGTGCTTTTGGTGATGTATTTAAAGTAAAACATAGCATGGATCAACTAGCTGCTTCGTTTGGTGAGCTCGATCCTGATAAACTCGATGTCGCGTTAAAAGAATATAGCAGGCTTACAGAATTGTTTGAAAAAGAAGATGGATACAACACTGAGACCAACATCAATAAAGTAGCAACTGGGTTAAAAATAAACACGATGAAAGAAATGCATTTTAATGTGCTTTCAGGTGGAGAAAAAACACGTGTAATGCTCGCAAAAATCTTGCTGGAGAATCCATCAATCCTGATGCTTGATGAACCGACAAACCACCTTGATTTGGAATCGATAGAGTGGCTTGAGTCCTATTTAAAAGATTATTTAGGGTCGGTGTTAATTGTTTCACACGACCGTTATTTTTTAGATAATGTTTGTAAGAAAATTGTGGAATTATCAGAGTTCAAAGCGTATGTATATCATGGTAATTACTCATATTATGTGATTGAAAAAGAACGTAGGTTTTTACTGGAAATGAAAGTGTATCTGGCTCAAGAGAGAAAGATTAAACGTATGGAAACCCAGATTGAGCGTTACCGAATATGGGGTAGAATGCGTGATTCAGATAAGATGTTTAAACGTGCAAAAGAGTTAGAGAGACGTTTGGAAAAGGTTGAGCGACTGGATAAACCAAAACACGATAATCCAAAGATGAAAATCAAAAGTGGACTTGGTGGTAGAAGTGGTAAACGTGTTCTTGAAGCGTTTCATATCGATAAGTCTTTTGATGATTTAGTATTGCTGGAGGATGCGCACATTGAGATGATTTATCAAGATCGATTGGCGATATTAGGAAAGAATGGCTCTGGCAAATCAACGCTTATTAAAATGCTGCTAGATGATTTTCCACTTGAGGAAACAACGTACAAGTGGGGAAGCAAGCTACATATTGGGTATTTACCTCAAGAAGTTATATTTGAAGAAGAAGACAAAACTGTGTTAGAATACTTTATGAGCGCGCATGAAGTAAATCAAAATAGAGCGCGAGCTGAACTTGCCAAAGCACTATTTATTCGAGATGATGTATTCAAAAAGATAAAGAATTTATCTGGTGGAGAAAAAAGTAAGTTAAAATTGTGTTCCTTAACGTTTAATCAAGTGAATTTTATGGTGCTTGATGAACCAACAAACCACCTTGATATTGATTCAAGAGAAATTTTAGAGGAATTACTACTTGCGTTTGATGGAACGATTTTATTTGTTTCACACGATCGTTACTTCATTCAAAAGATCGCAAATAGAATTGGTGAAATTGATCAATTGAAACTACAGTATTACGAAGGGGACTATGATTACTACAAATTCATGAAGCGTAAACAACAACAGCAACAATCCCCTAGCAAAAAGAAAAAAACAGTGGTAAAACCACAAAAGAAAAAGAGTAGAGATGTGTTGAAGGAAGCAGAAGAGATCGAAAATAAAATGCACATGCTCGAACTAGAAATGGAGAAACATTCTTTTGATGCGAAAGCATTAGAAGAGTTATATCAAGAGAAGCAAGAACTTGAAAAGACATACGTTATGTTACTTGATTTACTTGAAGAATAGGAGGGAGTATGGAAGGAGGAACTATGAGTTTTTTATTGATTGGAATTATTGTCATCGTAGTTGTTGCGGCGATTATTATTGCTGCTGTAGCATCAGCTGACAAGAAAGATGAATAACAAAAAAACACTTCATTTGAAGTGTTTTTTAATTGTACATTGGGTTATATGATGAGATGATTCTACTTTGATTTGAACTTAATGATGAGTAGAATACAATAAAGATTAAATTAATAATAATGAAATAGGAACTTAAGGAAGTGTTGTATAAAAACGCAGAATCCTCTAATCCGTTCCCTGTGAAGATAAAGAGTGCTTTATTGATGAAGTTAATCAGCACGTACGTAATGCCGCTAAAGATGATAATCATAGAGGTAGAGCTGCTGATTCTTCCTCTGCCGTAAAACGCTCCTCCATAAATATTGATGATACCGATGATAAATGCGAATATTAAAACCCTAGATGCAAAGTAGGACGTGTTCGCCATAACGCGAATTAGAAAGTGGTTATCAATGTCTGATTGGTACAGCACTTCAATCCATCCACTCCCTTCTGAGAAGGTTTCTAGTTCATCTTGATACTCGTTAAAATCAACATTAAAATAGGCTGCTCCAAGACGACTTCTTAGAGATTTAATCGTCGTAATATCAAAATCTTTGTTTTTTGATGTGTACGAAAATTTTTCATTCACATACATATAACTTTGATATTCCCCACCAATTGCCAATCCTTTTGTGTTGATTACGACTTTAAAGACAGGAAACATTAATAATGTAAAGGCAATGATAATTGCTATTAAATTGATTAAAGTAGTTTTCATCTCGGTATCAAGTTTTGCGACTTTACGAGTAGGATCAATTCCTAAACGATTTTTATATAGTGAGACAATCACTGTACTAAATGCAAATACTCCGTACAAGATAGCACCAATCCCAAGTGAATCGTTTGTTGATAGTCCATACAGATTGCTATGGAGGGTTGTACTAATAAATATCATAATACCAAATAGTGGTATTAGATAGCTATATTTTCTAAATGAGTAATCGGTGTTTACTTCACTTTCGATCTGTTTAAATGCGCGTATGATAATTGTGATAGGGCCAACCACTAGAAGTAACATCGACACGATAATCGCTGTGTTTAGAGCGATGTACGTATACCCTTTAAACTCCTGTAAGATAAAGTAGGAAAGAGCTTTTGAATCACCATAACAAGAAACAGTGTTGTCTGCACCTTCTGTAATGCCATCGGCGCAAGTATTAATATATGTTTGATTCATTAAGATGTCTTCTTCGCTTAAGAATAACCCCTCAAGACTCGCTTTTACGTAGGAAATTGGTGTAATGTTAAATGTAGCTGTAGTTGTTTCTGCAGTGCTTCCTGTTTGCTCAAATTGAATCATTGTCACGTTTGAAAAGTGTAGAAATAGAGAAATCAACATGAAAACAGAAAGGAATATAAGCCATTTATTTCCTTTTTTATTATAGATGTTCATTTCCAATTTTCTGATTTGAATGGTATCTTCGTTTACCGTTTCTTCTTCGTACAGTATTCTCATATCCTTAAATTTATCCATAATCCACCTCTAAATGTATATCCCTATATTGAATACATAGTAATCTTTTTGCATTCATTATTATAACATATTGGGTGAATGAATACATTAGATTATTTTGATATGATATAATATTTTATAGAAGAGGTGACACTATGAAATTTCTGACATTAAATGCACACTGTTTTGCGGAGGATGATATTCCAAGAAACCAACAAATTATTGCGGATTTTATCAAGCGTAAAGAGATTGATGTTGTCTTCTTGCAAGAAGTTGCTCAAAGCGAGAGTGCACCAATTGTAAAAGATGTTATAAAGGAAGATAACTACGGGTATGTAATCCAGCAGGTATTAAGAGAAAAAGGACATAGGTACTACTACCATTATATGTATGGAAATCAAGCGTTTGGCTATGTTCAAGAGGGATTAGGGATTCTATCTAAAACCCCGTTATTCGATGTAAATAGCTTTTATATAAGTAAAAAAACAACATACAAGGACTGGCATACAAGAGTGATTGTAAGCGCCAAGACGTTGTATCAACACAAGGAGTTTACATTATGTAGTGCGCATATTGGTTGGACTGAAGGAGAGGAAGTATTTGAAGATCAAATTGATCGATTACATACAACTCTTCAAGCTGAACATATACTGATTGGTGGAGACTTTAATGTTGGGTTTGGAGCGAAGGGATATCACTATGTTGTGGATAAAGGATACTATGATCTCTTTTATTCAGGTGACGCAAAATACGCATTATCACCAACACATGTAAGTGATATGGATATTCATAGTGGTGAGAACAGAATTGATTATATATTTAGTAATCACCCTTATAAAGTGATTGAACGAGATATTGTGTTTAAGAAAGAAACTGTAAGTGATCATTATGGAGTATATATTGAAATAGAGGTGAAATAATGGAATATCGTTATAGTGAAAAAGCAAGAAAAGAAATAAGTGTACTTGGATTTGGTGGATGGCAACTAGGAAATGAAGCATTTTTTGGTAAGATGAGTAAAACAGAAGGTGTAGAGTTAGTGCGTGAAGCAGTAAACAGAGGGATTAACTTTTTTGATACTGCGCCAGGATACTCTGGTGGATTAAGCGAAACCATGATTGGTGAAGGGATTAAAGGACATAGAAAGAACGTCTTTATTAATACCAAGTTTGGGCATCATGCGGATGGTTCTAGTGATTTTTCAGTAGAAAAAATTGAGTCTTCTATCCGCTCTAGTATGAATCGTATGAATACAACATACATTGATAGTGTGATCCTTCACAACCCAGAGTTTTACATTTTAGAAGGTAAAACAGATCATTTTAAGGAGTTTAAGCGATTAAAAAAAGCAGGACTCATTCATAATTATGGTGTATCCATTGATACTAAAGAAGAACTCCGCGCAGTTCTTGATCATTTAGATGTGGGTGTAATCGAAATTATGTTTAATATTATTCATCAAGATGTTCGTGAGTATTTTGATGAAGTGAAAGAAAAAGGAATCCTTTTAATCATAAAGGTACCATTAGATTCAGGATGGCTTACGGGAAAATATACACAAGATACTACCTTTACAGGAATACGTAGTAGGTGGACTCCAGAAGTAATTGAAACACGAGTAAAGATTGTGCAAAAGATAAAGGATATTGTTAATGAAGAAGTGCTTGTTAACCCAGCGCTTGGCTTTGTTGTTGCGCATGAAGCGGTGACTACAGTAATACCTGGTGTGCGTAATAAGGCGCAGTTAATCAGCAATAAACAAGCAGTGAAATACAAACTAAGTGAGGAGACGTTGGAGAAACTTTATACGTTACATAACACGTATATCAAGAACCAACATACACCTTGGTAGGAGGAAGAGATGATTTCTAGAAAAGAGATTGATTTGCGTTATAGTGATACTGATCAAATGGGGGTCATTTATCATGCTCATTATTTAAGTTTTTTTGAACAAGCACGAACAAGATTTTATAAAGATGTTGGGTTTGAGTATCATGAAACAGAAAAACAAGGAGTTATTTTCCCGGTTAGAAATGTTGATGTTACGTATGTAAGTGCGATGCGTTTTGGTGAAAAAATACATATTAATACAGTACTTCATAACGTTACAAAAGTGAAAGTTACGTACTATCATGAAATGTATAATGACAAGAATGAGTTAAAGGCTAAAGGCTATACTACTGTTGTTTCTGTCGATAAGGATACGTTTAAAACAGTTAAAATGGATGAACGATTGCCAAAGGTTTTTACGGTGTATAGTGCTTTAAAAAATAAGAAAAAATAGGACTTGAACAGAGTCCTTTTTTAATGCACTTTAACGATGTAAAGCGCTAAACAAAGCCGTTTAAAGAGAAATATTCCTTTTAAAAGCATTTGATTTAAGGTATAATTAATTCAACAACAAAGTAGGTGAAGAGTATGATAATTTTAGATGGTAGAAGTTTGAATTTAGAAACATTTATGCAGGTTGCTAGGTTTAAAGAGGAAGTAATGCTTTCAAAAGAGAGTAAAGTACTTGTTCAAAAAGCTCGTGATTATGTAGATCATGTTGTCGAGAGTGAAAAGCCGGTATATGGGATTAATACTGGATTTGGAAAGTTAAGCGATGTACCTATTAACAAATGTGATGTGTCACACTTGCAGAAGAATTTATTGATGAGTCATGCATGTGGTGTTGGATCACCTCTTTCTGATGAAATTGTACGTGGGATGATGGTGCTTCGAATTAATGCATTGATTAAAGGGTATAGTGGTGTGAGACTTGAAACACTTGATAAATTAGTAGAGATGCTAAACAAAGATGTTTGCCCGGTTGTATTTGAAAAAGGTTCACTAGGAGCTAGTGGTGATTTAGCACCCCTATCACATATGAGTTTACCGATCATTGGATTAGGTGAAGTGTATTACCTAGGGAAACGCATGGATACAATGGACGCATTTATCAAGGCTGAAATTCTTCCTTTAGAAGGATTGAAGGCAAAAGAAGGATTAAGTCTAATCAATGGTACACAAGCGATGACAAGTATTGGTGCGATTGCGCTTTATGATGCGATGAAATTATCAAAATTATCAAACATTTCGTTATCACTTACTATGGAAGCAACAAGAAGTATCATTGATGCATTTGATTACCGTGTTCATGAAGTCAGAGGACATCAAGGACAAATTCAAGTAGCACGTGATATCGTTACGTATTTAGAAGGTAGTAAAAACATTACGTCTCAAGGACAAGAACGAAATCAAGATGCTTATTCAATTCGTTGTGCTCCACAAGTACATGGCGCTAGTCTTGATGCGTTTGAGTTTATTAAAGAAAAAATTGAAATTGAAATGAACGCTGTAACCGACAATCCAATTATATTTGCGGATGATGATACAGCTATTAGCGCAGGGAATTTTCATGGACAACCTCTTGCGCTAGTATTTGATTATTTAGGAATTGCGATTAGTGAACTTGCGAATATATCTGAACGAAGAATTGAGCGTATGGTAAACCCTGCGTTAAGCAACGGATTACCAGCATTTTTAGTAAAGGAACCTGGGATTAATAGCGGGTTTATGATTGTGCAGTATAGTGCTGCATCACTGGTAAGTGAAAACAAAGTACTTGCTCATCCAGCTAGTGTTGATTCAATTCCTTCAAGTGCGAACCAAGAAGACCATGTTTCAATGGGTACAATTGGCGCTCGTAAAGCAACTGAGATATTGAATAATGCACGTAAAGTAGTGGCGATGGAATTTTTCACTGCCTGCCAAGCAATTGATATAAAAGGGAACTTACAACTTGGTAAATATACGTTAAAAGCATATAATAAAATTAGAGAATATATACCATTTATTGATCACGATGAGGTCATGTATCAATTTATCCATACATGTGATGATTTACTAGCTAGTGATGAATTGTATGAATCTATCTTTAAGGAGGAAAACTAGATGGAAAAACAAATCGAGTTTAACCTAGAATCGATCTTTTCAAATCTGCCTGCCTATCCTGAATTTTTAGAAGGGATACGCAGAGCTCCTAAGAGAGAGTTCACTTTAACAGAAGATGAGACGAAACTAGCGCTGAAGAACGCATTACGATATGTACCAAAAAAATGGCATGATACACTTGCTCCTGAATTTTTAGAAGAGTTATTAACAAAAGGGAGAATCTATGGGTATCGTTTCAGGCCAACAGAATCAATTGTAGGGAAACCAATTGACGCGTATAAAGGAAATACAGTAGAAGGAAAAGCATTCCAGGTGATGATTGATAATAACCTGGACTTTAAAATTGCCCTTTATCCATACGAACTAGTAACATACGGTGAAACTGGTAGAGTGATGCAAAACTGGATGCAGTATCATTTAATCAAAAAATACCTAGAAGAAATGAATGATACACAAACGTTAGTGATTATGTCAGGGCACCCACTTGGGTTATTTAAATCTAGTAAATCAAGCCCGAGAGTTATGATAACAAATGGCTTAATGATTGGACAATTTGATGATTTGTATAATTGGAATAGAGCAGCACAACTAGGGGTAGCTTCATATGGACAAATGACAGCCGGTGGTTGGATGTATATTGGACCACAAGGGATTGTTCATGGGACATACTCTACGTTGTTAAATGCTGGTAGAAGTAAATTAGGAATCCCTGAGCATGAAGATTTAGCAGGGAAACTGTTTATTACTAGTGGACTTGGTGGTATGAGTGGTGCACAAGGAAAAGCAACTGAAATTTGCGGTGGTGTCGGTATTATTGCCGAAGTAGATAAATCAAGAATCGATACGAGACACTCACAAGGATGGGTAAGCAAAGTAGCAATAACACCGTATGAAGCGTTTCAGGTTGCAAATGAATATCTAGAGAAAAAAGAGGCAATTGCAATTGCCTATTATGGAAATATCGTTGATTTATTAGAATACGCAGAGGAAGAAAATATTCAGATTGATTTACTGAGTGATCAAACAAGTTGTCACAATGTATATGATGGTGGGTATTGCCCAGTGAATATTTCATTTGAGCGAAGAACTGAGTTACTAAGCGAAGATAAGGAACTTTTTAAGAAACTGGTTGATGCTTCGTTAAAAAGACATTATGAAGTCATCAAGAAAATTACTGAAAAAGGCACCTATTTCTTTGATTATGGAAATAGTTTTATGAAAGCTATTTACGATAGTGGTATTACTGAAATATGTAAAAATGGTGAGAATGACCTCGATGGATTCATTTGGCCAAGTTATGTTGAAGACATTATGGGACCTGTGTTGTTTGATTACGGGTATGGTCCTTTTAGATGGGTTTGTTTATCTGGGAAAGAAGAAGACCTACAAAAAACCGATCAAGCTGCTATGGATTCAATTGATAAAGATCGTCGTTTCCAAGATTTGGACAACTACAACTGGATTAAAGATGCAGAAAAGAATCAATTAGTAGTTGGTACAAAAGCAAGAATTTTGTATCAAGATGCATATGGTAGATTAAAGATAGCGCTTAAATTTAATGACATGGTCCGAAACAATGAAGTTGGACCAATCATGCTTGGTAGAGATCATCATGATACGGGTGGAACAGATTCACCGTTTAGAGAAACAGCTAACATCAAAGATGGTAGTAATATTATGGCGGAGATGGCAACGCACGTTGCGCTAGGGAATGCCTCAAGAGGAATGAGTCTTGTTGCGCTACATAATGGTGGCGGAGTAGGAATCTCAAAATCAGTTAATGGTGGATATGGGATGGTGCTTGATGGTTCAAAACGTGTTGATGAGATTTTAGAAAGTGCAATGCTGTTTGATGTTATGGGTGGCGTGTCAAGAAGAGCATGGGCGACAAATGAAAATGCGCTTAGTACATCAAGTGACTATAACAAAGATGACAATAATTCACATATTACACTACCATATCTGTCTGATGATGCATTGGTAGATAAATTGATACAAGAAAAATATAAAAAAGGTGGGTACTAATATGGCTAGAATCGTGCAATGTGTTCCAAACTTTAGTGAGGGACGAGATTTTGACAAAATCGAGCAAATCGTGGAATGTTTAAAAAACCAACCAGGGTTTAAACTAGTTAGTTATGAACCAGATGGTGACTATAATAGAACCGTTGTTACGCTTTTGGGTGATCCAGAGTATATCGTTGATAAGGTTGTTGAATTTACTGGGAAAGTTCTTGAACTAGTTGATATGAATGTTCAATCAGGAGAACACCCTAGAATGGGAGCGGTTGATGTTATTCCATTTATTCCGATTGAAGGAGTAACAATGGAAGAGTGCATTACATACGCAAATGAAACAGCAAAAAAAATTAATGAAGCATATGACATACCAATCTTTATGTATGCTGAAGCAGCAAATGAAACGAAACGTAAAAAACTTCCAAACATTCGAAAAGGTGAGTTTGAAGGTATGAAGGAAAAAATCAAGGATCCAAAATGGGCTCCTGATTATGGAAACGCTGAGATTCATCCTACCTTTGGTGTGATTGGTGTTGGAGCGCGTATTCCACTAATTGCTTATAACATTGATTTAGCGACAGAAGATACAAAAATAGCGGGAAATATCGCAAAGGCAATTCGTTTTAGTAGTGGTGGATTTAGACATGTACAAGCAGGTCCAGTGTATTTAGATAATCGTGGGCATGCGCAAGTGACGATGAATATACTAGATTATAAAAAGAATCCTGTTTACCGTATTTTAGAAACGGTGAAGATGGAAGCAAAACGTTATGGAATTGATGTTCCTAGTTGTGAACTAGTTGGCTTAATGCCAAAAGCGACACTATTAAATTCATTAAAATATTACTTCCAAGTAGAAGGAAAAGAATTTGATAAAAATATGTCATTTGAAGAAATGATTTCATATGCAAAAACGTATATGGGGTTTAGAGATTTAGAGGTATTAAAAATCATTGAAGCTAATATTTAGCTAGGGGGTGCACAGTATGCACGTTGATTTAATTATTCACAATATCAGTAAACTATATACTCCTGGTAAAACACCTAAACGCGGAAAAGAGATGAACAATGTTACCGTGTTAGAGAATGTGTTTATCGCGGTGAAAGATGGAAAAATTCATGAGATTAAAACTGGTGAATTTCGTGAGTATGTTGGAATGGATACGATGGTCGTTGATGCGAAAGGGTATATTGCATTACCGGGATTTATTGATTCACACACCCATCTTGTACACGGAGGTTCAAGAGAACATGAGTTTGCACAAAAACTCGCGGGAGTGCCATATTTAGATATCCTAAAGCAAGGTGGAGGTATCTTATCTACTGTTGCGCAAACACGAAACGCAACAAAAGAAGAACTATATAAAAAAGCATATCGCTCTTTAAACGAAATGCTGAAGCTTGGTGTGACAACGCTTGAGGCTAAAAGTGGCTATGGGTTAAACCAGGAAACAGAGCTGAAGCAACTGGAAGTTGGAGCGTTATTAAACGAGAACCACGTGATTGATATTCATCAAACATATCTAGGTGCACATGCATATCCACTTGAATTCAAAGACAACCACAAGGGGTACATAGCTTCTATAAAAGAAGACATGAGTATCGTCAAAGAAAAAGAGTTAGCGCGCTTTGTTGATGTCTTTTGTGAAGATAGCGTATTTAATGTAGAGGAAACAAAAGAACTACTAGAACATGCAAAAACGTTAGGGTTTGAATGTAAGATACATGCGGATGAGATTGTATCTCTTGGTGGTGCTTCTATTGCGGTTGATCTCAATGCAATTAGTGCAGATCATTTAATGGCAATTAGTGATGAAGATATCGACAAAATGGGTACGTCTAACACCGTAGCAAACTTGCTACCTAGTACATCGTTTTATTTAAACAAAGAGTATGCAAATGCAAGAAAACTGATGGACGCTAATGCAATTGTTAGTATTAGTAGCGATTATAATCCAGGAAGTAGCCCAAGTGAAAACTTCCAGTTTGTGATGCAACTAGCTGCAAACAAACTTCGTATGACACCATATGAAGTCCTAACCGCTAGTACCATCAATGCTGCTGCAGCGCTTGGAATAGATAAACAAACAGGATCACTCCACATTCATAAAGATGCAGATATTGTATTGCTAGATGTCCCAAATCTTGAGTATACCATGTATCATTTTGGTGTAAATCATGTGAGTAGTGTATTTAAACATGGTAGACATGTTGTAAAAGATAAACAGATTCAATAAGGAGAATAACGATGAAATTAACAGAATTAACAGTACAAAGTTTTATTGAGGAAGTAGCATCAAAGAGCCCTGCTCCAGGTGGTGGTAGTGTTAGTGCACTTGCATCAAGTATGGGAGTCGCTTTAACAAGAATGGTTGGTGCATTAAGTGTCCATAAGAAAAAATTCAAAGCATTAGATGAAGAAATACAAACTTCATTTATCTCGATTATTGAATCATTTGAAGGAATCAATAACCAATTAACAGTGCTAATTGATAAGGACACTGAAGCATTTAATTTAATTATGAGTGCCTTTAAATTGCCAAAAGAAACAGAAGAAGAAAAAACATTCCGTAAAGGAAAAATAGAAGAAGGTACACTGGTAGCCATTAAGGTTCCAATGGAAGTTGCAACGCTGTGTCTTGAAGCGGTATCAAACCTTGATTACATTGTGACGTATGGCAATAAAAATACACTTTCTGATATTGGCGTTAGTGCGCTTATGCTTTATGCTGGTCTTGAAGGTGCGATTCTTAATGTGAAGATTAATATACCTGGTCTTAGCGATGAGCAAGTACGCAACACCTATTTACAAGACGTTCAAGAGTTATTATTTAGGGCAAAAAATCTAAAGGATGACATCTTAGTAAGAATACACGAAAAATTATAAACTCCTTTTTTGGAGTTTTTTTTGATATATATTACAAATAACGGTAAAATAAAGATAAGAGGTGATAGTATGATAAACATTGATAGTTTTTTTAAAGATAAAACGTATCCTGGAATCATTGTTTCAGTTGAAAAGGACTTTGCAGTAAGCAAAGCCAATCAACTGTTTTTAGACTTGAACGGGTATGATGAGAACACTATTAAAAATGTTAAATTCACTGATATGATCGTACCAAAGGATAAAGCGTCGTTTTTGAATGTACTATATAAGAACGATATAACGCAAGATATTACGGTTCAGCTGTATCATAAAACGGGTGCATTCCGTTTTTACACGATAATTGTACTGACGTTTGATCAACGATTTATGATACTGGGAAATGAAGTGAAGCGTGAGTTTTTCGGTTACGATTATCATGCTCTAACAACAGATACAAAAGATGTTGGTTCGATTTTTCGTCATCTTGAAATTCAAGACGTAAAAGAGTATTTCTCAGATAATAACCCTCCTCTTAATTTTGTGTTAGATGTACTACCGATAGATGTATGGGTAAAAGATAAATTTGCCAAGTATGTGTATTGTAATGATAATTTTACAAAACATACAGGGCATACACGAGAATATGTAAAAAATAAAAGTGATTTTGAGTTGTTTGATAAAGATATTGCGCAAGAATTTATCGTTAGTGATAACAAAGCAATTGAATCAAAGGAAAAGATAAATTATGTGTTTGAATCAAGGAGTGAAAAACTATTAACATGGACCAATGTAACAAAGATACCACTATTTAATAGAAACGGTGTTTACATTGGAATCATTGGGTTTAGTATTGATATTACGGAGAATAAAAACATTGAACTTAAGTATCAAAATGAATTGCAAAGAACAGAAAATATACTTTGAAATCTACCTGGTATTGTTTGTGAAGTAGGACCAGAAGGTGACGTATTGTTTATAACTGGAAAACTTGCAGAGCACTTTGATTTGGATGAAAAATATGCAGCGAAGGCGTTTTTAGAAGGGCAAAAAAATCCAGAATTAAGAGATAAGATTCGTTTTGCACTTGCCGGTAACGAGATTGAACTTAGCACACAAGTAAAACAGAAAGATGTGAATTTTAAAATAACACCAATCCCAAACAAGAAAGGTTCATACAATCTTCTTTGTATTGGATATGTTGTGAAGGAGGGGTGTAATGACTAATATAGAAAAATTTGCACACTACATAAGAGAATCTTTTTCGAATGCATTTGCTATTTTTGACACAAAATACAACTGTATATTTAATGAAAACTTTCATATCGATTTAATCAATAGTGCTCAAAATGAACTGAAGAATCACTACAATAAAAATGGAACTTCTGATTTTGGATTAGTAATAAAGGAAATCAACTTTGATGATGAAGTGTACTTTCTCGTAACTTGTTGTAAAGATGACGAGAACAAGTACCGCGATACATTTTTAAGCAAAGTTGCATTTTTGTTTGACGATTTAGATTATGGAATCATTGTATTGAAAGACAAAGAACCATGTTATCGTAATCGTTATTTGGCAGAGTATTTAGGATATCAGCTTCAAGTCAAAGATTCACATGAGTTATATAATCAGTTAAGACCCAAAGCAGCTAGAAGCGTTCAGGCATTCATATCGAGTGATTCTCTAGATCGAACTGATATCCACTTACACTTAAAAGATGGGCGAAAAACATGGGTTACTTTAGGTAAAAACATATTTACCATTTACGGGCATGAATACATGGTTATTTCACTGAATGATTTTACGGAAGAAAAACACATAAAAGAACAAGTGGTGTCTGAGAAGGAGTATTTGAATCGGACGCTTGAGTCTGTTCAAGAGGGTGTTGTTATTCTGGATAAAGTGTCTAGAATCACCTTTTTTAACAAAAATGCAGAAGTTCTGACAGGTAAGAAAAGAGACAAAGTGTTTATGAAACACGTCTACAACGAAATATATTTGTCTGATCAACATATGAATCCACTAAGGTTCTGGGAGAGTGGTGAACATAGCTGTAATGCAGTACTATTTACCCATGATGGATTACATCGTGATTTACATGTTAATGTGTCTGATATTCAGTCTACAGATGGGAAAAAAATGGGGAAAGTAATCGTATTAAACGATATTTCAGAGTCAAAAAGAAGAGAAGATGAAATCTTATACTTAAGTTATCATGATGTCCTTACAGGACTATACAATAGAGCGTTTTTTGAAGAAGAGATTAAACGTCTTGATACAGTTAGACAATTGCCGTTATCAATTATTATGGGTGATGTGAATGGCTTAAAATTAACAAACGATGTATTTGGACACATTGCAGGAGATGAGTTACTTCGAAAAGTTGCGGATATTTTAACAAATGCTGCAAGACAAGAAGACATCATTGCAAGGTGGGGTGGAGATGAATTTATTATTCTGTTACCTAGTACAGATGATGTTGGTGCGAGATTGTTAGTAGAACGTATTAACCAACAATTTTTAATTGATGATAATCAAAAGTTTATGCAAGGATTCTCACCAAGTATTTCCCTAGGGTTTGGCGTAAAACGTAGTGAAGAAGAGGATATTTACGAGATACTCAAGGTTGCCGAAAGCAACATGTATAAACAAAAAATGTTATCAAAAGAGAGTATTTATAGTGGTGTAATTACATCGATGAAAACCGCGTTATATGAAAAAAGTAATGAAACCGAAGAACACACCAATCGTTTATATGAGAGTTGTTTAATGATAGCAAATCATTATGATTTAACGGATGAAGAATTAAATGAATTAGAGATTTTATGTATGCTTCACGACATCGGAAAAATAGGGATTGATGATACGATTTTAAAAAAACCAGGAAAACTAACGGACGATGAATGGGTAGAGATGAGGAAGCATCCTGAAATTGGATTTAGAATTGCTCAGGCAACGCCAGAGCTTTCAAAAGTTTCGTTGTTTATTCTATATCATCATGAAAAATTTGATGGTACAGGATATCCAAAAGGAATCAAGGCATATGAAATTCCGCTCATCAATCGCATTTTAAGTGTTGCGGATGCATTTGACGCAATGACAAATGATCGTACGTATCGAAAAGCATTACCGGTAGAAGAGGCGATTAGAGAGATAGAGGAGAACAAAGGAACACAATTTGATCCTCTTGTTGTCGATGCATTTTTAAGCGAAATAAAAAAAGGTTCTAGTATCTAGGACCTTTTTTCTTTAACTCATCTTCAATAATATCCTCTACAAATGGCTGACACAAACCACAACTACTCGATGCATCAGTTGCTTGTTTTACGGAGATGAATCGTCTTCTACCTTCACGAACTGCTTTTCTAATTCGTCGTTCTGTTACTTGTTTGCAGTAGCAAAGAACACCATCTTTATCTGCCAATTCTTTTTTTGTTTTTATATATGCTTCTCTTTTATCCATTTAATATCACCACTATTCTCTAATCTATTGTATAATAATATTATGATTTGTTAAAGAGAAACTATAAAGGATGATAAATATGAATAAAAACGCCTATGTTACATTCATTATACGAAATGATTCGTTTTTGCCTGGAGCACTTGTATTTGGCTATGCATTACGATTACAAGAGACGATTCATGATTTGGTATGCATTGTATCAGAAAATGTATCAAATAGGGCAAAACATGCCTTGTCAGAGATATATGATGATGTAATTACAATACCAGAAGTATATGTCCCGCATGAGCGAAGACACGAACGTCAAGATCGCCCATATTTGTTTTCTAGATTTAGTTCCTTTCGTCTTGGTAAAGATGGAGATTTAGGAAAAGGATATGACAAAATCATTGTTGCTGACTGTGATATTTTGCCACTGCATAATTACGATGCTTTATTCGATTTGCCTGCACCTGCAGGAATAATTAATGAGAATAAAAGTCATTGTATGGAATACAAAGATGGCGAGTATATTATACCGGATTCTGTATATGAAAATGGTACGTGGAACTGGCATGAGATATACAGAAATATCCCTCATGGCGCAAAGATACCTACAACTATTACTGAGCGAATTAAACAAGATAAAACAAATCTAGGAGTTCACTCATCACTTTGTCTATATGAGCCGACAATGGATTTCTTTAACTCGATTATGGATGATTTATTAGATCCGAATGTCCAAAAAGAAATTAGCACCTACAACTGGCCTGAAATGCAGTATATGTCAAATAAACTTAGTGGCAAGTGGCATAATATGGATTTAAAGTACTCTTCATTTAATGGGTATCCATTGATTGAAGTAATCAATGGAACACACTTCGCAGGATTAAAGCCTTGGAGTATCAAAAATAAGAGTGTGAAATCATTTAGTAAATTTGATGATTACAGGCTTTGGAATCATACCTTCATTAGAATGTGTGATGAAATACCTGTGCTTAAAGAACATAATAAGATTCGTAAAATGTATCATTTTATTACCAACTTACTACAAGATAAAAAATATCATTTCTATAAATCATATGTCCCACACCTACATCATTTCTTCGAGTGAAATAGTCTGAAAGCTCAGACTATTTTTTTTATTCTCCGATTACCTTGACAGATAGAGTAATATTTGATAAATTATTATGTGTAATAGAGTAATGTCTGATAGAGTAAAATATGAAGGGACTGATTCGATGAAAAAGACATCTTTAGGCGAATTAATTGCAAATGCAGTATCTCATGGAATCGGTATGGGATTTGCGGTTACCGCATTGGTATTGTTAATAATGAAAGCAGATGGTTTAGTTGAAATACTATCAGCAACAGCATTTGGTGTTACAATGGTACTTTTGTATACCTCTAGCACATTATTGCATTCATTCCCGGAAAAAATGACAAGAACGTTTGCGGTATTTCAGCGCTTCGATCATGCCAGTATTTTTTTATTAATCGTTGGGACATATACGCCTTTCTTGGTTCTGTTATTAGGATCTATTGGTGCGTATATTATGCTTATATCGCTGTGGATTTTTGCGATTATCGGAGTAGTACTTAAGTCGATATGGGTGAAAAAATTTCAATACGTTCATCTAACGATCTATCTCTTAATGGGATGGAGTTGTCTGATTATGATGAACGAGGTTTACTTAGGATTAGGAAGGTATTTCCCATTATTATTAATGGGGGGATTATGTTATACCATAGGAGTGTTATTTTATGTTTCAAAATTCAAGTACTCACATTTTGTATGGCATTTATTTGTACTTGGTGGAACTATATTTCATTTCCTCACTGTGTATGTAGGGCTACTATAAAGGAGAAAGAATATGAAAAAGTATGCGTTAGTATCTGATAGTTGTTCTTATTTTTCACAAGAAGATATCGAAAAAATGAATATTCATCAAGCCAGTTTAAATATTTTAGATGGCGATGAATCAGTTAAGGAATTGGACGTCGATGTAGCATATGTTAGAAACAAGTTAGATAATCAAGGACGTCGTTTATCAACAAGCCAGCCTTCACCGGGTGAGTTTTTATCTATTTATGAACAGTGCTTAGAAGAGGGGTACGAGAAAGTATTTGTCGTTACACTTAGTGAACCAATTAGTGGGACATATCAAAGTGCAAAACTAGCAAAGAATATGCTAGATGATCCTTCAGTAGTGCATCTGTTTAAGTCGAAAGCTGCTGCGTTTGGCAATGAAATGTATTTCTTTATTATGGATCAAATGATGGAAGAAGGAGCTACGTTCGAGGAAATTGTTGAAACAATAGAAGAACTAATCAGCAATACTGAAGTAGTGATTACTGTTGAGAATTTAATGAGTTTGTTTAGAAGTGGTAGATTATCAAAAGCAAAAGCAGCTATAGGAACAGTGATGCGCGTGAAACCTGTCATTAAAATGGTAGAAGGAAAATTAGAGATGTATAAATCTTTTCGATCAAATAAAAAAGTGATTGAGGAAATGGTGCATGTCTTAAATGAAACAAGTTTTGGATATAAAAAGTTATATGTTCGAGTTCAGAGTCATAATTCTGATGAAACTGCATTAAATTTAAAGAACGCAGTAGAAGATGCGTATCCAGATGCAGTTGTAACGTATAATGATTATTTAGGACCGGTGTTCAATATTCACATCGGTAAAAAAGGATATGGAATAGGATGGTGTTACTTGAAATGAAGAAATATGGATTAGTATTTGATTCAACAGTGTATTTGCCAGCGGCTATGTTAGCTAAAAATAATGTAAAAATCGCATCGCTTAACGTTGTAGATGGGACCGAGTCATTCCGCGAAGTAGAAGTAGACAACAAGTTTGTGTTTCACCGCTTAGATAATGGCTCAAAGTTAACAACTAGCCAGCCAGCTCCTGGAGAGTTCTTAAAAGCGTATGAGGATCTCTTCGAAGAAGGTTATGAGCAAGTATTTGTTGTGACATTATCAAAAGATATTAGTGGGACATATCAAAGTGCATCACTTGCAAGAAATATGTTAAGTGAACCTGAGAAAGTATATTTGTTTGATACGCAGTTATGCGCGTACGGTACAGAGATGATTGCTCTTGAGTTACTTGAAATGATCAATGCAGATAAACCTGCATCGGAGATAATAAAACGAATTGATGGAATTATTAAAACATCGATTCAAATGTTCACAGTAGAGAATCTATTTAGTTTGGCTCAAGGGGGACGATTATCAGTTGCTCAAGCAATGGTGGGGACTGTCCTTCGAATTAAACCAATTATTAAAGTAGTTGATGGAAAACTTGTTCTTGATCGAAAAGAAAGAACATATAAGAAGGTCCACAAGTATTTTATTGAATCAATAAAAGAGACTACTAAAGGATATGATAGTATTACATTTTATGTAACAGAAACAAATTCTCCTGATTCGGGAGAAATGTTAAAGAAAGAGTTGGAAGAGGCATTTCCAAATCAAAAACTTACATTCACACACTATTTAGGACCAGTATTTTCTATTCATGTTGGTAAAAAAGGGTATGGATTAAGTTGGTTTTGTGAATAAAAAAAAGCGGGTTTCCGCTTTTTTTGTTACTTTAATACTTTTAATCCATAGAGAATTTTACCAAGTGTAGGCGTTTTAACTTTGATCACGTGATATGGACACATTTCTTGACAGCAATAACATCGAATACATTTCTCATAGTCGTATATTGGTGCAAGGGATGTATCACCATTACTCCAATTGATCGCTTTCTCTTCTAACGGGCACACTTCGATACAAATGCCACATGTTTTACAGATGTCTTCTTTGATATAGGGTCTGCGAATCACTCTTTTACGTAGAAATGAAAGGCTTGTAGAGTCCTGTTTTTTTAGAATGGTTCTATCAATTTTAAACTGTTTGTTAATTAAGGGAGTGATATCATCTCCTAGTAACTCAATATCATCATGAGTACCTAGTCCATATTTTTGGCCATATGTGATGGTAGGAATGATTGCGTAGTTCAAATCAATTAAATCACAAAATGTTTTATCTAATGCTACTGGGTCGGTAGAGATGAGAATGACATTCATTTTTACGGGGTCACCATTTCTAGGTCCGTTTCCTTGCATGGCGATAATACCATCCATAATGTGCAGATCCACCTTAAGGTAGTTATCAAGATCAATAAGCATCTCCGCAAAGTTGTATGCATTGGTGAATCTTGAATGCATTAATCCTTTGTGAAAGCCAACAACACAACCAAATGGGTTTTTAACAGCGCCTGTTATTCGCTGCAGAGCGTGTGCTTTCATTTTGCAGATATTGATAATAGCGTCTGTTTCTAATACTGCATTTGCGATATCAAATTGTTTACAAAGGATGCTATCAGGTACACTGATTTTTTCTCCATGTACAAAGTCACCAAGTGGTATATCATACATATCTGCTTTTGCTTTGATACCTGTTTTTTGTGCTACTTTTAGAGGGTTTCCAAAACCTGGAGAATCTCCATATGTTAACGAGTATTCATGTTCGTGCATGATTCTTGCGATTGCTTCAAACACGATAGGATGTGTCGTTGCAGCATTCTCTATTTCGGTTGCCACCAACATGTTTGGTTTCAGTAACACTTTTTTAGAAGGTGGAATTAGATTGTGAATACCACCGAGTAAATCAATTCCTTCTTTAACTTTTTTATATACGAGTTCACGATCGTATTCAGGTACATGTAGTATAACTACTTTGCTCATATAACCACCACCTTATAAAAATTATATCAAAATGAAAATAGATTAGAAATAAGTTTTTAATATGATATCATATATATAGGTGATTTGATGGAGTTAATTCAAAAGATAAAAGAGCAAATAAAAGATGGAAAGAAAGTTGTTATCGCAATTGATGGACCAAGTGCATCGGGGAAATCAACACTAAGTTCTGCGTTGATTGAATCGTTTGATGCATTGGTATTTCATGTGGACGACTATTTTTTACCTGAGCATATGAAGACACCATCAAGGATATCTGAGATTGGTGGATTTTTCCATTATGAGCGAATGATAAGTGAGATATTTGCGACAATACATGAATCACACATCATATCCCACCATTTTAATTGTTCTACTCAAACATTAGAGAAACGAGAGCCTTTTCCTAATAAGGACGTTATTATTATAGAGGGAGTTTATTCACATCATCCAATTCTTTCATCATACATCCAGTTTAAAGTATTTATGGATGTTGATGAAGAAGAGCAAGAAAGAAGAATATTGCGCCGCAATGGACCAAAAATGCTGCAAAGGTGGCAAGATGAATGGATTCCACTTGAAAATCAGTATTTTACGCACTTTGATATAAAAAATCAAGCGGATTTTATTATAAGTATATGATATAATATGCATACAGTTTGAGGTGATACGATGTTGTACTTTGATTTTGCAGATCCGTACCTTATTTATACGATTTTTGTATTATTTACTGCATTTTCTATCCATATTCTTTTCAAGAAAAAGGAGTTTTTTCGTAAGAATAAACAAATTGTATACATCATTGTTATCGCGTTAACTGTATGGACTCAAATTGCGAGGTATATTGTCGTTTACTTAAATGGGAATTTTTCTATCAATGAAAGTTTACCATTTTTTGTTTGCCGCATTAGTGTGGTAGTGTTACTGTATTATGCAATTACAAAAGACAAACGAGTTGAGTCTTTTCTCTTTTACTGGGGTGGACTTGGTCTAGCAGGGGTTATTTACCCAAATGGTCCATTTGATAACATCGCCAATTTAACGGAAACATTTTACATTGATCATTACCTATTGACTATGTCGCCATTCTTTTTAGTTACGGTTGAGGGGTATCGGCCAAGTAAATCAGATGCGTTACTTATCGCTGCTGTTATGATTGTAATGTTATCAATGTTTGTACCAATTAACTATATGATGAAGTCGGATTACTTTTATTTAAGAGATCAAAGTATTTTCTCATCAATTGTTCCAAATTCACCAATTACTTTATTTATCGTTGTACATACAGCCGCGGCTTATGGTTGGTTTAGTTTGTATTATTGGATATTTAGAGATTATAAATCAGAAAATATAAGGACGGCAAGAGAATGAAAATAGGAATTTTTACTGATGCGTATTACCCAATTATTAGCGGGGTAGCAACATCAATATCAACATTGTACAAAGAACTAACGAAACTAGGTCATGACGTAACGATCGTTACATTTGATTTTGAAGGATATAAAGAAGAAGAGTATATTATTAGAATACCAGGACTTTCACTCCCTATGAAGGGGTTGAAGTCTCATAAGGCTGGGTTTGCGAATAAAAAGAGATTATCGTATCTAGCGCATTTGGATTTAGATTTAGTGCATCTTCATACTGAATTTACGATTGGCAGATTAGGTCGTAAGTACGCAATAAAACACAATCTTCCGATTGTGCATACATACCATACGATGTATGAGGATTACGTGCATTTTGTAGCGCCAGTATTTAAAGGTTTATTGCGTTATATTGCGAAGAAATACAGTAGAAGCTTCGCATATAGTGCAAACGAAGTGATTTTTCCAACGGTTAAAGTAAAACGAAAATTTGATGAGTACCATTATCAAGGTTCAAGTAATATTATTCCCTCTGGGATTTATTTGGATCGATTCAAGAAAATAAACTTTGAGAGTAGTGATGTATTAGAATTGCGTCGATCATTAGGGATTAAAGATGATGATTTTGTGTTTTTATTTATAGGTAGGTTATCACGTGAGAAAAGTATTGATAATTTGATTCACGAGTTCGAAAAAGTCCACTCTGAAAAACCGAATACCAAATTACTTATGGTTGGTGGTGGTCCTGATTTAGATATGTTTAAAAAACAGATTCGTGATTTAAAAATGGATGATCATATTTTGTTTACTGGCATGATTCCATACGGAGGAATTGCGATATATTATCAACTGGGTGATTTGTTTGTGAATTTTAGCACGACTGAAACACAAGGATTAACATATATTGAAGCACTTGCCTCTGGAGTACCTTTATTGGTGAAGTACGATGATAATTTAGAAGATGTTATTGTGGATGGATATAATGGATTTAGTTTTACAAATGATGAAGAATTTAAACAATTGTTTTTTGATGTACACAAGAACAATGTATTGTTTAATGAAATTACCAGAAATACTACTAAATCAATCGAAAAGTTTTCTGCTCAAACATATGGAAAGAAAGTACACGATATATATACAAAATTATATAAGGAGTGATTAGATGTTTTTTGCTAGAGAAGGAGATCCTAACGTTTGGTTCGATATGTATACACCAATGCATCTTGTGATGTTGGTTGCATTTTTCTTGTTGCTAGTGTTGTTTTTCTTATATAAAGATAAACTCTACAATCATCCTAAAGAAAAAGAAATTCGATATGGAATTGGATACTTTCTAATTGTACTAGAATTGATCAGTGCATTAACAATTGTGTTGCAGGGTGGGTTGTATATACCACTTCATTTATGTAGCATTAGTTACTATTTGGCAATCGTTTTGCTATTTACAAAAAACGACAAAGTATTCACGGTGTTATTCTTTACAGGGATTATCGGAGGACTTGTAACGTTTGCCATACCAGAGTTAGGACATGCAGGCTATAATCGTTTTAGGTTTTATCAGTTTATTATCGTGCATACCGCAATTATTGTAGTGCCGATTTACTTTTTGACTAATCATCAGTATACAATCACACTAAAAAAACTCTTGTTAACGATGGTTTTTGTGAATGTTATCGGGTTTTCTATGCTACCGGTAAATATCCTTTTGGATAATACGCTAATTGAAGTGGGGGCTAATTATATGTATGTAATGGGTCCTCCAAGTGATGTAGAAGCAGTATTTGGACAATACCCTTGGCACCTTTTGTCATTTGTGTTTACATTGCTTGTGACGTTCTATATTGCATATGTGGCAGCAGCTAGATATCAAAACAAAAAAAGCAACCAGTAGGTCAATGTCGTTAAGTTAAGATTAATAACTAAAGAAGGAAAACTATTTTATTAGGT
>CAZZAP010000023.1:0-27887 GCA_964652375.1 uncultured Candidatus Izemoplasmatales bacterium
GACAATGTCTTGCTTTCTATATAATTTTATAACCAATCCCGCGGACTGTTTTGATAAATTGATTGTTTGGATCTACTTTTTCTCGAAGTTTGAAGATATGAACATCCACCACTCTTGAGTCGCCATCATAGCTAAACCCCCATAAGTTATTAAGTAGTTGATCTCTAGATAATGCTTTCCCCTTATTAACTACAAGGTACACTAAGAGTTCAAATTCTTTCAAGGTAAGATCAATCTTTTCTTTACCAAGAAATACTTCATAACTACTTTGAATGATTGTTAAGTCATGATAATGAAGGGTGTCCGTGTGTTTCATCGCCCCTTGTCTTCGTAATCCAGCTTTGATTCTGGCGGTTAGTTCTCTTGGAGAAAATGGCTTAGTTACATAATCATCTGCTCCAACTTCAAATCCTTGAATCTTATTATATTCATCATCTACAGCGGTTAACATGATGATATATGCACTATTTCCTTCACTACGTAGTTTCTTACAGATATCCATCCCATTCATGTTTGGGAGCATTAAATCAAGTAAGATGACGTCGTATAGGGCTGTTGAAGCTTTTTTATAACCTTCAAACCCATCAAGTGCAGTATCAACATCGTAATTCAATTGTTTTAAATCGTATTCTATCATTCGTTGGATGGATCTCTCATCCTCAATAATTAATATTCTAGGCATAATCTCACCTCACATATCAATGATAGCATAGGAATGTTTAAAATGTTAACTATTAATAAAAACTTTACATTTTATAATTATTACTTAATATTCGTAATCCATTTCTTCATTATAGTACGAGTCTTGAATGATATTAATTGCGATATTATTACAGTGGTCTCCAATACGTTCAATATTTGAAAGGATATCCACATATAACTCATCTTGTGTTTCAGTTGATTCGTTGTTATTGATTCTCATGATATGACGTTTTCTATTCTTGATTACAAGTTTATCAATGATATCTTCTCGCTCAAGTACTTTTTTCGCTGTCACAATATCGTTCGCAGCATATGCTAGTAATGCATACTCAAGTGTCTCAACAACTACGTCATATAGTTTACTAAGTTCTTTTTTAGCATCCGGACTAAATGTAACTTTGTTCTCATGTCTCATTTCGAAGAACTGAAGTAAGTTTGTACAGTGATCTCCAATGCGTTCAAAGTCCCTAATTGTATCTACATATGATGCTTGTAACTGAGAAGATTTGTGATCTAATCCAGCTTGTGCAATTTTTACTAAGTAATCATGTGTTTTCTTATCAATTGTATCTAACATCTCTTCAATTGCCATACCATTTTCATATAGTTTGCGGTCATCTTTGAACGAGAACTCAACTGAGTTAATTAACATTTCTTTCGCCATTTCACCCATATGAAGTACAACTTTCTTTGCATTTTCAAGTGCAAATACAGGTGCTTCGTGAATTAAGTCTTCTTGTAAATCGTCAGGGTTGAATGCAACTTCTCTTTCTTCCCCTGGAACTAACTTTTTAACAGACCATACAAGTTGTTTAATTAAGAAGTAGAAGACAAATGCGTTTACGGTATTAAAGATAATATGTCCCCAGAAGATTGCTCCTTCATCATAAGGGCCATAGAAACGTGCTTCAATTATACCAATTAATCCTGAGTAAGGAACAAGTAGTAGTAAGAATAAAACACTTCCTAGTACGTTAAATAGTACGTGCGCCATTGCGGTACGTTTTGCGGTAATACTCCCACCAATTGAAGCCAATACTGCTGTAACGGTTGTACCGATGTTGTTTCCAAGTAAGATCGCCATTGCACCAATTAACGGAATTGCTTCTGTTGTATATAATTCCTGTAAAATTGCTGTTGTTGCACTACTTGATTGAATAATTGCAGTACTTACTGCCCCAACTGCAACACCAAGAATTGGAATTGTACCTGTCGATTGCATTACTTCAGTGAAGATATCAAAGTCTTTTAAACTCTTTAACGCTCCACCCATAATCGATAAACCGAAGAATAACATACCAAACCCAAGTAATACGCCACCGAGTTGTTTTGATTTCTTTCTTCCACCAAAGAAGATTAAGAATGATCCAACTCCCATAATCGGTAATGCATAAGCTTTGATGTTTAATGTAATTAAGAATGATGTCATTGTTGTACCAATGTTTGCACCAAGGATAATACCAATTGCCTGAGGCAATGTCATAAGTCCAGCTCTTACAAGCCCAACTGTAATTGCGGTTGTACCACTTGATGATTGTATTAATGCTGTAATTAAGAAACCAATAATAATACCCTTAAGTGGTGTATTCGTTGATTTTTCAATTATTACTTTAAGACGATTCCCTGCAATTGCTTTTAGTGAATCTCCCATTAAATTTATCCCGTATAGAAATATTCCTAATCCCCCAAATATTGCGAAAATTGTTACTTGCCAATATTCTGTACTACCTAGTACAGGTGCATCTGCTAAAATATTCATATTTTTCCTCCATAATAAAATTTACGCTAATGCAATCATAACATAAAAGAAATAATATATTAATATATTAACAAACAAAAAATCAATCTTAACAATTTCTTAACAATTAAAAAGAAGAGTTATTTTAACTCTTCTTTATATGCTTTCACTAATTCGTCTGAATCTTGTATAAGTAGTTTAGCACGTTTCCATGTTCCTAAATTAGCTCCACAAGCCAAACGGTGTCCACCACCATCATATTTTGCGGCTAGTTCGTTTATTGCTGGTCCTTTCGACCTCATACGTGCTCTGACAATGTTATTCTCGTATTCCGCAAATAAGAGCCATACAGGACAATCTTTAAATACACCTAAATCATTTACTAAACTTGATGCTTCTTCTAAGCTTACGTTAAACTTCTTCAAATGACGAGGTTTAATAATAAAGTATGCTACACCATTTGGTGTTTTTTTATAATGTTGCAGTAAGTACCCTCTAAAACGAGTAAGTTCATCTGTACGTACATCTAAGTACTGATAGATCTTATTTGATTCTAAGCCAGTATCATATAATTTTGCTACTGCTTTAAATGTATCTCCGTTAACACCACTATACTTGAATCTTCCTGTATCGGTTAATGTTCCAAAGAATAGTGCTTCAGCACCTGTTTTTGTCAACGTAAGGGCTCCTTCTGATACATTTATTAAATCTAAAATAATCAATGCAGCAGCGGGTCTTCCTGTATCGACGTATTCAATATCTCCAAATGAGTTTACCGGTATGTGATGATCAATTTTTATTAAGAAATCACATAGTTTATAGCGTTGATCACTGATTCTGTTTTCATTCGCAGTATCAACGCTTATAGCAAGTGCCCCTTCAAAATCCGCATCCTCTAATGTTTCTGGTATTCCAACGTAGCTTGTGAACTCTGATGATTCTCCAGCTACACGCACTTCTTTATTTGGGAAGGATGTTGTAATAATTTCCTTTAATCCAAATGATGTTCCTATGCAGTCTCCATCTGGTCGTGCATGTGGAAAAATAAAAATTTTGTCGTACTCTTTTATTTTGTTAACTATTTCAAGCAATATGGATTTATCCATTTAAATTGCTCCCTTCTATTACTTCTATGATATCCTGCAAAATTAGTTCTGCAGTTTCAAAGTCTGTTATTGTGCAACCACACGCTAGTGCATGTCCACCACCTTGGTATTTTTTTGCTACCTCAACAATTGGTATTCTTTTGCTTCGTAATTCAACATAAATGTCACCATTGTCTTCTTCAGTAAAGTTTGTCCACGCTTCAATTCCAGAGATATCAGCCATTTGATTCACCATAGCTCTAGAAACCGTAAATGTGGTAGCGTTAAATTGATCTTTGACGGTTGTATCGTTTAACATGTAGGCTATTTTATCACCATACACCTTAAAGTTGTTAATGAAATACCCTCTTAATTTTTTGAAGTTCATTTGTTCTGTATATAATCTGTCATACACAAACTCTCTATTTGCTCCTTTGTGTAATAATACAGCTGCAATTTCAAATGATTTTGCAGTAGTTCCAGGATATTTAAATCTACCACTATCCGTCACCAACCCACAAAATAGTTGTGTTGCCGCTTCTTTGGTTATCTGCCACTCATACTGAATAGCAATGTCGGCAATAATTTGCGCCGTTGCAATACTGCTTGAATCATTAAACTCTGTATCAGCAATATCACTTGGGTTCAAATGATGATCAATAACAAGTACATGATCCGCTAGTTTATATCTGTCGTCACTAACAAGCCTTGAAATTGCTACATCAACCACTATAACAAGTGCTCCTTTATATACTTCATCACTAATATCATCTACATCCCCTAAAAAGCGGAATGTGTTCACGTCTCCTACTGCGTATACTGTTTTTTTTGGGTAATTCACCTTTAAAAGACTTCTAAGTCCAAGTTGAGACCCCATGGCGTCTCCATCTGGATTAAAATGTCTATGAATGATTATTGTTTGATATTTCTCAATAAGGTTTACTATTTTTTCATACACCTTAACCACCTCATCTAACAGTACATTATATCACAGAAAACGTTGTAGAAAAATAAAAAAATCCAAAAAAAACACCACTTATAAATAAGTGGTGTTAATTTCATTTCTTGTTCTGTTAGTCTACTGTATGTGCTCCAAGATAAGTAAATGTATCTTGTGCATAATCAGTCCACTGCGTTGGATCCCAAACTGTAACACCAGTTGTTACAGATGAGTTTCTAACGATTGTGTAATTTTGAGTTGTCCCAGAACCAGCAGTCCAATATGAACCTGGATCTTCACCAACTAAACCAATTACGTCAACAACAGTACCATCTAATACTAATTCAATTGCATCATCACCATTGAAGTATGTAACTGAAGATGTTACATCACCAACATTTGAGATATCTGCAACAGAACTTGAGTTATAAATTACATATACATCGCCAGCAGCGATTGTAATTCCTGATAAATCTAGTGATTGAGAAGCATCAGTAGCACCGTTTGAATATAGGTAAACCATATATCCGTTCATTACTACGTCAAATGCATTAGGGTTGTAAATTTCTAATGCTTTGTTATTTGATCCACCTTCAATGTATTCACTGAAGAATAACGTAGCAGCAGGAGGCGCTTCTTCTGGCACTGTTACAGTAAATGTAGCAGTATCAGTTTCAACACCTTTAGTAATTGTAGCAGTTAATGTAACTGTCGCATCACCAGCACCAATTGCAGGTCTTGTAACAACACCATCAGTACCGATAGCAGCATTATCTGAAGCCCATGCGATTGTAGCACCATACATTTCAGTTGATAATGTTAAATCAGCAGTTGCGCTTGCAGGAATATCTAATGATCCTTTAGCTGCAGCAACACTTTGTGCATCGTCTAATGCAGGCATTGTAACATTAACCATTCTAATATTATTATAGCTGAAATCAAACGCAGTAAATGTGATTTCAATCATGTCATCAACCATATAGATGTCTTCGAAGTAAGGAGCAAAATCAGAAATTTTCATTTTGAATCCTTGTTCGTCATCTACATCAGTATTGAATAATGCATTTCCATATCCATCATTTACTACTTTAACTGTTAATGTAGCAGTATAAATTTCCATTGAACCTAATTGTCCAAAGATTGTAGCTACATCTGTTTCTGTGCTTTCAACTAATGCATTTCCAGTTGACAACGTTTCAATTAAGTTAGCTGAATCTAATTGTCTATGGTTGTTTCCATAAGAAGTGTAAGTAGCTAACGTACCACGTACAACGATTTTATCACCGATTTCTCCACCAACTGAGCTATCTACCCAGATTGCAGCTCCATCAGCACCTTGAATAACTCGTTCATCGTAATATTTACCGATAATAACACCTTTAACAAGTACACTTGAACCATCTGCTTCTGCTAATGCTTCTGTTACTGTCATCGGAGGTTGTCCATCAGGATCTAATACTGTAACTACTAAGTCTCTTGTAACTACTTCAACACCAACTGTAACTGTAGCAGTTAATGTAGCCATTGTATCAGCACCTGGAGTTCCCGTAATTACACCAGCATCTGTAACAACACCAGCATCGCTAGTTGCCCATGCAATTGTAGCACCAGTAGCTGTGTTATCAACAGGTAATACTAAGTCTTCAATTACGTTATCAATGTCACCTAAATCAATACCATCTGCTGTAGCTTGCGCTTTTTGAGCATCCGTAAATGCTGATTCAACTGTTGCATCTGCAGTTAATAATTGATATAGAACAACACCATCATGATATGTAACGATATTAACTGTAATGATTTGTCCATCAAATCCAGCTAATTCATCCGCATTACTTCTGTAATAAACTTTTACTTTACCACCAGCAACACCGTTTAAGAATACATCATTATATGTACCTTCAATTGATACAGTACCAGTAACTGTCACGATAGATCCACGAGGAACTAAGTCCGCTTCAGCAGCTTCAACTGTAGCAACAACAGCTGTTGGTAATGCGTTACCACTTGAGTTGATTGTAATATCGCTTAATAAGTTAATTTGTTTTAATCCATTGTATTCTCCACGAGAACCAAGTACTGTAATCTCGTCTCCAATAACCATAGGACCATCATATTGTTTGTAATATACAAAGATGAAGTCTCCACCTTGTTCTAGGTAGAATCCATAATATGCCATTTCATAAACAACACCAGTAACTTGGAATAAGTCATCGTTACTCATTGCTAATACTTCAGCAACTGTGCTGTTTAAAGGTACCATAACTTCCACTGTAACTACTTGCGTTTCTGTACCCTTAGTAGCTGTAGCAGTGAAGGTTACAACTTCGCTAGTTGCACCAAGTGCAACAAATGTACCATCGTCTAATAAGATTGCTGTATTACTTGATGCCCATCCAGTGAAATCAGTTCCGTTTGCACCTACTGCAGGTAATACGATAGACCCAACAGTAATTGAAGGAACTTCAGATTCTAACGCTGCAACGTCTGCTGCTAATGCGTCTGGATCAGGTAATGTATTTATAGTAATGTCAGCAGCATCACCATCGAATGCTAACATTGGTCCGTTTGTACCATGATCTGTATAGTAGAATACTGTGATTGTTACTTCTTTACCAACTTCAAGTTCTAACGCTGCTAATGACGTTTCTAAACTGTAGTAGTAAATAAGTACTGCATCATCACCATCTACTAAGTAAACATTGTCATAAGATCCTCTTAATTCAACAGTACCAGTAACTGTATAGTACATACCGTGAATTAAAGCATCACTTGAATCTAGTGCTAACATTTCAGCAACAGTTTTAACTACTGCAGTTCCATCTAATGGGTTAGCATTTCCAGTTGACAATACTTCTTCATATTGAATGCTTCCTAATTGGTATAATGTGTTGTAAACAGCATAAGAACCGATTACTTTCACTTCGTCACCAATTTGTGCATCAATTGTGCTACCAGTGTGATAAATACCTAATGAATGAGTTCCATCAGATAAGAAGTATCCACCGTCAAATAAACCAACAACGATACCAGTAAATTCGATAACGTCATCTAATTGTGAGTTTGCATGCATATCAGCAATAGTAGTATATACGATTGCTGGATCTTTTTCTTTGATAGTAACTGTGAAATCTTTTGTAGCAGTTTCATCTCCAACTGTTACTGAAGCTGTTAATACAACTTCTTGATTTCCTTCACCAGCTTCAGGTCTAATTACTTCGGCAACTAATCCGTTCACTACTAATAATGTTTCATCACTAGAAGTCCAAGTAATTGTATATCCTTTTGCAAGTTCAGCAAGATCAAAGTCTGTTTCTACATTACCAGAAACGGTTAATAACAATACTGATAATGCGTCTTCTGCTAATTCCATATCAGTCATTTCAGTAGCAGCAGTAACTGTAACAAAGAAGTTTAACGTTTCTTCATAATCACCAGATGATACTCTAGCGATTAATGTTACAACAACATCTCCAGTTGTATAAAGTGGATTTGTAACAGTTCCATCATTAGCAAGATAATCTACCATGTATGAGAACCATTCAATTGTAGCACCGTTTGATGCTTCAGTAAGTAACATAATGTTTCCACTAGTTGTTGTAGGAACTAGAATTTCTTGAATTGCAGCAGCAACTTTTGCTTCATCACTGAACTCAGTTGAAGCAGTAACTGTTACATTAAATGCTTTCGAGAACGTTAAGTCACCAACAGCAAATGTAGCAGTTAATGTTACTAACATGTCTCCATCTTCTTTTGCAGGTTGCATAACTGTACCATCAGCCATAATGTACATTTCGTTACTTGAAGTCCAAGTAATTGCTACACCATGTAATCCTTCGCTAGGTAACGTCATGTCAGCACCTACTGCAGATGGTAATGTTAAACCGGCAACAGCAGCATCAAGTTTTTCTTGATCGTTTAATTCTGTTGTCGCTAATACCGTAACAGTAAATTCTTTAGTATATTCTACTTCACCCAACGTTAATGTTGCAGTAATTAGAACATCTTCATTACCGTCCGAGAATGCAGGTTGAGTAACTGTTCCATCGTTCGCGATTAAATCAGTATTCCCAGATTCCCAAGTAACAGTAATGCTGTGAAGTGCAGAATCTGGAAGATCAATATCTTCGCTTACTTCAGTTGGAATTGATAAGTCAGCAACAGCAGCATCCAACTTTTGCACATCGGTTAATCCCTCTGGTGTTTGCTCACAAGCTGCAAGTCCAAATCCGAATGCAACCACCATACTTAATGCAAGTAATTTTTTTAACATTAATTCTTTCCTCCTTAAAATATTTAGTCAAAAGTAATATCTACTAATTTTGAAATCATAAGTTGATATGTTCCGTTGTACCTACCTAAAGGTGCAACAATATCAAATGTTGTGCCTACAGTGAATAAATCGGCTGTAATATCTGCACTTGCGCTATCATCGCGTCTGATTGATACAATATTTCCGTTTTCATCCTCTGCAGTAACTGTGAATGCACTATCATATGAATTTTCATATACACTAACCACAGTTAAATTTAAAACCTCAACTAAACTCCCGATACTTGTTTCGGTAAACTCAGTAACAAGCATCTGGCTTGGTGTAACCACATTGCCTTCGCTAAGAACTTCTATGTTCGTTCTTGAGAAGCCAGTTAATTGCGGAGCACCTGTTGCTTCATCAGGATAATAGGTAAGCGTTAATCCTGATAGTAATACTTCATTTCCTTCGGCCAATTTCGTTGTATAATCATACCCTTTGAATAGGTATATTCCATATCCATTATCTTGAATGTATGGATGTCCACCTATTTGTCGAGAGACAATACCACGAATTACAACCTTTTTCCCTACATATTCTTCCTGATTTGTTACTAATTCTTCTATTGTAATTTGAACACCGTCTAATGAATAATCGAAATCAGGGTCAACTTCTCCCCAAATTCTTCTGTCAGAATCTTGTGTCTTAAACTCTGCAAGATAGAATGTAGTCTCGTATTTTGTTCCACCTACACCTTTACTACCCGTGTATGCTTCTTCAACTAACTCCAGGTTTAATAATCGTCCATCATACCAAACCCAAGCCAAATATCTACCATTTCCATCTGTACGTTCTGTACTATACATGTTGTATTCTAAGACGATGGTTGTTGCATTGGTTAATTTGTCACATGTAAATGTGCTTGCTGCTTTACCCCAAGGTTCAAATTTGTATGTTGATTCTGGTGTGTTAATACCAAGGAAACGAACTGTAAAACTTCCACTTCCTTCTGTAAATACAGCAGTATCTCCATCCACACAGCGTACTAAATCTACTTCTCCAATTCCATCAGCGACAAAGTCTGAATTTGTGTAGCTAAAATCCATCACTAGTGAGTCGGTGAAATCTGTATCTAGTTCGATAAACGCAGGTCTTTCTTCACGTATAACCGTAAACGTAAATGCTTTTGTATCGGTGAAGTCTCCTGCTTGAAGAGTTGCGGTAAGAATAACTGTTTCGTCATCTTTGTTGTAGGCGGGTCTTGTAATAACACCTTCATTTGTTAAATAGGTAGGGTTACTTGAAGACCATGTTACAGTAACATTTGGATCTGAAACCAGTGGTAACACAAGGTTGTCAATCAAGTCTGTTTCTGTAAATGTTAACTCCGCTTTGGCAGTCTCTAATTGATTTAATTCAACAGGAGTAGCCTCTTTTAAGACTGTAAACGTATATTCTTTGAATTGTGTTAATCCATTGATACTTAGTGTGAGTGTCATAATTACTTCTAAGTCAGTATCAGTATAATCTGGACGATTTACAATCCCTGCTGATGTGACATATCCTTCTCTACTTGACGTCCAAGTAACAGTTACTCCTTCATGTTCAATTACTGGTAAAGAGAGGTCACCTGTAATTTCTGTTTCAGAGAATGTTACTGAATCGAAAATGCTATTTAGTAAATCCTGATCACTAAGCGCTTCTTCTGCAAGTACAGTGAATTCAAATATCTTATTAACACTCATTCCATTTAGTGTTAGTGTCAATGTAAATTGTACATTTACATCTCCAACACTACTTAATGGTCTTGTTACTGTTCCATCATGATCCAAGTATTGTGTCTTATTTGAACTCCATGTAATTTCTAATCCTTCCATCTCTTCAATGTCGGGTAAAACGATATCTTCTGTAATAGTTGTTTCATCAAATACAATAGATTCTTTCAAATTAATTAGTTTTTCTGTATCTGTCAATGTTTCACTACCTGTTTCACATGCACTTAATACCGATAATGAGAGTGTAACTAATATAGTGAAAACTACTTTTTTAAACATAAAATCACACTTTCTATGTGTTAGTCTGCCCCTAGTTGAGTAAGAATGTCTTGAATTGCTTGATCAACAGTAGCACTACCAACGAAGATTGATTCCATTGCAGCTCCTGCTTCAGTTCTTGCGTTAGAAGAAGTGACAGAACCTGCGAATGCTGGATCAAACTCGTTGTACGTAATTTGTAAGTATGCTGCATTTGCAGTCATTGATTCATAAATGTAATCCGGATCTGGATTATTTAAGAATTCTTGATAAATATCACTATTGTATCCAGAATATCTTACTGGTAAGTATCCAGTTAACATAGACCATTTAGCAGTTTGTTCTGCATCTGTAATGTACTTGATAAATAACCAAGCAGCTAAACGTTCTGCATCTGTAGTATCTGCCATAATTGCTACGTTAGGCCCTTGTTGTACAGCTGATTTATTATCTAAATCGTATTGAGGGATTGGTGCAACACCAATTTCAAACTCACCTGCTTGAGGTACATTGTATGAAATACCAGCAGTTGATCCAACTGTCATACAAACATCTTGTGCTAAGAAGTTAGTTGAACCATATTGTTGGTTCCATGCAAGAGGTAATGCAAATGTTTTTTCTGTAAAACGTTCTGATACATAGTTTAACATTGCTTTTGTATTTGCATTATCTACTAAAATATCTCCAGCACTATTTGTATATCCACCTTGCCACATTCTTACATTGTTAATAAAGAAGTTAGCAGATGAATCAAAGTTAATTAAGTATTCACATTGGTTAGGACCGTCTCCTACCATAGTATCAGCTAACGTATCTAGTTCTGCCCACGTTAACGGTCTATCCATAGGAATTGTAATACCCATTGCGTCAAACTTTGTTTTATTAAATACCATCATCTCTGTCGATTTAGAGTATGGTAATGAGAACATTAAACCACCAACATATTGTCTGTTTTCGGCAACGTATGAATCAATAAAGTCATTGATATCAACACCCCATGTTTGGTCGTAAATGAAATCATCTAGTGGAATTACTGCTCCACCATTTAAATACATTGCAACGTGATCTGGATACCCAACTAACATTGTTGGAGTTTCACCAGCACTGATTGCTAAGATTGTTTTGTTGCGTAAGTCATCATATCCACCTTGGCTTTCGGCTTCAATGTTTATGTTTGGATACAATGCTTCAAATTCAGCAACATAATCCATTAATAACGCTTCTTTTGATTGTCCATAAACATGCCAGAATAACACGTCAATTTGTTCTGATGGAAGTTCTGCTAATACTTCAACTAATCCAGGTCCTGTAGGTCCTACATATTCACATTCATTCGTTTCTGTATTTAGTTGTTCGTCATCTTCACAAACTGCAGGAATGATTACACATGCACCGTCTTCTTCGCGATATCCATCTTCACAAACGATTGTATCTTCAATACAAACACCGTCTTCTCGATGGAATCCTTCGTCGCAGACTTGAACACATACTTCATCAATTTTTTCATATCCCTCATCACACACTAATTCCTCTACACATTCAGGATCAGTCGGGAATAATCTACAGTCAACGGCATCTTCTTCGATGTCTTGACATACACCATTTCTTAGTTCTTGTCCCTCTGGACATTCATCAACTTGTTCTTCGATACAATCTGGATGGAATGGTGAATCATCACAATCAATATCTTGATTTTCATCAACACGTGTTGCGCATCCAGCTAGTACGAAAATAATAGCTAAGCTAACTAGTAATGATAAAACTTTTTTCATAGTTCTCCTCCTATATAATTTTATCTAAACGATAATTAATTAACCTTTAATACCACTTCTCGATACACCACGCATGATGTATTTTTTCAAGAATAAGAATACGATTAGTAGTGGCAGTGTTACAATCATAGCTGCTGCCATTACTTGGTTGTATTCAGGATCTCCTAGTAATGAATCATAATAGTTTCTAAGACCATTTGTAACCAGTCTAAACTCTTCTTTCGATGTTACAAGTGTTGGCCAGATATAAGCACTCCATGTACCCATCGCGTTGATGATTGTAATCGTAATGATGGTTGGTAGTGCAATTGGAACCATGATGCGCCATAAATATTTAAAGTCACTTGTTCCATCAACTTTTGCTGCTAAGTATAGCTCATCTGGAATTTGTTTAAATGTTTGACGTAGGAAGAAAATATAGAATACACTCGTCATAAACGGCGTTGTTAAAGCCAATAATGAGTGCAACTGTGTTTGCCCACTAACTGGGTTCCATCCAAAGTCTCTTGTAACAGTGATATAGTTTGTGATAACAAACATTTCACCAGGAATCATCATTGTTGATAATAGTACAAGGAATAGGATGTCTCTTCCTTTAAAGTTCAATCTTGAAAATGCGAATGCTGCAAATATAGTTGTAAATACGGTTCCTATTGTTGAAATTGCAGCAACGATAACCGTATTTGTAATAAACCTTATATATGGTGCCGCTGCAAGCGCAGCAGGATAGTTGTCAAAGCGCATTTCTTTGAAACTCAACCATAATGAAGGTGGTACTTCGTTTTGGATTTGTGTGTACGTTTTAAGTGAAGTTAATACCATCCAGTAGAACGGGATGATAACAAACAACGCAAAACCTACTAGGAACATGTATACCAGCGTCTTAAATATGATTCTTCTAATTCTATATTCTTCTTGTTTCTTCATATTATTCTTCTCCATCTCCATACCTCCTAGTAATGTACTCTCTTCTTACTAACCCACATTTGAACACCTGTGAATGAAAGAGTAATTAGGAATAAGACGATAGACGCTGCGGCTGCTTCACTGTATTTACCAGTAGCTCCGTTATCAATTGCCTCGTATACGATGGCAACGATTGTAACTAATCGATCGGAAGGTCTTGCTCCCGCCGGTCCAAGTGTTGGCCCAAACATACCAACAATTGTTCTATATGCTTTAAATGCTCCTATGAATGATGTGATAGTGATGTATGCAATAATCGGAGATAGTAGCGGTACTGTAATTCTAGTAAACACTCTTCTCCTAGGAGTTGCATCAACTCTAGCAGCATCGTAATATTGCTTATCTATACTTTGTAGTCCACTTAGGAATACCATTATTTTAAAGGCTAACCCGCCCCATACTGTATATACAATAAGTGCGAACATTGTTCTTCCCCATGTTGCTACATTTCCTGGTTCACTGTTTACCCAGTTAATTGGATCGATTCCGATCCAACCAAGGAACATGTTTACTAGTCCGTAGTCTTTATGGAAGATGAATGCAAATGCCATCCCAATTGCGATTGCATTTGTTACATACGGTAGGAAGAAGATGGTTTGAAATACACCTTGAAACTTCTTGATTGAGTTCAATGCAACTGATATAAATAGCGCCACTATTACCGATATAGGTACCGACACAAATACGATTACAGCTGTATTTTTAAGTGCTAACTTGAAATCAGGATGATTGAATACAATTTTGAAATTTTCTACCAGCGAGTACCCACTGAACGTTCTATTAAGTACATTGAAGTCCTTTAGAATCGCTAGGTAAAACGCATTAAATAATGGATAAAATGTGTATAGAGCAAGCAACCCTAATGCAGGAAATAAATATAACCAGGCTCTAAAATTACTTTGCTTCTCAAGCATTAGTTAACTAACTCTCCACTTTCTGGGTTGAATATAAATATTTTGCTATCTAATACATCGAAGTTCACAACGTCACCTGGTTTGATACGATATTGTGCGTCAACGATTATACGATATGTTTCGCCTTCATCATTTAATTTAACTAGTAAAGTAGTATCTCTACCAATTGTTTCAACTTGATACACCGGTAATTGGAAATCACTTTTCTCAACGACTTTAAATCCTTCAGGTCTGATCCCAACAACAACATTCATATCAGGAACTTTTAATTTCGTTATTTCCACACCGTTTAGCATTACTTTTCCGCCTTTTACTTCACCTTCAAAAATATTGATAGGTGGCGTTCCAAGGAATTTTGCAACAAATAAGTTATCCGGCTTATCATATACATCTTGCGGGTCTCCCACTTGTTGTTTGATACCAAGTTCCATCAGTACAATTTCATCACTTATACTCATTGCTTCTTCTTGGTCATGCGTTACAAATATTGTAGTAATTCCTGTTTCTCTTTGAATACGCTTAATCTCTTCACGAGTTTGTAAACGTAGACGTGCATCTAAGTTACTTAACGGTTCATCAAGTAATAGTACTCTTGGTTTTTTTACAAGCGCTCTTGCAATCGCAACACGTTGTTGTTGCCCTCCAGATAGTTGTTTTGGTTTACGGTTCATCAATTCACCAATACCAACCAAATCTGCCATTGCTTGTGCTCTTTCTAATGCTTCTTCTTTTGGTACTTTAATATTTTCTAGTGGGAACATAATGTTTTGTCTCACTGTCATATGAGGATAAAGTGCATAGTTTTGGAAAACTAGTCCGATTCCTCTATCTTCAGGTGGAGTATCAGTAACATTCTCGTCTCCGAAGAAGATTTCTCCGTCAGTAGGATCTAACAATCCTGCGATCATATACAATGTAGTTGATTTACCACACCCACTTGGCCCAAGTAATCCGACTAATTTACCAGAAGGTATCGTAATATCAAACTGATTTACAGCTACCGTTTCTGATTTATCTTTTGCTTGGAAGATTTTTGTAACATTCTTTAACGTTATTTCCATTGCTATCTCTCCTAAAATTATTAATCTTTTTAACAGTACATTATACTATATTTTAGGTTCATTTTAAACATTATTTTCGAAAAATTTAATATAATACTTTATATTTAAAAATTTAATATACTTTATATTTAAAAATATAAAGTTACCAATAAAAAAAGCGACCAACAGTCGCTTTTTCCTTGTTATTTTTTACTAACCAATAAATTGATTTAATGCGCCACTATCATACAAGAACCAAAGTCCGGCTAATACACCAACCACAATAATGATTTTTGATAGTGTTTTTATTAACGCCCAAAGACCCATAATAAAAATAATTGCAGCAGCTACAATTCCTCCTACTTTATATAACGCATCTAAACTCATAACGAAATCAAACCCATTTTGTAAGTTATCATCAATTATAGAAACAATTGGATCTAAAATTGGATTTAAGAATTCAAACATATATTTTCCACCCCATTTTTCGAAATCTATACTTATTATACCAAAGAACTTGTGTAAATCTTATGAATTTTAGGAAATTTTTATATTTTCCTTCTACCCTCTAGTGCTTTTGATAATGTTATCTCATCTGCAAACTCTAAATTTCCTCCGGCGGGTATGCCATGAGCAATCCTAGTTAAGAGTATATTTGTGTCCTTTAACAGCCTTGTTATGTATTGAGATGTTATTTCACCTTCGTTGCTTAAATTCGTTGCTATGATTAGCTCTTTTATTGTCTCGTCTTTTAGTCTTTCAAGTAACTCTTTGAGTTTAATATCCTCAGGACCAATTCCATCAGATGGGCTAATCGCACCGTTTAATACATGATATAAGCCATGATACTTATTTGTTTTCTCCATTACAATAACATCTTTTGCATCTTCTACAACGACAATGGTTGTTCGGTCTCTTGATTCGTCTTTGCAGATATAACAAGGGTCTGTATCAGTGATATTCCCACAAATCGGGCAATTAAAGATATCATCCTTTATGTGCAAAAAGGCATCAATGATTTCATCGATGTTTTCGTTGTCTAAGCGATTTACAGTAAAAAGAGCGAAACGCTCAGCGGTCTTTTTACCTACACCAGGATATTTACGTAGTGCTTCAATTAATTTCTCAATTGCTTGTGGATATTGCATCAAATCACACCCTTAGAATAAACCTGGAATTCCTCCACCAGTAAACTGCGACATTACGCGCTCAGTCTCTGATTCTATTTTTTTTATGCAGTCGTTTACTGCAGCAATAATTGTGTCTTCTAATAGCTCAATATCTTCTTTTGATTCAATTGCCTCTGAATCAATTGAAATACGTGTCATTTGTTTATTTCCTAAGAACTCAACATTAACAATCCCAGCAGCACTACCGTAAAAAGTAGATGCTTCTAGTTCTTGTTGTGCTCTAACCATTTCTCTTTGCATTTTTTGTAATTTCTTAATCATACCTGGATTCATAATTTATTCTCCTTTTTTCACTTTTACAGAATCATATCCAAAAATACTTACAGCTTCTTTCACACTATCTGGAGTCATATCAGTAGCAGCATGATTGATTTTTGGTATATCAACTAAACTTGGATGGTTAATTGGGGATAAAGAAATCTCTTTTTCTCCGCTTCTCCATTTTTGAATAAACTCTTGTGATTTTTCTTCCCAAACTGCTTTAGGAAGCGCTAAATAATCAAGTGTTCTGTGATAATAATCTGAAAGTAACATTGTAATTTTTTCTCTCACTTCAGTTTTCATCATACGATTACAAAGTGAGGCATTTGGATATTCAATGATAATCATATCATCATTTGCAGCAACAAGCCTACCTTCGGTAATCATTTTTGCATAACTTAGGTCGCTGTGAGCTACTTCACGTTCTAAATCAAACCATTTTTTGTTCATAGCGATTTTAGTCTCTCTGTTGGCACTATTTAAAACATCCTCAACAAATCGAATATCAAAGGTTTTATAGTCTTTTCTGGTTGATTTTTTCACTTCATAATCAAAAATAGACTCATCTTTGTCTTCTGTTTGTTCAGTTTGCTCAGTTTCCTCTTCTACTTCTTCCGGTGTTTCCGTTTGTTCTTCATCGGCTTTAAATAATTCAGCAACTTCTGTCTTTTCTGGTTGTTCTTCAACTAGCGGTTGTTGAACATCTTTAGTTTCTACGGTTTTTGTTACTTCTATGATTTGTGGTTCTCGATTTTCTAATTCATGAATTTTATCTTTCAGAATCGAGAGTTCTTCTGTAAGTGATTGAAGTTCATCTTCAATTACTACTTCTTGTTTCTCGATTTGATCAACCATTTTGATTAATGCTAGTTCCATAAATAATTTTGCATTGGTTGTCCACTTCATATCTTGTTGTGCTTTATTCAACACATCAATATAATAAAATATCAAATTATTGCTCAATTGTTTTGTCAACTCAACAAATTTATTATCAGAATATACAAGTTGCTCTACCTCGTAATTTTCAATGTTTTTAAAGATCAGTAAATCACGATAGAATTTAATAAGATTTTCTACTAGTCTTGGTGACTCTTTACCAAGAGTAATTAGTTCATCCATCTGATTAATCGCTTCTACTGAGTCGTTCTTATAGATAGCTTCTGCAATAACGATTAATTTCTCGTTTGAAACAGTACCTTTAATGTCGTGAACGTCTTCAACAGTAACTTTCTTATCTGTATATGACACAACTTGATCTAATAAACTAATTGCATCTCTCATACCACCTTCAGCGCTTTCTGCAATGACTTTTATCGCTTCTTGTGAAATTTCAATATGTTCTTCATCGATTATTGTGTGCAATCTTTTTGTCATTTCAGGAACACTAATTCCTCTAAAGTCAAAACGCTGACATCTAGAGTGTATAGTTGCCGGGATTTTGTGTGGTTCAGTAGTTGCCAAAATAAAAATAACGTGCTTTGGAGGTTCTTCAAGTGTTTTTAACAAAGCATTAAAAGCACCTGTGCTTAGCATGTGAACCTCATCAATTATATAGACTTTATAGGTGCATATACCAGGCAAATATTTTACCTTGTCTCTGATTTCTCTAATTTCATCTACACCATTGTTACTTGCAGCATCAATTTCAATTACATCACTAATCGTATTGTTGTCAATCCCACGACAAACATCACATTCATTACATGGATTTTCAACTGGCGCTTGCTCACAATTTACCGCTTTTGCGATAATCTTTGCAATTGATGTTTTACCAGTACCACGAGGTCCACTAAATAAATAAGCATGTGCTATTTTGTTGTTCTTTAGCGCATTCTTAAATGTTTTCGTTATATGTTCTTGTCCCGCAATCTCTTCAAAATTTGAAGGTCTGTATGTACGGTATAGTGCCTTATATGCCATAAAATCACTCCTAAATTGACGAATGTTTCGTGTAATTCTATTATAAAACAAAAAGACTATATTTGATAGTCTTTTGAGAATGAAAAATGAATTACTTTTTAGATATTAAAGATTGAATCGCATTGTATTCTTTAGTATCCTTTTTAAATCTCTTTTCTATCATTTTATAATTCGCGTCATCTGTTTCACCATTCGTTTCTATTTTATATAAAACTTTTAACGCTCTTTGGAATTTCTCGTTAGATCTAAACCTTTTAAAATCCTCGATGTCATAATTACCTGTAGTCTTTAGATGTTCAGTACTGTTTACGAGGAATAAATTATATGCATCAGCTTGCTTTTTTTCCTTTTTTGGAAAAATCAACATAAACAATCGATCAAAAATAAAAACAAAAAAGACAAATGCAAAAGGAATTGGAAAGTATGATACAATTTGCGCAGTCGATATTTCAGCCCCTCGTAGTGCTGAAATAACAAATAGGAGTGCAACTCCCAAGATTCCATATATAAAAATCATTATATAATATCTTAATCCTTTTTTACTCATATTATCACCTAGAGTTATTATACTACAAAAGAAGGTATTGTGATATAATAAATTAGGTGATATTTATGTTAAATGATACAATAGCTGCTATTTCAACAGCAATAGGACAAGGGGCAATCAGTATTGTAAGGTTAAGTGGAGATGAATCAATAGCGTTAGTTAATGATATTTTTGTGGGAAAAGACCTAAACAAGGTAAAATCTCACACAGTTTCCTACGGACATATAAAGTACCAGGGAAAAAATATTGATGAAGTATTGATTAGTGTATTTAGAGCTCCAAAAACATTTACAACCGAAGACATTGTAGAAATCAACTGTCATGGTGGTGTATACGTTGCAAATAAAATTCTAGAAATAGTTCTTAGTAAAGGTGCAAGAATTGCCAATCCAGGTGAATTTACCGAGCGCGCATTTTTAAATGGGCGCATTGATTTAACAAGGGCTGAAGCAGTAATGGATGTAATTGAGGCAAACTCAGATTTTTCTCTCACACTAGCGAACAAAGGTCTAGATGGTGAAATCTATAATTTGATTCAAAACCTTCGAAATGATTTACTACAAACCATTGCTCATATAGAAGTTAATATCGATTATCCAGAATACGACGATGTAATAGAATTATCAAATCAACTAGTTAAACCTGACATAAAGAAGTTAATCAGCAAGATTGATGTATTGTTAGATAAAGCAAATTATGGAAAAATAATAAAAGATGGAGTAAAAACCGCAATTATAGGTAGACCTAATGTTGGGAAATCTAGCCTGCTAAATGCTTTACTTCGCGAAGATAAGGCGATTGTAACTGAAATCCAAGGAACAACTAGGGACATCGTTGAAGGAAAACTTAATATTGGTGGTATTGTATTAAATTTAATTGATACGGCTGGAATTAGAGAGTCTGAAGATGTAGTTGAGCGCATTGGTATTGATAAAGCTAAAACTGTCATAGATGAAGCTGAGTTGATTTTGTTTGTGCTAGATAATACTGAAGAGCTTACAGATGATGATCAAAAACTGTTGTCACTCACGAAACACAAAAACAGAATTATCATTATCAATAAAACTGATTTGCACAATAAACTACTTCATACGTTTGAGCACTCTGTTGAAATTTCAGCATTGAAGAAAACCGGAATCGAAAAACTTGAAGAAATGATAAAAGAGATGTTTCTTCAAGGAGAAATCAACATTCAAGATCAAACCTATATTTCAAATGCTAGGCACATCGCAAAACTAAGAGAAACTCTTCAGTCACTCGAAGATAGTTTGTCTGCAATCGCAAACAATCTTCCAATCGACATGGTTGAAATGGACCTGAAAACCGCTTGGGAACTACTTGGAGAGATAATTGGAGACACTTCATCTACAAGTCTACTAGATGAGTTATTCACTAAATTCTGTTTAGGAAAATAGAAAAAAAGCACAATAATTTGTGCTTTTTTTATGCCGAAAACTAGTATCATTTATTTCCCACAGACAAAAAATATTTATAAATTATTAGTTCCCAGTATCCATGGTTATCTTCCAAATATCGCCCTTTTTCTTCCATATTGTTGTGTATTTTCCTTTTTGAACATACTCTTTCCCTTCACGTTTAAAAGTGCGGGTGTATTTGCCCATCGTGTATCCCATGGTTTTATCATCGGATAACTCACACTTCATAGGTTCCCATATAAATACGAGATCTTCAAGTGCGAACAACCCTTCCATAGCTTTCTCAATATTTTGAAGCCCTTGAATGTTCTCTATGTGTTCTCCAGTTACCATATATGCGTCTTCCCAAAAATACTTTACCCATCCTTTTGCACCATCTTTTGTTGAATCTTTGCAAAACTTTCGATCTAAATCCATCAAGTACTGTTTATTCATAGAATCACCTCATTATTATTTTACCACAAAAAAACAAGCAACATTTCTGTTACTTGTTCATTAACCATTCAAATAATTTTTTAGCCGCTTTTTCAGGACCTTTCAATTCATACCCATCTAATCCTAGTTTTGTATAAATTTGTCCTACAACTACTTTGTTGTCAAATAGTTTGTTGAAGACCTTATCAATTAACACATCGTTTTCTTCTTTCTTTTGCAGTCCTCCGAATGGGTTTGCAAAGTATGATTCAACGATTCCAACTTCTGAAGTAGTTCCTTTTGCTTTTCTGTAACCTTTAACAAATACTTCTTTTGCATCTTCAACATTGTCGAAAACTTCTATTACTTCTTTTTTATCCTCGTAATTGTTCGCATATAAGAAAATGTCTACTTTGTATCCTCTCATAATATCTTTAAACGTTGATACAGGAAGTAATAGTCTTGCATTCGTACGGTGTGGATTCATAAAGATTGCACGATCCATTTCTTGGAAGGCATATCCTGTTTCTAAGTCATCTAAACGAACAAATGCTCCTATTTCAGTTCCATATCCATATACTTTGTTGTTTTCAATTTTGAAAATACCCATATCATCAAAAATGATTTTTATTTCTTTCAAGTATTTAGAACCTAATTTTCTGAATGCTTCTAAACTTTCAGATTTTCCAGCTCCACTATCTCCCATAATTGCGATATTCGCTGTTTTTCCATTTTTCAATGTCACATTTACCATCGCACCATGAATTGGTAGTGCACCTTTTTGTATCATTCTTACGTTATGTAGTGTAAGAATCATTTTCTTCATATACCCAAAGTAATCGATTTCTTCTGTATTACTTGTAAATCCTAAGAAGATATCATTTTCTTTATCATTATAAAATACGGTTGTTTTCTCAGTAGATTTGATTCGTTGTCCAAACACATAGATTAAATCTGGCTTCTTATGAAGATATTCTTCACTTTTCGCTAACTCAAACAAGTTACAAAGCGCAATCCCATGATTCATGAAATCTCTATGGAAGTAGATGAATGCTAATGATTCTCCTACTTTAGCTGGATAACAGAAATAGTGGGTAATATTAATGTTTGCTTCTTCCAATGGGTTTTTAAATACTTCCTCAAACAACCCAGATCGCTTGTTCATTTTAGGATAGATAATGAACGGCGGAGTTAAAACAATCGATTTTACAAACTCGATGTTATCAAGTTTCTCGTATGCATTTGGCAATTTTAATTCGTTTTCTGCAAGTACGATACCAGCGTTGATTCCAGCAGATAATTGTCGGTAAACGTTGTGTTTGTACCCAAGAATGTTTTCTTCAATACGTCTGTACGTAAATAAAACTCTATTTGAGAAATTGTTATTGGCCTCAACAAAGTTTACACTTTGAAGACCCTCTGATTTTGACGATGTTTGAATTAATGCATATCGTTCTAAACTTCTCCAATAGTCATAAAATCCCTCAATAAATTCAATTAAAAGCTCTTCTTTTGCCAGTAGTGCTTTATACATACTATTTAACTTTTTAACCTCGTGCTTTTCTAAAATAATAAGCACCTTAAATAGCTCCAACAAGGTCTTAGATAGCTTTTTATCCTCTATCAGCTTTTGTAATTTTTCCACTAATAAAATATCGTTCTTTTCTAAGATTGAGATATATTTATTAAGAACTTTTTTGAATCCCATGCTCGAAAGTAATTCTTTTGAAGAATCACAGTATTTCTTACTGAAATTCATTATTACATTGCTCCTATTTTGAGAATATTCTTTGATCATTTGTATCACCTCTTAAGGCTATTGTACCAAATAGAATCACTTTTTATACCTGAAAGTGTTTTCAGGTGAAAATTTTACATTTAAGGTTTTTTTATTCCCAATCGTCATAAAAGGTATGTTCTTCTCCATCCTTAATATAGCGGTATATACTGTCCAAATTTACGTTTTCTGCTGCTCTAAAAATATTCTTATCGATATCTTTAAATTCCAGCTTTAAATCCGCTATTAACTGCTTTGTTTTGTTTCTCTTACTTGATGTTCGGCACCCAGTAAGTACACAGCCACAGTCCATTGTGTGAATATTATTATTTTTCATTATTCTTTTAATGTCGTATTCCTTAATTAAATACATCGGTCGAATTAACTCAAGACCCTCAAAATTCTCACTTTTCACTTTTGGGAGCATTGTTTTAAAAGTACCTGCATATAAGACATTTAACATTGTTGTTTCAATAACATCATCAAAATGATGTCCTAAAGCTAGTTTGTTACACCCTTTTTCTTTTGCAAGGTTATACAAGAATCCTCTTCTCATCCTTGCGCACATATAACACGGATAACTGCTCGAAATCTTACCAACTACTTCAAAAATATCCGATCTATGGATATTTAGTGGTATCCCAAGTGCTTCTGCATTACCAAAATGAATCTTTAAATCCTCATCAATAAATCCCGGATCCATTGAAATAAACTCTACTTCAAAATCAAAGTGGGGGTGTTTCTTTAGCTCTTGAAATAACTTCGCAAGCAACAAAGAATCCTTCCCACCACTCATTGCGATAGCAATTTTATCACCATCTTGAATTAGGTTGTATTTTTTTATCCCTTTAATGAATTTTCCCCATATATCTTTTCTATATAACTTTATAATGTCTCGTTCAAAATTTTTTGTTAGTTCTGTGTTCATTTTATCACATCCATCTCAAGTATTATATTATAATACTAATTGGCAGGGAATACAAAATAATTTTTTATAATTTTCTTGTATTTTGTTGAAACAAAGGTTATAATATGGATGTGAATGATATAAGACGGAGGTGAAGTTATGTCATCGTTTGTGTGGGTTTCAAGAAAACCAAAAGATGGAGTTGCTACGCTTTATGAATCTAATATTACACTCAACAAAGCAGCTAGTTCTCACTTTGAAAAAGCATACAGTGTATTACTGGGCTTAGACGAAGAAGGTAAAAAAATCGCGGTGAAACCAATCACCAAAGAGGAATCTGAACTAGGTGCAATACCTGAAGAAAAAAGACATAAAATTACAGTTAAGTCTAGTTACGCGCGTGTTTGTAATAAAAAGTTTATGAAGCAAATTGCAAATTTAATCGATGTTACGTTAGGTGACAACAGTTCTTTTAAATTCAAAACAAAATGGAGTACAGAGAATTCAGCTCTAATAATTGATCTGAATAAACCGGAGGTGTAAGAAATGATTGATCAATATATGGTAGTTATTTGGTTTGTTATTGTAATTGTTGCAGCTTTAATTGAAATTAACACGATGGACCTTACTAGTATTTGGTTTAGTGTAGGTGCATTATGTGCGTTTATCGTTGCAATTGTGCAGTTATCATTTGTATGGCAACTGATTGTATTCTTTGTAGTAACGGGATTATTACTATTTAGTGTAAGACCTATTGCAAGAAACTACTTAAAAACAAACGTCATACATACTAATGCAGACAGATTAATTGGAAAAGTAGCTACATGTACGAAGGAGATTAATGTAGGGGAACGCGGAGAAGTAAAAATTGACGGTAAATATTGGTTAGCTGTCACTCCTTCTACGGAAGACATTGCAGTGAATGAACATGTTGTTGTTGTAGCAATCGAAGGTGTTAAACTTATCGTTGATAAAATAGACTGAGATGAGAGTAGGGCTATTTAGAAGGTTTTTTGCGACGTCAATAGATACCTATTTATTAATGTTAGTAGTTTGGATTATCTATTCACTTGTTGCCAGAAACATATTTATTAATCAGTTTGAGAATTACGATGAGCTTACTTTAGCACAGCAAGAGAGCCTCGATGAGTATAGCAGGAAAGTAGACGCTCTTGATTTACAACTAACAACCAATGAAATATCTCAAGAGAAGTATAACGAAGAAGTGGATATACTGACAAATCAATATAGTGAGGAAAATAATGACTTTGCTGTGATGCAGATAACTCTTCTCTTGATGACGATTCTATTCTTTCTTTTTAGTTGGAAGTTATTTAATTTTTTCTACAACTTAGCTATGAAAGGCCAAACTGTAGGCCGTAGAATTATGAAAATTCGTTTAGAAGGAAAAATTACATGGCTAAGTATATTTGTAAGGGAGTTTCTTTATAAAGGATTTATCTTTATACCAATAGATGTTGGTTTGATTGCATTTACCAAATCTAAAAAAACAATTCGTGATCACGTTTCAAAAACGAGAATCGTTCACGATGGTGTTAAGTATCCTTTCTAAACCATTAAAATCTTAAGGAGGAAATATAATGGGAACAGGTTTAATTATCTTTTTAGTTTTATTAGTATTATTTTTAATTTTAGTATCACAAGCATTCGTAATTGTACCACAGGCAAATCGCTACGTTGTTGAGCGTTTAGGTGCATATCACGAAACAAAAACAGTTGGGTTAAAGTTTGTTGTACCGTTCTTTGATCGTATTAAGAAAAAAGTATCAATCAAAGAACAAGTAATCGACTTCCCACCACAACCAGTTATCACGAAAGATAACGTTACAATGCAAATTGACACAGTAGTATTCTACCAAGTTACAGATCCAAAATTATTTACATACGGTGTTGAGTATCCGTTAAAAGCGATTGAAAACTTAACTGCTACTACACTACGTAATATCATTGGTGATTTGCAACTTGATGAATCTCTTACTTCAAGAGATATAATTAACTCAAAAATGAGAGTTATCTTAGATGAAGCAACTGATCCATGGGGAATTAAAATTAACCGTGTAGAAGTGAAAAACATCATCCCACCAAAAGATATTCGTGAAGCGATGGAAAAACAAATGCGTGCAGAACGTGAACGTCGTCAAACAATCTTACTGGCGGAAGGTAACAAAAAAGCTGCAATCTTAAATGCTGAAGGTGAAAAAGAATCGGCTATCCTTAAAGCAGAAGCGGAAAAACAAGTTCGTATCCGTGAAGCAGAAGGTAAAGCGCAAGCGATTATTGAAGTACAAAATGCAACAGCTCAAGGTATTCAATTAATCAAGAAAGCTGGAGCAGACGAAGCATTCTTACGCTTAGAAGCATACAAAGCAATGATTGAAGTATCAAAAGGACAAGCTACGAAATTAGTTATCCCATCAGAACTTCAAGGAATCGTTGGATTAGCATCAACTTTAGGAGAAACACTAAAAAAATAAGCTTCTCATATAAAAAAACCTACGAAATTATTCGTAGGTTTTTATTTTTGACTCTAAAACTCACAATTTCTTGGTGTTCTAGGGAACGGGATTACGTCTCTAATGTTTTCAACACCTGTTAAGTACATCAGCATACGATCAAACCCAAGTCCAAATCCAGCGTGTTTACACCCTCCGTATTTACGAAGATCTAAATACCACCATAAATCTTCCTTAGGAACATCCATTTCCTCCATACGTTTTTCTAAATATTCTAAACGTTCTTCTCTTTGGCTTCCACCGATAAGTTCTCCACTACCAGGAACTAATAAATCCATAGCAGCAACAGTCTTACCATCATCGTTTAATCTCATGTAAAATGCTTTGATTTCTTTTGGCCAATCAATCACGAAAACCGGCCCATCAAAATGTTGCACTAAATACTTTTCATGTTCGGTAGCTAAGTCTTTTCCAAAATCTGGTTTGTTCTCAAATTTTTGGGTTGCACCTAATAATACTTCAACAGCTTCTTTGTGCGATATCCTAGTAAATGTACCGTTGACAACTTTATCTAGTTTTTCCAATAAACCTTTTTGGACAAATTTATTGAAAAATGCCATCTCTTCCGGTGCTTTCTCTCTCACATATTGAATAATATACTTCACCATATCTTCGGCTAACTGCATATCATCATGAATATCTGCAAACGCTATTTCTGGTTCTATCATCCAAAACTCACTTGCATGCGTAGTAGTGTTTGAATTTTCAGCTCTAAATGTTGGTCCAAATGTATATACATCCCTAAATGCAAGTGCAAATGCCTCTGCTTCTAATTGCCCTGATACTGTTAGGTTTGTTTTCTTTTGGAAAAAGTCCTTTTTATAATCAATTTCTCCATCTTCATCTTTTGGTAATTGATCAAAATCCAGTGTTGTAACTTTAAATGTTTCCCCAGCACCTTCTGCATCACTAGCCGTGATTATTGGTGCAGCTACATGGATAAAATCTCTTTCTTGGAAGAAAGTATGGATTGCATGTGATAAGATACTTCTTACTCTAAACACTGCACTAAACAAGTTTGTTCTAGGTCTTAGATGAGCGTTTTCCCTTAAAAATTCTCTTGTATGTCTTTTTGGTTGAATTGGGTAATCTTCTAGTGAATCACCAAGAAGTTCAACTTCTCTTGCTTTAATTTCAAATGGTTGCTTACGATCTGGAGTTAGAAACAATAACCCTGTTACTTTCACTGCACTTCCTACTCTAAATTTTTGTGTTTCTTTAAAATTATCTAAAAACTCACTCTCATAAACAACTTGAATGGTTTCAAAAAATGTCCCATCATTCAAATTGATAAATCCAAACTCTTTTTGGGCTCTGTTATTGCGTACCCACCCGTAGATTGTGACTTCTTTTTGATCAAGTGTTTTGTATGTTTTGTATAACTCACGTACTGAATATTTCATAATACTCCTTGTATAATTAAATTGAATTAATTTAACTATACTCTCCTTTCTTTTAAGTC
>CAZZAP010000024.1:0-27088 GCA_964652375.1 uncultured Candidatus Izemoplasmatales bacterium
TATTATTCTATCATAGTCTCTTTTTTACTGTCCGTTTTTATTGTAACACTTTAAACGACTCTTTTTATTTTATCCAATATACCCTTGTGAATAAGTTCAATCATAATATCACTAATAACTGGACTGAATTGTGCACCTTTGTATAACTCGATTTGATGTAAAATCTCCTCTTTTGATTTGCTTTCTTGATAAGAACGTTTACCATGCATGCTACTTACTGCATCGCACAAACAAAGCATTTGAGCTCCTAGAGGAATACTATTACCTGCTATTCCATCGGGATATCCATTCCCATTCCACCATTCATGATGATGTTTTACAATACGAGCAATGGCTTTTAAGTCTTCAGATTTTTCCAGTATTCTTGAGCCATTTAATGGATGACTCTTCACTGTTTCATACTCTTCTTTTGTAAGTTTTCCAACTTTGTTGATGATATCACTACTGATACCAACCTTTCCAATATCATGGACAATACCAGCCCAGTAGATATCGTATAACTCCGATTCTGAAAGCTCTAATTTTATAGCAACCTCTCTTGAAAGTATCGCTACTTCCTCACTGTGCCCTCCTGTGTATTGGTCATATAATTCTAACGTTTGAATTAAACTATGAACGATATCATTTTTTAACGACATGTTTTTATTATTTAAATGATTGATCTGATAGTATGTGTTCATTAAACGCTGAAACGCGTCATAATTATCAAAATCATATTTGGTGAATTTTTTTTCTGAATCCTCAAGTATATCAAAACTAGCTCCACCAGTCATATCTTCATCTATAAATACTCCAAATCGAATACTTTCTTCAATATCTGGGATAATATTATTCGTTCTTTTATATCGTTTTCCTAATTTCTTCTCTAACTGAAGTTCTGCATTTACTACATGCTCTGGTTTATCGAGTGCCCATTTAAAATTCGAACTATTAAATCCTAAATCATTCAACGTATCGACATTGTATCCAATCGCATCAATGAAATATGGCTCATCATCAATCTTAACGTAACATGATGCTTTATCAAAGTTGGTATATAAATTTGAAGCAATATGAAACACCTCTTTTATATACTTGATATTGTTTTCCTTACTTGTTAACTCAATATCCTTGATTCTAAAAAGTTTATGTGTTGAGTTGATAAGTTGATCTAATTTTTCATTTGAAGATAACAAATCTCTATTTTGTAATTTTAAGTTGTATGTCATCATTCTTGTTACTGCACTCAATAATGAAATAATAAACAGATACGAGTTCATACTAAAAATCACCGAACCAAGATTTACATCGGTCGCAACTGAAATATATACATAGTGATATAAAAATAGAATGATTGCTGTCATTGTAATCAACATGCGATAACTAAATGTAATCGCAGCTGTAAAGAAAAACAAAATTAGAATGAAACCATATAACTGAAAGGTAAACCCACTTGTCACTGGATCTAGTAGATAATATGTGACGATAATGAAGATGATTAGAAAGAGAATCCCATATATGTTTTTCAATGCGCTTTCAGGTAGGTTTTGCGTATCGTAATAATAGGATATTAACACAAGCGTACCAAAGATTAGAATCCCCGTTAAATCACCAATAAACCATTCAAGAAAATGAGTCATAAACGGTGTAGATGATCCAAAAATCTGCATAACTAGCGCTGATAAAATTGCACCAATAAACGCTGTAATCGGAATAGCAGTTATATAACCAAGGCCACTTGTACTATCAATGCGACCAAGCGAATTTAATTTCTCCATAACATATTTAAAAGAAATCAATTGAACAAAATTGATTGCAGTAAAAGTGAATGAATAGATAATTGTTAGGTACCAGATTTCATCGATTAGTAAGTACCTACTTAAAAGGTAACCAGTTAGTAATCCGCCTAATAAACCAATCTGTACTTTTTCTTTGAAATACATGTAAAACCCAATTGCAAATCCAATTGCTGGCCAAATAGATGCAGGAATATAATCAGCGTTTGTATACGTATATCCTGTGAACACTAGTAAAATCATTATAATAAAGATTGCAATATTTATGTCTCTATCGTGTAATTTCTCAAGCAATATTATCACCACCAGTTCATGTTTTCATTATAGCATTCTGCACATCGATTCTCAACGAAGATGATTTTTATGGAATATGAAGAACAGAAATTATATCTGTGATATAATAGTAACATAAGAAAGGAAGTTTCATATGACGAAGTTAGAAATAATAAAGAAACTACACTTTGATAAGGCGATTACTTCAATAAACCCATACTTCTTTGGAAATGAGTACGAAGAAAAAGGGGTGCTTGTTTTAATGAAAATTGAAGAAAACACAGATTTTGATCTCGATGATATTGAGGAGCTTTGTTTTCAATGCCCTTCTTTCGTAAGTCATCCTCATCTAATCAAAATGGTCCTTTTCTTATTTGATAAAGATAACTTTATCTATGATTATAGTATCGCAGGTAGTAAATATAAAATAACAAGAAGTGAAATTGTACTGTATGAAGAACTTCTTGGGGAAAAAATTGACTGAGGTGAAAGAAAATGCTGAAACTACATAATGTATCAAAATACTACAAAAGTAATGATGTAGTAGCTCTAGGGTTAAGAAGAGTAAGTTTAGAATTTAACGTTGGGGAGTTTATCGCCGTCACTGGAGAAAGTGGTAGTGGTAAATCGACCCTTTTAAACGTAATAAGTGGACTTGATTCGTATGAAGATGGTGAAATGTATATTGGTGGAGAAGAAACCAGTTATTTTACCATTGAAGAATGGGAAAATTATCGTAAACAATACATCGGATTTGTTTTTCAAAATTACAACATTATTGATTCATATACTGTATTAGATAATGTTTTGATGGCACTTCAAATCCAAGGATATGATAAAACAAAACGAAAAGACAGAGCAAAAGAGCTAATTAAACGAGTTGGATTGGAATCACACATGCACCATAAAGCAGCCAAATTATCAGGTGGGCAAAAACAGCGTTGTGTTATCGCAAGAGCACTTGCGAAAGATTGTCCAGTGATTGTGGCAGATGAACCAACTGGTAATTTAGACCAGGCAACAAGTAAAACAATTATCGAATTACTAAAGGAAATAAGTAAAGATAAACTTGTCGTGGTAGTAACGCATAACTACGATGAGATAAAAGATTATGCAACACGTAAAATTCGTTTATTTGATGGAGAAGTAGTTGAAGATCAACACATCAAAAAAACAGAAGTTACTGCAGGAGAGATTACAATAATTGATTACCATATGAATCATTTTGAATTAATGAAAATAGCGCTAAAGAACTTAGTTAGAAAACCTCGACTAAGCTTCTTTACCATCATTATCGCAATCTTTATAGTCGCTGCATTCATCTTTGGATTTGGATCCTATAAACAAGACAGCACATCAACTTTTAGTACTTGGAATCAGTTCTTCCCGAATGTAACTAAAGGTAGAATTATTGTAGCTGATTTTGATGGAGAACCATTCACAAGTGATGACATTGAAGATTTTGAAGAAATGAACAATGTATTAGGTGTATTAACACACGATGTTATTCTTGATTCACAAATCTATCTATTTCAAGATGAGAAAAGAGGAGATTACTACTATGAAGAAGAACCGATTGGTGGAGCAGATAACAGTAATGAAGGTGACATACATATCTATTCAAATGCGTTATTTATTAACCCAGCAATTATGGTAGATAAGTTTGATTTAGAAGCAGGTAGATTACCTGAAAGCAAATATGAAGTATTGCTTGAAGAAAGAATGGAGTATGAAGTAGGTGACGTAGTACGAATGGGATTCACCTCCTTTTATGGCAGTGTTGACAGTTTTGATGATATCGAAGGGTACGACTTTACAGTAGTAGGGATTGTACGTGATGGATTTTCATCTGACTGGAGATCACGTGGATACTTTCATGATGACTTTATCAATTCAGATGAGGTGTTTATTCTTTCTTACTTTAGATCTGGTTACGAAGGATCTGTTTTAAATGTTAACTTCTTAATTGATGATGTTGAAGTTTACGTAGAAAAGTATGGAGAATCTTCTATGGTTCGAATTGATAATACCCTTTCAGATAATGAAATAAAAATTAGCGATGTAGCATTACGAAATATCCTTGGTGATGAAGTAGTACTTGACTATGTAACCATTGATGCTGAAGTGGAAGGATGTTATGCGGAGGGTAAATCGTGGGAAGAATGTTCAGAACTTCAACGTCAGCTTCGCATGCAACCGTATTTAGACTTTCTTGATGAAAACCCAAATTACTTTACAAACGCAGAAATCATCATATCAACATCATCGTTATTCTATGACAAAGAGGTTACGGTAGAAGTGGTTGGTGTTGTTGAAACAACAGCATATGAAGAGTATAGTGCACCGTTGTTTTATATGAACCACGACACAATAAAAGAACTAGTTAGTGAAGAGTATTATCAAGTTACAGTGATTGTAAAAGGTTCATATCAAGCAGACATTGTCCAAAAAGAACTCTCAAAGCTATCACTCCGTAATATCTATCCTAATGGGATTCAATCGCAAGAAGAAGCATTCTTTAGCATCTTTAATTACATCTTTTTAGGAATAACCTTTGGATTCTTCTTAACAATTACCTATTTCATTGTATATTTAGTACTTAGAAACGTACAATTATCAAAAAAGAAAGACTATCTAGTATATCGAAGCATAGGGGCTTCAAAACGAGATTTAAACTTTACAACCATCTACGAATTAGTATTCGCAACGACGATTGGATATATCATCACATTAGGTCTATTTATAATAAATGAAAACGTGAAGACAAGTATCCCACGCTTGCTTCAATATTTGGACTTTACAAACTATGCTGTTTCCTTCTTGTTACTGACATTAATCGCAGTAATGCTTGGAAATAGATTCAACAAAAAAATCTTTAACCGTAGTGTAATTACTGCGCTGAGACAGGAGTAAGACAATGATTAAATTACACAATTTAGATAAGTATTTCTTCCGTAGAAAATCAAATGAAATACACGTTATAAACAACATTAGTTTAGACCTTCCAGAACGTGGATTAGTCGTATTACTCGGTCCAAGTGGTAGTGGGAAAACAACATTATTAAATGTGATTGGTGGACTTGATAAAACCCAAGGTGGACTCATCGATTTTGATGGTGAAATCATCAAAGGATACCGCTCAGGTGTATGGGATAAAATCCGTAACCGTAAAATCGGATACATCTTCCAAAACTACAATTTATTACACCATTTAACTGTCTATGATAATATTAAAATTTCGCTAAACATGGCGGGAATTGTTGAAAAAGAAGAAATAGATAAACGTATTGATTATGTATTAGATTCAATCGGGATGATTAACTACCGTAAACGAAGAGCATCTCAATTATCTGGTGGACAACAACAACGTGTCGCAATCGCTAGAGCACTTTGTAAAAACCCAAAAGTTATCATCGCAGATGAACCGACAGGAAACCTAGATTCTAAAAACACGATTGAGATTATGAATATTATCAAATCAATTTCAAAAGAGAAACTGGTTATCTTAGTAACACACGAGCAAGAACTTGCTGACTTTTACGCAGATCGTGTCATCAATTTGGTTGATGGAAAAATTGTTTCAGATTCAGTGCAAGAAGGAAATGGAAGTCTGGAATACAAACACGAAACAGATATCTATCTAAAAGATCTGAAACAATTTGATGATATAAAAGGAATGCATTCAAGTGTAAAAATATACAGTGATGAAGAATTAGATTCTGTTTTTGATATGAAACTAGTTATCAAAAACAAAACACTCTATCTATATGTTGATAACGACGAATATAAGAAAAGAACATTGCTTGATGGAAACTCAGAAGTAAGACTACTTGATCAACACTATGAAACAGTTACAACAGAAACAATGCAGATACGTGATTTTGATTTTGATCAAATTATAAATGAAGAAGCAAAACTTAAAAAAACGAGCGTTATTTCAACAAAAGAATCACTAAGTTATGCCTTTAAACGTTTTGTGAATACAAGAACAATTGGGAAAATTCTATATGCTGGTTTTGCCGGATTAGCATTGCTAATCGCAATGGCAATTGGAATGTTATTTAGAATCTATACCTTTGAAGGAAAAGAGTATTTACAAGGAGAACATAAAGACAGTGCATATATTGAATACAATACGAATTTAGAAACGGCAGATTTCTTTGATTTAGAAAGTGAAGAGTTTATTGATTACCTCTATTTACCTTCTGAAAAAAACTATAAATTTGAAACACCAAAACTATTTCAAGCTGGTAGTACAGAATTATCATTCCGATCTAGAGGAGCAGTATTTGACTATATTGATGGAAAGCTTTTAGCTGGTGAAGCTGTTCAAGACTACAATGAGATTGTACTAGATAAGTACATCGCCGATGACCTTCTTAAAAACTATCAATATACTCAGCTAGGGTATCAAAGTTATGAAGACTTACTCAATTTAACCATTAATCTACAGTTAGAAGGACCATACGGAACTGTTGATTATACGATCAAAGTAGTAGGAATTTACGAAACAGAATCACAGGTCTTTTATGCAACAGAAGAACTTCTTTATATGATGTATTATGGAATAGGTATTTACGAAGTCTTTGAGGACCAAATCACTATTAGTGAAGGTGAAAAACCAGGTGAAAACACAGAAGCATTAATCCTTGATTATCCTCTTGATACAAGAGATATAACATCAAAATCACACCTTATCCAAGGGAATGATGTAATCCGCTTTAATGCATCAGGATTATATACATCAACTAATGAAAATATTCCAAGTGTGTTAATTGAACTTAGTCGCTTTAAAGAAGTGTTATTTGATGATGCATACGACGCAAATGGCCAGCAAGTACAGTATCATATCAATGATGCAGAAGCTGCGAAAACATTTTTTGATGATGGATTCCCAAGAAATCAAGTATCAAGTATCGATTTATTCAAGGAAGTTCGATATGAAAGATTAACCAGAAGTATTGGAACAATTATCTTTGCATCTGTCGTGATAGGTACTTCAAGCATCGCTTCCTATTTCATTTTACGATCTAGTTTACTATCTAGAATCTATGAAATTAGTGTCTATAGAGCACTAGGAGCAAGTAAACTCGATATCAGTAAGATGTTTCTAGTAGAAACCTTGCTTATTACCACTCTTACATCACTTCCTGGGTTTATTGCTGCTTCGTTCTTATTTGTCAGATTAGAAGCTGCAGCAGGTGGCTATATCAACTTTATGGAAGTATCGCCTCTAAGTATCGCTACAGGACTAGTGCTGATTTATGTTGTGAATGTTGTAAGTGGTTTATTACCTGTATCAAACCTCTTACGAAGAACTCCTGCAGAGATATTAAGTAAGTTTGATTTTTAAAAGTAAGCGTAATTGCTTACTTTTTTTCTTGTTGTTTTTCTTGAAAAAATCGCAAGAAGCACAATCTAGTATGTTATAATATATATAAGAGGTGAATACAATGATTGATCATATTTTTATCAAGAATTATAAAGCCTTCAAAAAAGAGAATGTTCCACTTGATAAAAATACGTTATTAATAGGCACAAATGCTTCTGGTAAGACGACTGTATTAGAAGCTTTAGATTTGTTTTTTAATAACGTTTTTCATTACGACTCTGTTCGAGATACTGAAAGAGATGTTGTAATTGAGGTACATATCGAAGAAGAGCGATACCGAAAAGTGTATAAAGCTCCTGATTATCGATTGAGTTATGAAGATTGTATTGGGAGAATGTACGACATAAACCACATCAAGTTTTTGTATGTTCAAAAAGACATTAATACCGCCAAATTATTAAATGATATCTTATCGATTAACCTAACTGAAAAGCAAGACCCACACCTTCATTCTAAAATCTTTAAGGTATTTGATTACATTGATGGAACACTTGGAAACAGCAATTTTGACATTTTTAAAATTGAGACAAAGTACGAGATGAACATTGATCAAGATATTACCTTCACAAAAGAAGAGTACGCAAGGATTATTTCCAACGTTACCTATCCATATATGGTACTTGGAATTGATAATTTTGAAGACAATTTTAATACAGATATGTTGAAGAAATTTACCCAATATACATATCAGACAATATTAACAACAAATGATAAACAAGTCATAAAACAGTATGATTATTATATTCATGGTTTGTATCGAACCAATGTAAAAGAAGAGTTCGAAACGATCAAAAATCAAGCATTAATTAAAGATAAAACGTATTTGCTTGTTGAAGGAAAATACGATGTTGCTTGGTTTGAAAAAGCACTCCATTTATTAGGGAAACAAAAAGATTACCGAGTAATCCCATGTGGTGGATTTGGGAATATTGAGTATGTTAAGAAACAACTAGTTAAAGAAGGATTCAAAACCATTGTAATAACCGATGGTGATGTTGAAGCTTACACAGGACTAAAACGAGAAATTATTGAGTTATATGGAGATTTATCGTATGTAAATATGCGATTTGATACGAACTTTAAAAAAATGCCTAGATCAAAGAGAGAGTTTTTTAGACAAATAAGAGTAAAAGATGATGTGGTGAAAAAAGTACTAAGTTCTTGGGCAAAAAAACACTTAGTTGAATCATCGGAATTTGTTCAAGAAGTTAGCCGAATTATAAAGGAGGCGTAATGATGAATGATACTTTTAAAGGCAGTGATTTTACTTAGTGCGTTATTACGTAAAATGTAATAACATTTATAACAATAAAGAGATACAGTTACTTGATGAAAATGATAATGTACTTTTAATTATTCATAAACGGTTGCATGCAATGAATAAGACAATTGATATTCACAACGCCAACAACGAGAAAGTATATCATGTGAACTTCTATCCACTGAAGGTTAAGAATAGGTATCTAGTAACAAACCAATCTCAAAAAGTAGTCATCAACATCAGTACTGGACTTCATTTACTTCATCGCATAAATATTGGAGAGAAACAACTAGTATGCAAATCAACATTATTAAAAATAAACTACTGGCTATACGATTATGATATGGTCATTGGTAATCTTCAGGTTGTCAAAAAGAATCGTAAGCGATATTTTGAAATAACATTGCAGGAAGATAACATTCTTCAAGCAATTGCACTATATATTGTTGCGCAAGCTCAACGAATATGGTTTTTAAGAAAGTGAGGATGATTGTATGAAGTTTTATGTCAAACAAAAAGTATTTAGTCTTAAGGACAAATTTTTCATTCGAGATGAACAACAAAATGAGGTATATCAAGTTCAAGGTAAATTTATGTCAATCACCAATAAACTTGAACTTCAAAATCTTGATGGAGATATTATCTTAAAAAGTAATCGAAAAGTTTTCACACTATTTCCTACCTATTATATTTATGATAGAAACGAGGAACTATTAGTTACCATTAAAAAGAAATTTTCAATTAGACCGAAATTCACCATAATCAAAGGTCATAAAGAGTTAGAAGTTGAAGGTAGTTTCTTCGCCCATTCATTTCAAGTGATTGATGGCACAAACGTACTTGCGTCAATTTCTAAAAAAGTATTTTCATTTGGAGATTCATACGAAATTATTATCAATGAAGAAAGTGAGAAAGAAGTATTCCTATTCCTAGTTATCATTATTGATCAAGTAATCCATGAACAACAGAAAAGGAGATCTTAATATGGCTAATTGTGTAATATGTAATCATGAGACAAGTAAAATTATCGATAAACAAATCAACGTAACTCATTCGTATTGTGAACACTGTGGTTTCATCTACAAAGATAAGAAGTACCATCTAGAAAAAGCACAAGAAATAGAGCAATACCAACGACACAACAATTCATTTGAGTCTAAAGGGTATGTCAATATGTTTAAACAGTTCATCGATCAACATATTAGACCTCTTAATGTGAAAGGAAAAGCACTGGAATTTGGAAGTGGTCCAGGTCCAGTACTTAGTGAACTGTTAAAACAAGAAGAAGGATTAGAAGTGTGGAGCTTTGATCCATTCTTTAACTGTGATATTGGATATCGTCGTCATAAGTTCAATTTGATTACCTGCACTGAGGTAGTTGAACACTTCTATAACCCAATCAAAGAATTTAGACACCTAGCTGAAACACTCGCACCTGGAGGATATTTAGTTGTAATGACGAAAATCCGTAATATGAGTCGTAAAGACTTCCTAACATGGTGGTATAGACGCGACTATACACACGTATCGTTTTACCACAAACGTACATTTAAACACATCGCAAAGGAATGTGGATTAGATATCATATTCTACAACAACGAAAATACCATAATATATCAAAAAAAAGCAGAATAGAGAGACCATAAAGGTTTCTCTTTTTTTGTATCGTTTGGTATAATGAAATAAGGTGATACAGATGAAAAATATTCGTAAGAGTGCGAAAGAAATTGTAGAGTTTTTATATAGTGGAGGAGACCTCACTAGTGAATTCCAATCAAATCGCAGAGCGCTAGAAGGTAGCGAAGCTCATCGCCATCTTCAAAACCAGTATAGCGATGATGATCAAAAAGAAGTTTCCGTAGAAACTCTATTTGAACATGGCGATTATAGTTTTCACCTCACCGGTCGAATGGACGGATTACTAAAAGAAGAAAACAAACTAATTATTGAAGAAATAAAAAGTACCAAAACAGACTTAGCACTAATGGAAATTCAGACAAGACCAATGCATCTAATGCAGGCAAAAATGTATGCGTACATGTACTGTGTAAAAGAAAACATAAAATCGATTAACGTGCGTCTAACCTACATCGCAGTCGAAAACTATCAAACCAAATCATTCAATAAACGATTTAATATAACACAACTAACAAAATTTTTTGAAAAAACAATGATTGAATACATCAAATGGTTAGAAATATTTGATGAACATCAAAAACAAAAACTAAAATCAATCGAAGGATTGGTATTTCCCTTTGAAGAATATCGAGAAGGGCAACACAAGTTTATGGGTGCAATTTACCAGACACTCATTAAAGAAGATATTTTATACAGTGTCGCTCCAACTGGAATAGGAAAGACTGTAGCTTCGTTGTTTTCATCACTCAAAACAATCCGCAATGAGCGTGAAAAAATATTCTATTTAACCGCTAAAAATGCAGGTAAAAAGATTGTTGTTGATACAGTAAATTTACTAAAAGAAAAAGGATTGGTTTCAAAAACAGTAGTACTTAATTCAAAAGAAAGCATGTGCATGATGGATAAGGTTGATTGTGATCCAGATATCTGCCCATATGCAAAAGGATTTTTTGATCGTTTGAAAGTTGGTCTTGAAGACATATTTGTACATGATGATGTGTATGAAATGGATTTAATAAAACAATATGGAGAATGGCATAAAATTTGTCCTCATGAGTTTAGCCTAGCAATCAGTAATTATAGTGATATTGTTATTTGTGATTACAATTATGCATTTGATCCAAGAACTCATCTTATTCGATATTTCGAAGAAGATTATTATACACCAAAACTACTTGTTGATGAGGCTCATAACATGGTTGACCGTTCAAGAAGTATGTACTCATCTTCTATATCAAAATCATCACTTATAAAACTTAGAAAAAGCACAAATAAAGTGAAACCAAGTGTTCGAAATCGAATTAATAAACTACTAAAACACATCGATCAATTTGTAGAGGAAAACGAAGTTGAAAAGGCACGATTTCATTATCAAGATATCATTGATTATGAACTGCTTACACTCGTAGAAAAAATTGTCACAAAACTTGATCAAGTGCTATCAGAAAATAAGAAAGCTCCAAACCGAAAAGAGATACTTGATGGCTATTTTGAATTGATTCAATTTATGAAGATTAGTGAATTCTATAATGAGAAGTTTCGTTACATCGTTGAGAGTATTAATGATGATTTTGTAATTACTCTCTCATGCTTAGATGCTTCTGAGTTTATCTTGGATACAATTAACCAGCGAGTGAGTGGTATCGTCTTTTTTAGTGCAACGTTAAGTCCAATGGATTACTATGTTAAATTAATTACCAAAGGAGAAGGATTAAGTGTTAGAATACCAAGTCCATTTAAACAAGAACACCTTGGACTGTTTATCGACACTACTACTTCAACAAGGTATAATGATCGTAAGAGAAGTGTTGCGAATATCATTGATTCCATCTATGCGATGCTTGAATCAAAAATAGGAAACTATATTGTATTCTTTCCTTCTTATGCCTATCTAAATATGATTTTAGATGAGTTTGATAGCTCAGGCTATGAAGTTTTAGTACAAACTCGCGATATGAGACAAAAGCAAAGACGGACAATGTTAGAGAAGTTTAACGATGTCGGAGAAGTTTCAAAAGTTGGTTTCTTTGTACTAGGTGGATCATTTAGTGAAGGAATTGATTATGTTGGTGATATGCTTCATGGAGTTTTAGTAGTTGGAGTTGCTTTGCCGATGTTTAATAAATATAACGAACTACTCCGAAATTACTTTGATCAAGAATTTGATGAGGGGTTCGAATACGCCTATACGTATCCTGGCATGAACAAAGTAGTTCAAGCAGTTGGTAGGGTTATTCGCAGGCAACAAGACAAAGGAATTGCGATTTTATTTGATGATCGATATGCACACAGGAAATATAAAGAATTATTCCCACGAGAGTGGAGTCACTCAAGACGTGTCGGGTTTCATGATTACCTTCAATCATATCTACAAGATTTTTGGAAGAAAAATAATGTGTAAAACGCTTTCGTTTATGATAAAATACCAATAGGAGTGGTAAATATGAAATGTACAAAACGTTTAGAGCATAAATACCTAATCTCATATTTGGATTATCATAAGATAATAAATGCTGTTAGGGCAACCATGATTCATGATCAACATGGAGATGATGATGCTTATCTAGTTAACAGTATTTATTTGGACGATATTGTATTTACTGGCGCAGCAGATAAAGCATTTGGAAATCAGTTACATAAGAAATATCGAATCAGACACTACAATGATACATCAAAAAAGAAACTGGAGTTAAAGTACAAAGAAGGTAATGAATCTACGAAGTACTCAACGATGATAAACGATGAAGTATTTCAAGCGATTATCAAGCAAAATTTAGATGTTCTTGAGCCGTATTTTGATGATCAATTAATACGTAGATTTACACTTGATATGCTTCGAAACAATTTAATGCCAAAGATGTATATTAAATATCAAAGAGAAGCGTATAAAGATGAACTTGATAACATTAGACTTACATTTGACCACTCGTTGAATGCAGAACGTTTTTTAGGAAAAGAAGAAGGCATAGAAATGAAACTGATGTTTGACACTTCATTGATACTAGAAGTGAAGTATGAACACTATATGCCAAGTACATTGAAAGAACTACTTAAGAAAATTACATTGAATCAAATTGCATATTCTAAATATTTCATGGGATATAATAGCTTAGAATTTTAGGAGGACAGATCATGATTTTAGTTGGATTACAAGACATTTTAGGAGATTTAACAGGGGTAACTTCACAGGAAGTTTCATTACCTGCAATTCTATTTAGTATATTAGCGGTATTTTTACTAAGTTTAATTATTTTAATTACCTATCGAAATAGTTATCAAACTACCGTATACAATCGTAGTTTTGCGATAAGTTTACCAGTAGTAGCAATGGTTACTACCGTTATTATCATCAGTGTATCAAGCAATATTATATTATCACTTGGTATGGTTGGTGCTTTATCAATCGTTCGTTTTAGAACAGCGCTTAAAAATCCGTTTGATACGGTATTTATGTTTTGGGCTGTAGGGCTTGGAATTACAGGAGGTGCTGGATTAATTGGTGTAGCGATTATTTCGACATTTGTAATTGCAATTGTTATTTTCTTGTTAATTGCATTAGAAATTATGGTATCTTCATATTTCTTGATTGTGCGTGCAAGTAATTATCAAGATGAACAGCAAATATTAGACGAAGTGAGACATTTGTTTGGGAAATACACATTACGTAACAAAACCATAAAAGGGGATACTGTAGATTTGACTCTTGAAGTTCGTTCAAGCAAATACAAAAAAGAAAAATCAACAGAAAAACTACTTACAAGAATGAAACACGCTCTTAAGAAACTTATCACATTTGCATTTATTAAAACTCTCTTTAGAAGAAAGAAACACAGTCCAACTGTTAACGTAAATAAATTACGAGATATCGATAGTGTTACAAGCATCATACTACTATCTCATCAAGGAGATTACATCGCGGAATAATGTTGTTTGTTTATATAAAGAGAGTTGTAATATTAGGATTTCTTGTTTCATCTTTGATTTTATTAAACGTATTCTCAGAAGAGAATCTTCTTGAAAATTTACCTTCCGAACAAGCAATACTTCAAAGTATTATTGATAAAAAAGAACAAGAAGAAAAAATATTAAAAGATTTAGAAGACCAACGTTTAAAAGAATTAAAAGAAGAACAAGAACGCATTAAAGATGAAATAAAAGAAGCGTTAAAAGTAGATAAAATAGATCGAGCTGTTGAATATGCTGAAGTATTCGATAACTCAATCAAACATACCTTTTTATTTGAGTTTACCCAAGAAGCATTTGATGCAATGGTAGCCTCAATGATTGAGTATGATCAAATCTTCGGGGCAGATGTTTGGCCTGGAGACTATCGTAGTAATGAATATCAAAGTATTACGGTGACGTACATAGATCATGACACCGTAATATCGATTGAAGAGGTTGGTATTCGTACAAAAGGGAATATATATTCAAGACGATTACCAATTGATGAATTAGGTAATCATCAAGAAGTTCACTACATGCTTAAATTTAATGAAACATTTGATTATGAAGAAGGAACCGATGAGTACACAGCACTCAAAAAAAGAGAAGTCTTTGATATTGAACAACTTCTATTCAAGTGGAATAATACTGGCGACCCAGGATTCTCCAACGAAGTATACTCTCTAGATCTCTTTCAAAAAGTAGGTGTAGTTGTACCAAATGCTAGTTTTGCTGAAGTTTTGATAGTCATTGATGGCGAAGTAAAACTACGAAGTTTATACAATATATTCGAACACTTTGACGAAGAGTTTATTCGTAAACATTTCCAAGATGAACCTACGAAAGAAGTCGGTGATTTATATAAAATGTCATGGAGTGCAGATTTAACACCAATCAATGAAGCAGGTGTCCTTGGAGTAAGAAACTGGGAAACTGGGTTTAGACCATTATATGGAAAAGAAACAAATACAAAGAATAATGACTATGGTAGTATCATAGATTTTACATATCAATTAGCAGAGCAAGATATTGTTAAAAGAAAGCAATGGTTAGATACCAGGTTTGATGTCGATAGTTATATCAAATCACTGGCAGTTAATGTACTGCTGGGTAACCCAGATGATTACAGAGGTAATTTAAATAATTATTACATGTACTTTGATGAAACTGGGTATGCAACCTATATACCATTTGACTATGATAACTCATTAGGTGTTGGTTGGCCTGGTGCAGATAATTTCTCTGATTACACACTCGGTAATGATATTTATAACTGGGGAAGAATAAGTTATGGTTATTTTGATCAACGACCACTAGTAGATAACGTACTGTATTATGAAGAGTATCAGATACTCTATGAAAATTACTTAGAGGAATACATTGATTCAGGCTTATTTAGCTACGAAGCCTATCATGACATCGTGGAGCTTGTCGATACCTTGTATGGAGATACGTTCGCAATCTATAACAATCGTGAATACTACTTTAATACAAAAATCGAGAGAACACTTGAACAAATAGAGTACTATCGAAATCAACGATAAAGAAGAGACATTATCTCTTCTTTTTTTTGGATATGTGATAAAATAAAAGATGAGGTGATTTCATGGAGCAAAACATAAAAGACGCACTAACCGAACGAATCATTGAGGAATCAGGAAGACTCTATGGAGTGGAACGAAAAAAGATAAAGGAACTAGGTGGTTTTGAAAACTTTATCTATGAATTTGAACAAGGTGGAAAAGAATACATACTACGATTAGTACACAGTACTCATCGTACATTTAACGCTGTCGAAGCTGAAATGGAATTTATTGAATACTTGTCAAAAGAAGGTGCAAGTGTATCAACAGTTGTCCACTCAATCGGTGATAGAATCATTGAAAAAGTAACGGATGATAACGGTGGATTTTTCAGCGTAAGTGCATTCACAAAAGCCCCTGGTAGTCACGTAAAACAAGATGATATCACTAGTGAATTTGATTATTGTTTTGGAAAAGAAGTAGCCAAATTACACGTATTAACAAAAACTTATAAAGCTAAGCACAAACGACATCACTGGTATGAAGAGGATTTTGTTGATATTGGAATTAGAAGTATTAATGAAAAAGATCAGTTTATGATTGATAAAACAAAACAATTGATGGAAAAAATAAAATCATACCCTACCACAAATGATGATTGTGGGTTAATTCATACAGATCTTCATTTTGGGAATATGTTTTACAGTAATGGTACCTTTACGTTCTTTGATTGGGATGATGCTGCGTACAAACATTTCATAAGTGATATCGCAATCATCATCTTTTACCGATTCAAGCATTTGCTTCCAAATCAAGAAAAAATGGAACGCAGTATCAAAGAATTTTTAGATGAATTTATGAGAGGATATTTAGAGATAAATAAACTTGATTTTATATGGTTTGAACGACTGAATGATTTCTTCAAACTACGTGAGCATATATTATACTATGTTCTTTATGCTGCTGGGGAAGAATATATTAATGGACCATGGGCACAAAAGTTTATTAATGATTTTAGACCAAGAATTGAGAATGATATCGATTTTATAAATCTTGAAAATATAGTGGATTTTGATAAATGGAATTCATACTAGCAAACAAATTAATACAACCTGTAAAAGGGGAACATTCTTGGTTTGGAACATCCTATAACACCAACATTTATCGTGGTTGTAACCACGGGTGTATTTATTGTGATTCTCGCAGTGAGTGCTATCAAATACATGATTTTGATAGGGTTAGGGCAAAAGAAGATGCACCGCAGAAAATTGACAACGAACTGAAAAACAAGCGAAAAAAAGGAGTTATTTCATTTGGTGGAATGAACGATCCATATAACTCATTTGAGAAAGAACTTATGTATACAAGAAGCGCCATCACATCTGCGAATAAGTATGGATTTGGAGTATTTATCATTACGAAGAGTGATCTTGTAACTAGAGACATTGATTTGTTTAAACAAATTCAACATCACAGTGTCTGCAATGTTGGTATCACTATCACAACAAGTGATAAAAGATTACAAGAAAGAATTGAACGAAATTGTGCGACAACAAGTGAGCGTTTCAATGCGATTAAGACACTTCGAGATCACGGTATTTTTTCAGGAGTATTAATGATGCCAATTCTTCCCTTTATTAATGATACAAAAGAAAACGTCAAAGGGATTGTGGAAGAAGCGGTTAAAGCAGGAGCAAATTACATCTATCCTTCCTTTGGAGTAACCCTTAGAGACAGGCAAAGAAATCATTTTTATGGTAAAATAGGTATGAAGTTAACTGAGAAATACATGGAGGAGTTTGGTGATAGCTACATGTGCGTGTCACCAAAGGTAAATGAATTAAAAAGATACTTCGTTGAATTATGTGAAAAGTATGGTATTATTTACAAGATGAGTGATATAGTGAAAGAAAGCAGAAAGCAAATTAAAACAATGCAACTAGGACTTGATATATAGGAGGTTTCTTATGAAGGTATTCGCAAAGCATGAAAGAATTCAAACATATTTAAAAGAACATCCAATAAAGCAGATTGAAATAGTTGATGATCCACGAAAGGCAAACTACCTCATTACAGGTCGGTATACCCAAGTAGATTATAATCTTAATTTGCGTGGTGTTATTATTCCATGGACTGGGCACAATGGTATTGATTTAGAGGCCATGAGAGACAAGGAATTGCAGTTATACATTACACCAACAAGGAGTAGATATGTAGCTGAAAAAGCCGTATCGTTAACACTCGCTTTACTAGGAAATGTAATCAACTATCACCAACAACTGAAAGAAGGAAATTGGTCAAGTAGGAATAGTGATAAACGAGTTCCTTGGGTTAGCTTGCAAGGACTTAGTGTAGGATTATATGGCTTTGGAAGAATTGGCCAAATCATACACGGTATGTTGCAAGGATTTGGGTGCGATTTTTACACCATTGAACGAGGAAAAGAGTGCGAAGGTGTAAAAACTGTCAAGAACCTAACGAATCTCGTTCAAATGACCGATGTAATCATCATCGCAGCACCACTAAACATTGAAACAGAAGGTGTCTTTACAAAACAACTTCTATCCCGTATGAAAAACAAGTATTTGATAAACGTTGGACGCGGAAAAATTATCAATGAAGAAGCACTGTATAGTGCACTTAAAAACAACAAATTAAAAGGGTATGCAGCAGATGTATGGTTTACGTATCCAAAAGGAAAAGAACAAATGTATCCATCAAACTTCCCAATTCATGAATTTGATAATGTTGTGTTATCAAATCATAGTGGAGGGTATACAACTAATACTAACAACGAAGTAAATGAAGATATCATTAATACATTAATCAAATTAAGAGATGAAGACTATTCTGATGCTCTTGATCTAAATAACTTATTGTGAGGTTTAAAAATGAAAAAACTACTAGTAGTATTGATTTTATTAGTTACACTTGGTGCATGTGAAAGTGAAGAGGCAGATGTTATTGAGTGTGATCAAGGATTTGAACTTGTAGATGATACTTGTGTTGAAATCTCTGATGAATATAATATTCCAGAAGACACGACCATCTACGAAGATTTAGCTTATTTTGAGTATCTAAACGATATCAATCCTGTTGTTACAATTAGCGTTAAAGATATGGGAGACATTACATTACAATTGTTTCCTGAAATTGCGCCAAATACTGTAAACAACTACATTCAATATATTGAAGAAGGCGATTTTGAAAACAATCAGTTTCATCGCGTTGTTGATGGATTTATGATCCAGGGAGGTAACCTGGATACACCTGCCTGTCAAATCAAAGGTGAAATGACAAATAATGGAATCGAAAACCCATTAAAACACACGAAAGGTGTCATTAGTATGGCACGTGTTGGCGGCTTATATGATTCACAAACATCACAATTCTTTATTGTTGATGAAGATGCATCATTCTTGGATAATGAGTATGCTTCATTCGGTGGTGTAACGAGTGGTATGAATATCGTAGCATACATTGCTGATATGCAGGTTGCTGGGTCAGAAACTCCAAGTGAGCCAATCGTTATCACAAATATCACAGTTGATTTAAAAGGGCAAACATATGAAAATCGCGTATGCCTTGGAGACTATCAATTACCACTTCCAGATGTAAACTATGAAGAAGAATCATTTATTAACTATGATTTATTACCATATAAAGACTATCTAAATGATAACAATCCAGTAGTTACGATTACCGTAACAGGGGTTGGTGTCATGAAACTACAGTTATTCCCAGATGTTGCACCTAACACTGTAAATAACTTTATCAACTTAGCAATGGATGGTGCATACGACGGTACGAGCTTTGAACGAGTAGTTAATGAACTATTGATTCAAGGTGGAGCCTTTGAAACTCCAACTTGCACAATTGATGGCGAATTTAGCAACAATGGATTCGTGAATGATTTGCTTCATGAACGAGGAGTAATATCCATGGCATATCAAGGAGAGGACTACGATTTACAATCAAGTGAGTTCTTTATCATGCAAGAAGACTATCCTTCGTTAGATGGCAAATACGCTTCGTTTGGAGGACTAATCAGAGGATTCAACGTACTAGATTTCATCGCTGAATCACAAAGCAGTGGTTCTCATACATCAGAGTACTACATTGAAATAGAAAGTATAACCGTCGAATTAAATGGTTATATACCTCTTGATACAATCTGCAGTGAATAGGCTACGTAATGTAGCCTTTTTTTGTCTAGAATCTAAGATTCTAATATGATTAAAATATGATATAATGAATTTAGGTGATTTTTATGAAGAAATATGATGAAAGAGAAACCCTCTTTTCTAGAGTGAATCTGATAAAAGATTCAAAAGAATACAAAGCGTTTTATAAAAAGAATCCATCATTCCGTCAAAACGATGACAAAATGAGAAGGATTCCTTTTAGACATAAATTACGAAATAGCGACCGCTTCAAAGAATTATTCTTTCCAATGATACAGCATAATAAACAGTACATACGAGCATTGCATGAACTGCATGATACAGTCGAAGTAGGAAAGAAAGTAACCTTACCTCCCAACTTTGAATCAAACATCAAAGAAATTACCAAGTATTATGGTGCGACTAACGTTGGTATCACGAAACTGAATGATTTATCGTACTATTCACATTTTGGAGGATTAAACGAAGCACTTGGTATTACGGATAACTACGGTAAAAAAATCACAGACCGTTATGATACTGCCATTGTATTTACAGTTAAAATGGATCTAAAAAAAATAAATCGTGCTCCTCATTTTGAAGAGTTAATGGCAACAGAAGAAGGTTACTTACAAGTAGCGCTGATTGGCTCAAGACTAAGCACGTATCTCAAAACATTAGGGTATAAATCAATGTTTAACAGTGGTGAATTTTACTTAGCACCACTTGTTCCACTTGCCTTAGATGCGGGACTAGGTGAAATCGGAATGTGTAATCACCTAGTGACAAAAGAGCACGGCGATAGTGTTCGCCTAGGTGCCGTATTTACAAATCTAGATTTGAAGCCAGACCAAAAAGTAGACTTTGGACTTCAAGATTTTTGTAAGAAATGTGCACTTTGTTTGATGAACTGTCCTTCACATGCCATCACACATAAAACACGTGATGTTAACGGAAGAACATTCTATAAATTTAGGGATCATGAGTGCTTTGATATGTGGATGAAAACAGGGACGGATTGTGGTGTGTGTATTCAAAGTTGTCCATTTACCCAAGGCGTTGATCTATCAAAATTAGAACGAATAAAAGAAGAACCAAGCGTCATCGATGAGATGATTGATGAACACATGGAGACACATGGCAGAAGAAACTACATTCATGGTGATTTACCAATTGTAGCGCTGGAGGATGAAGATGAGAGTTGAGATAGATATTCATAATATGACTGAGTTAGAAGCGCAAAAACATCTTGAAAAGTTCATCGCTAATTGTAGTAAAGATATAACAGAGATAAAAGTGATTCACGGTTATCGCTCTGGCACAGCGTTAAAAGAAATGGTGCGAAATAAAAACAAATTACGAAGCAAACGCATTTATCGTCGTAAAATGACGATGAATCAAGGAGAAACGATTTTAGAACTATATTGAGGTGAGAAAATGAATAAAGGTACAAATGCAGGAGTATTTTTTGGTCTACTAGGGTTCGCAATTTTTGGATTCGTATTTTTTATGATATTCAATGTAAGTTTTCGAATGTTTTCAGTTGTACCAGTCATCATCATTATATTGATTTTATTTGGTGTAGTTGGATTGATGCGTAATATACAAAGTGGTGCACTAGAAGACAGAGCAACGCTTCGAACTACTTGTTATAGTTGTAAGAAACACATTCCAAGTGGCACAAAATACTGTCCACACTGTGGTGTAGATTTATATGAAGAAGTAATCTGTGAATACTGCGGAGCGTCTAATAATGCAAAAGATGCAATCTGCTCTGAATGTAATGGATTATTAAAATAGAGGTGGTTTTATGAGTTATCTAAAACTCAAATACATGCCAGCATATCTAGTATTAATTGGGGGATTTTATGCGATATACCAATCTTTTTTTAGTGTATCGCTATCCCTTTTTTTTACAGGTATCATTAGTATATTAGCTGGGATTGCATATTTGATTATTGTATCGGTTATTGAATTATTTAAAAAAGATAAAGAACTCAATCTCTCACACTTTCGTAGTGAGGGATTTCAAATAGTATCTTGCAACAACTGTGAACAAGAAAACTTACTAGTGGATCAATACTGCATCCACTGTGGAGAGAAATTAGAGAGTGAAGAAGATGGAAAAGTACAGGAAGAACATTAAATTAGACTATGTACATACCTTTATACGAAATATCAATCTGTCTCATGCAGTATGGATTGCCTTTTTACTTTATAAAGAATTTGATCCATTTCAAATTGCTGTTTTCGAAACAATATTTCATATTACCAGTCTAACAATGGAAGTTCCAACTGGAATTGTCGCAGATGTATTTGGCCGAAAATTAAGTAGAAGCATCGGGATATTACTTTATCTAGGGTATATCGGTATTATTATCCTATCAAGTAACTTCTTACTACTTGCATTTGGGTTTGTATTATGTGGTTTAAGTTATACCTTTGAATCTGGAAGTGGAGAAGCACTTATCTATGACTCGTTAAAGTTAATAGGTGAAGAAGATCGCTTTATGAAAGTGAATGGAAATAAAGAGGTAATTTACCAAGCTGCAACATCGATTGGACTTGTACTAGGTGGAATCTTATATGATCAATATGTACAATTACCATTTATTGTGACTGGGCTTATTTTTATTGCGGCACTATTTACAGTATTTGGGATGATTGAAACTCCAATCAAAAAACACGATAAAAAGAAATCAATAAAAGAATTGTTATCAGAGCAATACATTCAAACAACAAGAAGTGTTATGAAGAATAAGCGCTTATTTTTACTAATTTTAGTTGGAGCAATGTTCTTTGCACCTGTTACCACACTCTTTTTATACTTCCAAGGATACATTGAGGATTTAGGGTATGGATATATAACACTGGGTGTTCTACTAGGACTACATAGTTTATTTGGTGTAATCGGTGGGTATTTTGCATTTGCAATTGAAAAGAAATTTAGAGAAAAATTTATTTTGTATGTTGTTCCGTTATTTGTTACCTTGTCGTTTTGGCTTGTATTAATAGATAGCATTGTATTTTTACCGTTTGTGCTACTAGGATTTTTTGATTCACTCATGTTTGTTGTAATGGGGGATTATATTAATCGATTGGTAAAATCTGAGGTACGAGCTAGTGTACTTAGCGTAAGTGGATTTGCCTTTAGTGTTATCATGGTGATTGTATTCCCAATCGTTGGAGCATACGGAAAGCATATTAATTTAAAAACTGGGTTCACATTCCTCGCAATAACAGTAACGGTATTTAATGCAATATTGCTTCTAATTTTGCACGGAAATCACTTAGAACACAAAGAAGCAACATCGTAATATCAATGGTAATGAATTACTGAAAAAAACAAGAGTTGTTACCTTTGACTTTTTGGTTGAGACAGTGTAAAATTCTTGTGTATAGTTTGAAGTTCAAAATGAATATAGGAGGGCTTTATTAATGTCAAAAATTGGAATTATGGTATGTGGAAATTCAGGTATTGATTATATTAACCATGAGTATGATATTCCTGTAATTCGCTCAATTTTATTTGCTGGAGACAAAGAGTACACAGACTTTGTAGATATCTCTGCAGATGAGTTTTACAACATGTTATTAGAAAATCCTGAACTTGCACCTTCAACAGCGCAAGCTGCTACAGGTGTTATCTTAGAACAATACGAAGAACGAGTAGAAAAAGGATACGATGAGTTAATCGTAATTACTATTTCTAAAAGTTTGAGTGGAACATATGAAGGATGCATGTTAGCTGCAAAAATGCTTGATAGTGCAAAAGTACACGTGTTCGATTCAAAAAGTGTTGCATATCCTGAAGCAAAAATGGCTTTGGAAGCAGCAAGAATGGTACAAGAAGGTAAAGGTTCGGAAGAAATTTTAAAACGTTTAGAAGAACTACGTGATGACAATACGATTTTACTTAGTGTTGAAACATTAAAATACTTAGTTAAAAATGGTCGTTTAAGTGGTGCCGCTGGATTTGTAGGTGGATTACTTAAAATTAAACCAATGTTACAAGTAACACCTGAAGGTAAAGTTGAATCAATCGAAAAAATCCGCACAACATCAAAAGCAACTGATCGTATGATCGAGAAATTCCTTGAAGAAGTTGAAGGAAAAGACATTGAACCATTCTTGATTAATACAACTGCACCACAACGAATTAAATATATTAAAGAGAAAGTGATGACTGCTAGACCTGATTTCAAAGAAATTAAGGAATACCCACTAACACCTGTTGTAGGTGCTCATGCTGGTCCAGGTACAGTAGCTATTGGTTATGTGAGAAAGTAGTTGGGAAAATGGAAAAAGCAAAAAAAATCATCAACGAATTGCTTGTAGAAGTGTTTAATCACATCTTATCTATTGAAGGAGAAACATTGCGTAATAGAGGAGTAAAGCTTTCAATGAGTGAAGTTCATGTATTAGAAGCAATTGTAAAGACAAACGAACCTACTATGACGAATATCTCTAGAAGACTTCGCGTTACGGTAGGTACTTTGACAACGGCAATGAACAGACTTGTTGAAAAGGGATATGCAAAAAGACATAGAGAAGAAGAAGATAAACGAAAAGTAATAGTTGGTGTCACAAAAAAAGGTGAAGAAGTATTACAAATCCACGATGAGTTTCATGAGGAAATGATTGAAGCAACCTTCCAAGATATGAAACTAGATGAAAATGAAGTATTACTTCAATCATTAGAAAACCTTAGTGATTACTTTAAAAACAAGTACTAACAATAACGAAAATGCCTTTACTTTAAACGATGGGTTTGATAGAATTTAGATATATCAACCTGAGTAAAAGGGAGGCTTTTTTTATGATTAGTAGTGATATCATAAGAGGTCATCTAGAAAGTGTAATACTAAAGCTCATAATTGAAAAAGATCGTTATGGTTATGAGATTTCAAACTGTATTACAGAGCGTACGGATAGCCTATTTCATATTAAAGAAGCAACGCTGTATAGTGTTGTATCTCGACTTGAGAAAAAACAATTAATAGAATCATATATGGGGGCAAAAACCCATGGGGGAAAAAGAAGGTATTATAAAATTACAACATTAGGGAAGGCATACTACAAACAAAAACTACTTGAATGGAAAGAATTAAAGGGTATTCTTGACACTCTATTGGAGGATAAATCATGAAAAGAATTGTTAATTTTGTTAAAAATACGTTCAAAGACTCCCCGAAAGAAAATAAAGAAGACATTATAAAAACAGTAACTGAATCACTTATTGAGAAAGTAGAAGACTTAGTTGAAAGTGGATATTCATTAGACGATGCAGTTGATAAAACCGTTTCTGAGTTTGGTAGCGCCGATGATTTCTTTGCGGAAACAGATGACAAACCAAAACGATTCAAACGCAGCAAATCACTAGGAAACTATCGAAATGATTTAATATTTAGTTTTTTAGGAACAGCAATTATCGTTGGGATTATGGCATACATTAATTACGCATTTACACCATCGATCATTTGGTATGTAGTTCCATCAATCGCATTGCTTTGGTGGCCTGTTGTAGTCTTATATAAATTATTAAATAAAAAGGAAAATAAAAAAGGGGAAAACGATGAGTAAAATTGCAATAATATCAACCAGTACATCTAGTATTGATTACTTGAATATTAACGATCCTAACCTACGCATCGCACGCATGAAAATATTGATGGGGGATAATGAGTACAACGACTTCGTAGAGCTAAGTGCAGAAAACTTCTATAAACAATTAAAAGAAGATACATCACTCGTACCATCTAGCGCAATGCCTGCAATTGGAGAGGTTATTGAACTTATTGAAGAGTTAGAAGAACAAGGATATGAAGAAGTAATTATTATTACCATTTCATCAAAATTATCTGGGCCATTTGATATGTGTCAAATGATTCAAAAACAATACGAAGGTTCTATAAAAATACATGTTTTAGATAGCCTTAATGCCGCTATCAGTGAAGGATTTATTAATATGGAAGCACTTCGTTTGATCAATGAAGGGAAAACAAGTGCAGAAATTCTTGAGTATTTAACCAAGTTACGAACAGCAAGAAAACAATACTTCATGGTAGATAACTTACGTCTCTTTGTCGCAAATGGACGATTAAGTGGTGCTAGTGGATTTATTGGTAGTATGCTTAAGATAAAACCAATCCTTGAAGTAAACAACGAAGGGAAAATTGTGTCACTAGAAAAAATTAGAACTCAGAAAAAAGCACTAAGCAGAATGACTGAGTTATTACTAGAAGATATTAAAGATTTGGATGATTTCATTGTAACGTTTATTTCAAGTGACAATAAAGACGGTGTAGAGTACGTTAAATCTCACGTTCTAGAGCAACATCCAAATGTTATATTTTTAGAAGCACCAATCACACCTGTTGTTGGATGCCATACCGGTGTTGGAACAGTTGGTTGTAGTTATTTCGATTTATCAAAAAAATAGACGTGTAAACGTCTTTTTTAATTTGCTTTATTATTACTTAAATGATACAATGACATAGTAAAAAAAATAGGTGATATTATGGGTAGAAATAGACGTACAAGAAAACTTGTTATTCTAAGTGTATTGCTTTCAATTAGTATTGTATTATCAATTGTTGAACGTTTTATACCATTTAGTGTAACAGGAGCTAAACTAGGGTTAGCAAACATCGTAACTTTAATTGTAATGTACTTATATGGCGAAAAAGATGCATTTCTTCTACTAGTACTTCGAGTACTTCTTGTTGGATTGTTATCGGGTTCATTTGGTGCACCAACATTCTTCTTGAGTGTATCAGGAGGGATAACTGCTATTGTCGTTATGGTGTTACTAAAACAGGTCAGATCATTAAGTATTGTTAGTGTTAGTTTAATGGGGTCGCTAGGCCATAGCGTTGGACAAATTGCAATGGCGATGCTGATCACAGAAACACTAACGCTTGTGTATTATTTCCCTGTCATCTTCTTAGTCTCTATTCCAACTGGTATCTTTGTTGGATACACCTCAAAAAAAGCAATCGATATCGCAGAAAATACATTTATGATAAAAAAAGCTGAATCCGTTTAAGATTCAGCTTTTATTTTTTTATCTAATGTGTTCAAGAAACTCCCTCTTCAAGGATATTGATAATGTCATA
>CAZZAP010000025.1:0-26176 GCA_964652375.1 uncultured Candidatus Izemoplasmatales bacterium
TTACTCGTTTTTTGCTTTTAGTTCTCAATGTCAGTTCTTAACTTAATGACATTGGGATTTCTCCACGTCTATTTTATTTGTTATTTTTTTTGTATATGTTGAGTAATCCTTTCAGTAATAACTGATCATCAAAGATGTAATCAGAAGGCAGTAACCCTTTGACAAATCGTGATGTCCCTCCTGTTACGATGACTTTTGCATCTTCTTTGAATTCGGATTTAATTGTGTCAACAATACCTTGCACTGCGAATACATGACTATATAATAATCCTGAGTTTAATGAATCAATCGTGTTTTGTCCAATACTACTCTTTGGTGTTTTAAATTCAAACTGACTTAACTGCGATGTATTTCCAACTAAAGCGTCACGTTTTGTGACTAATCCAGCGGTAATACTTACACCTTTAATAATGCGATCTTCTACATACGTAAAAGTTGTCGCAGTTCCCATATCCACAATAATAGCGTTGTCACTATACTCTTGGATGGTTGCACTTGCGCTAGCTACTAAATCAGCACCTACTTCTTTCGGATTATCCGTACTGATGCGAACACCAGTTTTTACACCAGGTCCTACAAAAATTGGATCAATCATTAGATATTTAATCGCAAGGTTTTTAAAGATAATATTTAGTTCAGGAACAACACTACTTATAATCATTCCTTCAGCGTTCGTGATGATATCCTTTATTAAAACAAAGTACTCATCAATTGATTTTGTTGTGTCAGTATTAAAACGATATGATTCACTTACCTCTTGTTCATATTGAGAAATTACAATATTTGAATTCCCAATATCTACTAATATAATCATACTTCCACTTCCTTATTCTTTTTGATTCAACACTACTTTTAGTCTATTTACTACACCTGAACCTACTAATACACACATTACAATTTCAAGTACTGAGTTTACTAGTAAGATAGTTACTAAGAATCCAAAGAATGTACTTCCTCCAATGAAGTAATTAGCAACATAATCAATTACTCCCAGTGTACCTTCTCTAGTTAATAGCTCACTTACACCATAAATGTCAAAGTAGAAGTAATTTACACCTGCAATATACAGAATTGTAATAACTAATACTGAATGAAGTGCAGTCATAGTAGCGAAGAATAATGCATCAGTAAGAACTGGTTTCTTCACCTTATTTCTAAAGAACTGTAGTACATCATATGCAAAGAATCCTACTAGGAATCTAGGCAGTACTGATACTAGGGGATTTGTGAATATTGGATCTAATAATCCACCAGGTCTTGTAAATGCAACAACTAAACTAGTCATCCCAAACACAAACCCTAAAAATCCACCAACTTTTCTACTTCCAAAATATGCACCAATAAATACTGGGATATGGATAATAGTAAATCCTACCATCGGCGTGATAGGTACATATCCTAAGTTGGGAACTAATCCCATAACTAGGATAATTGCAGTTAACACTCCTGTCAGTGTTAATTCTTTTGTTCTAACGTTTCTCATAACTCTCTCCTTTTTAGGCCTTTAAAGGTCCCATAATTTGATTTATTTTAAATTAAACGTTTCGCTTAATCTCAGCGATTTTTTCCTTACTTAGTGCTCTAATTACAGTATACACCATTTTCTTTACTTCTTCATAATCTTCTACATTAATCATGGATGTGGTGCTATGGATATACCTCGTTGGCATTCCAATTGTCGCAACAAGTACACCGCTATTAGCAAGTTGCACTCTTGCAGCATCTGTTCCACCCATTGATTTGTAGTATTGATATTTAATGTTGTTTTTTTCAGCTTCTTCAATAATAAATTTTTTCATTCCTTGATGCATGATAGCACTAGGATCATAAAAGCGTAATAAGAATCCTTCACCAATTTTACCACTAACTTCATCTCCACCAAAGCTATCAGCGCATGGTGAACAATCAATTGCGATAAAGACATCTGGATTTACTAAGTTCGCAGCTGTTTGTGCTCCTCTTAGTCCTACTTCTTCTTGAACGTTTGCACCTGTGATAAGTTCGACATCTAACGATTCATTTGCGAACTCTTTGGCAACTTCAAGTGCCATTCCACATCCAAAACGATCATCCCATGCTTTACTAAAGATTTTTTTACCATCTTTAGAAACAGTGTAGTCATTTCTTGGAATTACTTGTTGTCCAATTTTTACACCAAGCTCTTTCGCATGCTCTATACTATCAGCACCAATATCTAGTAATAAATCTGTAAACTTCATATCTTTTGGTTTTTCATCAGTACCTCTCATTAAATGTGGAGGTTTTGACGCTGTTACACCTGGAATTTTTTCACCATTATCCATGATAATATCAAAGTGTTGAGATAAAAAGACATTTCCATGCATTCCACCTAAGTTATGTAATTTGATTAAACCATTTTTGTCAAACCCAGTTACAATCGCTCCGACTTCATCCATGTGCCCAGCAACCATTACTTTTGGACCACCATTTTTATTGATTACACCAAAAATACTACCCAGTTTATCTTCTAAAATCTCTTCTACATAAGGTTCTAAATGTTTCTTCATGTAGTTCTTTACTTCTTTTTCAAAACTCGGTGCACCAGGTAAATCTACTAAATCTCGATACAATTTATCCATGTTGATCCTCCTCGAATCTTGCAATCAATTTATTAATTTTGTTTCCTTTTTTACTATAACGTTCTTCAAACTCTGTCATGATATTACCATCGTTATCTTCTTGATGTAAATCGTATGATAAATAGGTAACCTCCATTCCAAACTCTTGTACTTCTTCGACACTATAATCAAATAAATCTCGATTATCCGTTTTAAAATGTACTTCTCCATTACTGGTTAAAAACTGTTTGTATAGTTTCAAAAAGCGTCTATTTGTCAATCGTCTTTTTGCGTGTCTTTCTTTTGGCCACGGGTCAGAAAAGTTTAAATAGAGTCGATCAAACCTGATATCAAATATTTGTGGTAAGAAACTTGCATCTGTACGAACAAGCAGCACATTAGGAAGTGGTTCTTCGATCAACTTCTCCAACGCTCTTACAATAACACTATCAAACATTTCAACACCAATATAGTTTATATCTGGATTTTGTTTTGCTAGTGTATAAATGAATTGTCCTTTACCCATACCTAGTTCAACATGAATTGGATGTTCATTATCAAAATACTTTTTTATGTCAATCGTTGAGTTATCTATATTGTTTACAATATACTCTGGATGACTGTTTATTAAATCAGTCGCTCCTTCTACTTTTCTAAGCCTCATAATATCACCAAGACAATTATATCAAATTCTTCATATAAATAAAGGAAAAAGGTAAAAAAAAAGTTTTATTAACCCTTTTAACGATGGATACGAATAAATCTCTAATTTTTGTTTCAATATTTCATATACATGATATAATATTACTGATTTTGCCGCATTAGCTCCAATCGGTAGAGCAATGCCATGGTAAGGCAGAGGTTATGTGTTCGAATCACATATGCGGCACCATAGAAGTCCACTTAAAGCCATTTATTGGCTTTTTTTATTTTCACTTTTTCTGTTAAATTTATGTCAGGGCAGAGGTCACCCCTCTTATTTTACCCCATTTTTAAATATTCTCAAGTACTCTTCTTTTACTTTCTTCATCGATACCTGAACATATATCTGAGTAGTAGTTATTTTCTTATGACCTAGTAGTTTCATAAGTACGAACTGATTACCATCATTATCAATAAATCTACTGGCGAATGTATGTCTCCACTTATGAGGAGTAATAGATTGTTTTATACCAATCTTCTCTTGAAGTCTTTGACATATCGATTGTATTGAATCATCATGTAATACTTCTCTTGATTTTAAATTGATAAATATATACTCCCTTACTTTGTTGATTGAGATAAAATCCAATAGTTCATCACATGTTCTACTTGTGATCAGTACTTGTCTATGTTCTTTTGATTTTGTTTTAGTAACATGAATTATTTTGTTAAGGAAATCTGCTGAATCAATTGTAACACTAAGTAGTTCACTTATTCTCAAACCAGTATCAAGCAACATCATAAACATTTGTATATGACAGAATAGAATTTTAGAAATATGACGGAAAGAAATGTCGGTTCTACAATCCTATTTTTTTGATATAATCGAATCAATAATATGATTGGAGGATATCAATATGAGAAAGGACATCAAAGAGATCATGAAGATGTACAAGAAAGAGGGAATCAAGCCAAACTTTAGTCAAGTAGCAAGAAGATACAATTGTGATTACCGAACTGTGAAAAGGTATTACGATGAGGACGAGAAGCCAAAGAAGGAGAGAAAGAAAAGACCATCGAAGTTTTGTCTCACCAGACTTTGTTTGTGAAGTTATAGAGGGTGATTATAATTGTCCTGAAACAATTAATAATGACAACTATTACAAAAAACTTGATAATTATTTTGATATCATTAATGATCTAAAAGAATATGAATAATACCTTTTAAAAATATGTTTTCAATTAAAAACCGAATCTTAATTAGATTCGGTTTATTTTGTGAGTTGGTAGATAGCTTCCATGTAAATGGCAGTTGCTTTCAATAGGTCATCTAAGAACATGTATTCATCTATTTGATGTGCGACATCTTTACGATGTGGCATCATTGGTCCAAACGCAACAGCTTTTTTAAGAGCTCTAGAGTATGTTCCCCCACCAATGGTAACTAGTTCTGATTCTGTATCGTCTGTATATTTCACATATGCTTTGTGCAATGTTTGAACAAGTGGATCTTCGGTTGAAACATAGTGTACTTCCATATCATTTAATACTTTGTATTTGAAGTGATATTTGCGTACTGATGCTTCTAAATTAATGAAGGCACTATCTTTGTCCCATCCTCTTGGATAACGACAGTTTATCCCAATCGTAAACTTTTTCTTTTCATAGTTAAATTTACCAGGATTCATTGTGAAATCTTTCATTTCTTTATCGTAGTAGTTGATATTTAATTTTTCACCTAAGTGATCAAACGTTAAGTAATCAACAATGTATTTAACGAAATTATTATCGATATGTTCATTCAGGAAGTTTGCTAAAATGAAGGCGGCGTTTACACCAAGGTTTGGTTGCATTGCATGCGCTCTTTTACCGTATACAATATACGTGTCTTCATTTATTTCTCCGTTAAAGCCATTGTACTGGAGGTATGACTCAAACTCTTGTTTTAAGTCTACACTTAATGTACATTCGGCATAATCAGGAACAACATTTAATCTGTCACCAGAGTTAAATGTTAGTAGTTTGTTATCATCTGTTTTCCCAGAAACTTCAAAGGTTAAGATTCCTTTTTCACCATAGATTAATGGGAATGATGCGTCTGGAGCAAACCCGATTTCAGGCATTTCTTCTGTTTTAAAATACTCTGTAATTCCTCTCCAGGCTGTTTCTTCATCTGTACCTAAGATAATGCGGATTCGTTTGGTAGGATTGATGTCAAGCTCTTTTAACAGCTTTAATGCAAAGTATGCTGCAATCGTTGGCCCTTTATCATCAGCGATACCACGGGCAAATAACTTTCCATCTTTGATCGTTGGATTAAATGGACCATATGTCCATCCTTCACCGGCAGGCACAACATCAAGATGACATAAGATACCTAAGATCTCTTTCCCTTTACCATATTCTATATGAGCTGCGTAGTTATTGATGTTTTTTGTTATAAACTTATCCTCTTTTGCCATATCAAGCATGTAGTTTAAAGCATTGTTTATTTCAATACCGAAAGGATACTCACTACTTGGATCATACTCTGTAAGTACACTAGGTATTTTTAATAATCCTTTTATCTTTTCAATGATAAGATCTTTATTCTGTAAGACGTTCTTATAAAAATCCATTCTATCACCCTTTCAACTTCAAAATAATAACAAATTATTCTTGTTTTGACAACTATATTTTACCCTATCCATAGGGCTTTTTAAACAAAGTTCGCTAAATAGTCATAAAAATGGTATAATTGTACATAATTTAATTTCTAAACTTTTTTTACATAACACTTGACATATGAGCGTGCATTCATATAAAATGTAATGGTATTAAAAGAGGTGACAATTATGATCAAGAAAGTAGTCATGAAGAATCTTATCTGTTCTTCTTGTGCTGGAAAGATTGAAAAAGCACTTGCTAAGTTGGATTATGTTCACTCTGCAAGCTTTAATTTTCCAAACCAAGTAATGCTCATTGATGCGACAGAAGATTATGATGAAGAACAGGCAATAAGGGAAATTAAGGAAATTGTTGACTCGATTGAAGATGGTGTAGAAACCTATTCATTTGACAAAAGGCATTTCGTAGAAACTGTAAAACGAGTTGAAGGATACAATTCATTCTTCATTGGGATTGCTATATATATAATTGGATACTTATTCTTTGAATTTGGACCACATTATGAATTTCACAGTGATAACCCGCTGGTGAGATTTTTATTACATGGTGATTACTTACCAAAAACCGACATCCATAAATACTTAATTGATTTCAATTTTAGTATTATTTTCTATTGGGTCGGTTATTTCTTTGTATCCCATAAAATCTTTAGAAAAACACTAAAAGGTATCAAACGAAAAGAACTGTTTAATGAAAACACGTTGATGTTTATCGCAACATTTGCTGCGATGTTATTAGCAGATTTCTTTGAAGCTATTTTAGTTATTATGTTCTATACATTAGGAGAATACTTACAACATAGAGCGGTTGATCGTAGTAAAAAAGAAGTATCCAGCCTAATGGACTTAAAGATTGAATATGCGAATGTAAAGGAAGATGGAACAGTTGTTATTAAAGATCCACTTTCAATTAAAAAAGGTGATATCTTAGTTGTTAAGAATGGTGAGAAAATCCCAGTCGATGGAATTGTTATTCAAGGAAATACATCCTTAAATACAAGCGCATTAACAGGTGAGGCAAAACTCTCACAAGTAAAAATGGGAGATTACATTTTAAGTGGTAATATCAATGTTGGTAGCATGATTGAAGTTCAAGCTGCAAAAGAATACAGTGAATCAACAATTGCTAAAATTATTGATTTAATTGAAAACTCAACAAATCATAAGGCAAAGACAGAAAACTTTATTACAAAATTTGCTAGATATTATACACCAATCGTAACCTTTGCTGCGCTACTAATATTCGCAGTACCAACACTTGTTGAGTATCTACAATGGTTACAAGATGATACTGTATTTATTAATTATGAAGACTATATATACCGCGCTGCGACATTCTTAGTAATCAGTTGTCCGTGTGCATTAGTACTATCAATCCCGCTATCGTATTTTGCTGGTATTGGTGCTTCTGCGAAAGAAGGTATCTTATTCAAAGGTAGTACATTCTTACATATGATTACAAATATAGATGCGATTGGTATTGATAAAACAGGTACACTAACTCATGGTAATTTTACTGTAAGTGAGTACTCAAACGATGAAGTATTAAAAATCGCAGCTAGTATTGAACGATTTAGTAATCATCCGATTGCACAAAGCATTGTGAAACACTATGAAGGTGATTACTATGACTATAATGATATTGAAGAAATTCCAGGATTTGGGTTAGTTGTTAAATCAGATGAAGGTACTATTTTAGTTGGTAATCGCAAGTTAATGACCAAACACAAAGTCCGTGTAAAAGATAAAAAAATTATGGTTGGATCAAATGTATTTGTATCGAAAAATGGTCGTTATTTAGGTAGAGTGATTGTTCGAGATCAAATTAAAGATTCAAGTTTAAATGTTATACACCGACTTGCAAAACGACATGATATTACAATGCTTACAGGAGATAATAACGCCATCGCAAAAGATGTTGCTGCTTCTCTTGGAGGAATCAACTATAAATCTAATTTACTTCCAGAAGATAAAATCACTGCATTTAACGAAATCAACAACAATCAGTTAAAAATGTATGTTGGTGATGGAATCAATGATGCTCCACTTCTTAAGAGCGCCGATATTGGTGTAGCAATGGGTAGTGGTAGTGAAATTGCAATTGATGTCGCGGATATAATCATCATGGACGAAGACTTAAGTACATTAGAAAAAGCATTCCGCATTGGTAGACGTACAAAGACTATCGTTTACGAGAATATTGTGTTATCATTAGGTATCAAGTTTCTATTCTTAACACTTGCTGGTTTTGGTATAAGTACAATGTTAATGGCTATTTTTGCTGACGTTGGAATTACCTTAATTGCCGTGATGAATAGTTTACGATTAATCTACTCAAGGGGGCGATACAATGGGTGAACAACAAGTTGCTAGTATTAAGGACACGGTGCAATTATTTAAGATTTTTAGTGATTATACAAGACTACGAATCATTGATTTATTACTCAGTGGTGAGTTTTGTGTACAAGACATTAGTGATTCGCTTGAGACAAGCCAATCAGCTATCTCACATCAACTAAAACTATTACGTGATATGAACGTTGTAAAAACGCGCAAACAAGGGAAACAAGTATTCTACAGCTTACAAGATAACCACATCAAGGAAATTTATATTATGGGATACTCACACGCAACTGAATGTAAATAAGGATGTTTTATCATCCTTTTTTATTTATTTTATGGTATAATCATTCTAGGTGATTTATATGAGATACAAATTAAACAAACGAGTCTATTTATCAATTTACATTGGATTTTACATCATTAGTTTTCTAAGCGCAATATTATTTCGAATAAGCGATCTATTTTATGCGCTTGGTTACTTCAACTTCGGAATTCTACTGATTGTGATTTTAATCAGTTTTGCAGCATTTCTAAGTACGTTGTTTTCAAACGATAAATTCAAGGAGACAGAGTACAAAACATTGTTGATGATTCACAGTATTGCATTCTTATCATTTATGACGTATTACGCAATACTCTATATTTAAAACAAAAAAGGTCCGAGGACCTTTTTTTTATTTTTGCACTGGATAATGAAGTTGCACTACTGCGTATTTTTTCTTACCACGTTTGATAAAAATGATATTATCCGCAGCGCAATCATCCACATCGACCAGGTAATCGATATCGGTAACTTTTTTAGCATTTAAACTAATTGCATTATTTTTGATGAATTCTCTAGCTTCACGTTTACTTGAAGCTAGTTTAATTTCAATCAACATATCTACAAGAGGCATTTTTGGGAAGAACTTGTGAACGACTAATCCTTTTGTCACAATTTTGATTTCTTCACTAGTTAATTCAGTAAACTCCCCACTAAATAACGCCTTTGATGTTCTTACTGCACGTTCGTACGCGTCACGACCATGAACAAGCACTGTTAGTTCTTCAGCAATTTTCGCTTGTGCAAGACGTTTATGAGGCGCAGCTTCAAACTCCTCAATTACTTTTTTAGTTTCTTCAACACTCATGAACGTAAACTTTTTAAGAAATGATACAGCGTCCTTATCTGGTGTGTTTATCCAGTATTGGTAAAACTCGTATACACTCGTTTTTTCTTTGTCTAACCAGATAGCTCCACCTGCTGTTTTTCCAAATTTACTACCATCAGCTTTCGTTAATAATGGCCATGTGAAACAGTATGCTTTCGCATCATGTCCTTCTACTTTTCTGATTAAATCAAGTCCAGCAGTTACATTCCCCCACTGGTCTTGACCACCAATCTGTAATTTACAGTTATGGTTTTTGTATAATTCCAAGAAATCAAGTGATTGAATAATCTGGTAACTAAACTCTGTAAAACTAATTCCATGTTCTAATCTTGATTTCACACTGTCTTTTGCAATCATGTGATTGATGTTAAAATGTTTCCCGATATCTCGTAAGAAACGAATTAAATCAAACTCTTTGATCCAATCGTAGTTATTCACTACTTTTGCATCCGGTATCACATTCATGATTTGACTTACAATTTTCTCACTATTCTTCATAGTTTCTTCTAGCGTAAGTAAGCTTCTTTCGGTACTTCTTCCTGATGGGTCACCAATCAGGCCAGTACCTCCACCAATCACCAATATCGGATGATGTCCTTTATCTTGTAATCTTTTTGAAACTAAATATGATATTAAATGATGAACAGCAAGACTATCTGCTGTTGGGTCTACACCTACATAAAATGTTAATTTCTCTTTTTCCATTACTTCTTCTAATGCAGGATCTGTCATATCATACAACAAATCACGCCATTTTAATTCTTGTATTAAATTCATTTTATTTCCTCCTATAATCTATAAAAAAAGTTCATCCTAATAAAGGACGAACTTTAATCCGTGGTACCACCTTTGTTCTAGATTTCACTCTAGCACTCATTGGAATAACGGTCCATGCCCGTCCATGCTTTTCACACAGAAGCTCCTAAGGTGTATAAATATCTACGCAATCTTAGTTTTCACCAACCACTAAGTCTCTATAAATGAGTTTGATATTCTCTTCTTAATCAACGCTTATAATGTTGTTTTTCTAAGTACGATTGAATGAGGTAGTTTTACTTGACGATCTTTAATTTCTTCACTGTTCATTAATTTCGTAAGTAATCTCATACCAACTGCACCTAAGTCATATATTGGTAAGTCTACACAAGATAGTTGCGGTCTTGCGAGTCTTGCATATTTTGTGTTTTGGAATCCGCATACACCAATATCTTTTGGTATGCTTACGTCATTTGCAAAGGCAACATTCAAAAATGAAATTGCGATTGAATCACGTACTGCGATAACACCATCAACTTTGTTTTCTTTAAAGTATTCATTGAAGTGTTCCGTATTAATACTAATACGTCCAGATGTTCTCATAATTTTTTCTTGTAATCCTGCTTCTTTTACCGCTCGTAAATATCCTGCTTCTTTTAAATCGTTTACCATGTACTTACGTACTGTTGAAACCATATAAATGTTTTTACGTCCTTCATCAATTAACTTCTTCGTAATTTCGTATCCAGCTTTTTCATAATCGATAGAAACACTTGGAATTTCAATGTCTTCAGGATAAACAGTATTTGTCAGAACGATTGGAATTTGATATGTGTTTTTTACTTTCTTCAAGAAATCAAATTGCACTGGAGTAATTTCATCATTTAAGTATAAAATTCCATCAACTTGCGCAGCGATAATTTCGCGTAAGATATCCTCTTCTGAAGCATCTTCACTTTCTAAGATATAAATTAGTATTGAATATTTATATACTCTTGCAATATCCGCAATACCATTCATCATCTCAGCGATAGATGCACGAGACATATCAGGCACAACAACTGCAACAGTTGTTGATTTTCTAGAAGCTAATCCTTTTGCGAATGCATTAGGTTTATATCCTAGTTCTTCAATTACTCTAAGTACTCTTTCTCTCGTCTCTGGTTTTACCTTCTCAGGGTTGTTAATTGCTCTTGATACAGTAGCTAACGAAACTCTAGCAGCTCCAGCTACGTCATAAATAGTGGCTTTACTCATAATTAGCACCTTCTTTCAACAGTATGATTATATCATAGATGAAAATGTTTTCAAGCCCTTTGCTATGTAAAATGAAAAGTTTTCATAACTTTTGTGCATTTTGACGAAATCGTTTTATGTTATCTTATTTTGATATAAAAAACACCACAATAGAGTGGTGTTTTTAAATTATCTACGTTCTTTAATACGAGATTGTTTAGCAGAACGTCCTCTAATGTAGAATAGTCTAGCTCTACGAACTTTACCTCTTCTAAGCACTTCGATTTTTTCTACTAATGGTGAATGGATTGGGAATGTTCTTTCAATTCCAATTCCGTAAGAAACTTTTCTTACTGTGAATGTTTCACTAATTCCTCCACCTTGTCTTTTGATTACTAAACCTTCAAATACCTGGATACGTTCACGGTTACCCTCTTTGATCTTTACAGATACTCTAACAGTATCTCCAGCCCAGAAAGTAGGAACTTCAGATTTTTGATATTCTTTAGTAATGTCGCGTAATAATTGCTGAGACATAATATCACTCCTTACTTTTTGTTTACGTTGCTCATAAGGTTTTACCAAAGCGGAGCAATGCATGTTGATGCTTTACAGCGAAAATTATTATACCATAGTTATACTGCTTATGCAACTACTTTTTGTCATCTTCTTTCAAAGAATCAACATACTTCTTAAATAAATCCGGACGGCGTTGTTTGGTTCTTTTGATTGCTTCTTCATTCCGCCAATTTTCAATCTTTTCATGGTGTCCATTCACAAGTACTTCAGGCACTTCTTTACCTTCAAATACTCGTGGTCTTGTATAGTGAGGATGTTCTAGTAAAATATTGGAATGAGAGTCATGCAAATGGGATTCATCTTTACCAATTACATCAGGTATTACTCTTGTGATACCATCAATCAGAACCATTGCTGCAAGTTCTCCTCCTGTTAGTACATAATCACCAATTGATAATTCAAGATCAAAATAATCTCTTATTCGTTCATCATATCCTTCATAATGGCCACAAAGAATAATAACATGCGTTGTTTTAGATAACTCATATGCGAAATGTTGTTTAAAAACTTTTCCTTGTGGTGAAACAATAATTTTAAGTGCATCTTGATAACCTTCAATACTTCTAAGAGCATCAATTGCAGGTTGCACCTGCAATACCATTCCTGCACCTCCACCAAACGGATAATCATCTACTTTTTTATGTTTGTTATCCGCAAACTCACGAAAATCAATCAAATTGATTTTGACTTTTTCGTTTTTTATGGCTCTTGCCATAATAGATTCATTTAAAAACCCAGTAAACATATTTGGGAATAATGTTAAGACATCAATTTTCATAACAATCCCTCCCAGTATTTAATTGTAATTTTATTTTGTATTTTATCGACTTCATCAATAAACTCATTTTGAAATGGAATCATTGCATTTTTGTTTCCATCTCGTTTTACCACAAGCATTTGTGAACGAGGCATTTCTAATACATCAACTACTGTTCCAATGTATGTATCTAGATATACATCCATACCAATTAATTCACTAAAGTAGTATTCATCTTCCTCTAGTTCATGAATGTATTCATTATCAATATACAAATCACAGCCTTTAAACTTCTCCACTTCATTGATGTTTGAATACTCTTTAAAGTCAATGTATTCAACGGTTTTAACAGTTTTATATTTATCCACCGTAACCTCTAACATTTGGTTCTTAAATTGAATTAATAACTGCGAACCTTTTTTATATCGTTCATCCTTAAAATCTGTGAAAGATTTTACTTTCACAGTACCTTTTAAGCCATGTGTATTTACAATCACTCCGATTTTTGTATGGTTCATAAATCCACCTCTATTTTGCGAACATAATTTTTTCTGATTGGAAGAATTTATTTAAAATATAAATTAAAATTGCTACGTATACTAAGTTGCTACCAACCATAATAAAGAACGTTGTAGGTACAATTTCAAATGTTAAGATTGAAATAATAACGTGCACACTATTATAAATTGGAATTAAATATAACATTTGGTTAGGATTTGCTTCTCCACTCATCATCGTGCTTACGCCAATAAATATACTAATGAAATAGACAGGCATGATAAGCATGCTTGCTTCTTTAATTGTTTTTGCGTATGCGCTGATAACACTGATAATCCCAACAATAAATAGCACGGTAGCAAGTAATACGGTAAACAAGATTACAAACTCACGTACACCATATATCGAAATATCTACTTCTGCACCTTGCATTAGTTTCGGTAAGCTTAGTAGTATTCCAGTGAAACTCGATGTTGCACTAAACAGAGATATCACACTCAAGCTCAGTACTTTTCCAATTGCGATTTCACTACGTTTAATCGGTGTAATAAGTAATGTTGCGATTGTCCCACGTTCTTTTTCTCCTGCGATACTATCTGGACCAATGCTCATTGCTCCACTAAAAAGAAACATAATAATCAACATTGGCAGTAAATTCGCAACAACTTGTCCTTGTGCTTTTTCTTCGTTCACGACTTCATTTTCACCTGGTTCTAATTCAATGTTTACAGTATAAACATAAAAATCTTCACCAAAGCGTTCTAACCCTTTTGTTTGAGCCCATTCACTTAAGATCCAGTTCATCGTATTGTAGGCATTTCTACTGTAGTCTTCTCCAGGATTATAATAGATTTCAACGTCTGGTAATGTATCTAGATTCTCATAATCTTGTACATGATCATAAAAATCTTCAGGGAAGTAAATTATTAAGTCAGCTTCTCCTGATAACAATAATTCTTTTGCATCATCTAGTGTTCTATCGCCAAGTTCATGATAGGTAGGTACAACTCCCTGTTGATTCATAAATGTTTTAACAGGTACAGGGAAGCTTTCTTCATAGACAATAATCGTATGTTCTTGTTGGTCTTCTATTTCATTGGAAATAATGCTACCTAAGAATGAATACATCAAATATATCGCTAAACCAGGGAGTAAAATAGCTGTGAAAATTAATCGTTTATCACTCATAACGCGATAAAATTCTTTCTTAAATACGGTTATGATATTTTTCATGCTAATTCACCTTCTTCCTGAATTAACTGAAAGAATATTTCCTCAAGATTATCACTAGAATCTTTAGCCTTAACATTTTTTAGAGTGTCACAAACTTTCATTTTTCCATTTATAATAATTCCAACACGATCACATAATTTTTCAACAACACCTAATATATGGGTTGATAATATCACAGTTTTTCCAGCTTTCTTTAATTCAATTAAATAATCTGTTACACTGCGAGCTGTAAGGACATCAAGACCATTTGTTGGTTCATCAAAAATCACAAAATCAGGGTCGTGTACTAAGCTGATTGCGATACTAGCTTTTTGTTTCATACCAGTTGATAAATCCGCAACTTTTACTTCTCTAAAATCATTGATACCAAATGTATCAAAAAGGGCTTCTTTGCGCGTTTCAATCAAGTCTTCTTCAAGACCGTGTAAACGAGCAAAATAGGTGAATAGATAATCCGGTGTAAAATGATCTTCAAGCTTCAATTCACTTGTTAGGAAACCAATTTTACCACGCACTTCAAATGATTCATCTTTCACACTTGTACCGCCAACGAAAATATCACCTTCATCTGGTTTTATTAATGTCGATATTGTTCTAAGACAAGTTGTTTTTCCTGCACCGTTAGGTCCAAGAAGACCAAATATCTCGCCTGGATAAGCAGTAAAGGATAAATCGTTTACTGCAACTTTTAATTTTTCATCCGTATTTTGAAGTTTTCGTTGTTTTTTAGATAAAATAAACGTCTTCCTCAAATTACGTACTTCGAGTGTATTCATAACTACCTCCTAAGGTTTAACCCCATTTTAAGTAAATTGACATAGGTGTTATCGACAAAAAAGCCATCCACTACTTCACCTTCGTGTTTGTATCCAACTTTCTCGTATAGTTTGATTGCTCCAATATTGTCTTTTCGTACTTCTAAATCAATTTTTGTTTTACCGAGTTTTATCGCTTCTTTTTCTAATTGAAGCATCAGAATTTTTCCAAGCCCTAACCCGCGATAATCTTCTAATATGCTAATCCCTAAAGAAACACGATGCTTTACACGTTTTAATCCACTCCCGTGAAACCCACTTGTACTAATTACTTTCTCACCATCGAGTGCAATTAACATCACTTGTTCATTAGATGCCTCCACTTTCTTTATAAACGCTTCCTCTTCTTCAAGTGTTAGCTTAAATTCTTCTGGTTCTCTTACCAAGTTTTTAGTTTGCCTATGAATGAGGTACATATAGTCCAAAATTCGCTTTGCATCAGAAATAGCTCCGTGCCTAATTTCAACGGTCTTTCCATTTTTCAGTACTGCTTTCATCACATCGCCTCCATGAAAACATTATACAATACAAAAAGGACTTTTTAAACTAATGAAAACAAAAAGACCTAAATAAATTTAGGTCTAAAACGAATCAATATTAATCGTTATTTTTTTACCATCTCTTGATGCACTTGCATAAGCGATAGTTCTTATTGCGTTAGCAATGCGTCCATTCTTTCCAATAACCCTACCAAGATCTTCTTGATTGACAATTACTTGAATTGTAAGCATATTATCATCCTCAGAAAACTTTTTAACCATAACGTCTTCAGGGTTAATCACCAATGGCTTAACTAGGTCTTTAATTAGTTTTTCATAATTAACAGCCATAATTTACACCACGTTTATTTCTTGATGCCAGCTTTTGCGAATAAATTCTTCACAGTGTCAGTAACTTGCGCACCTTCATTTAACCATTTTTTTGCTTTTTCTTCATCGATTTTCACTTCTGCTGGTTCTGTAGTTGGATTGTAAGTACCGATAATTTCTAAGTATCTACCATCTCTTTTGTTTCTAGAATCAGCTGCTACTAATCTATAGAAAGGACGTTTTTTTGAACCGTGTCTTTGTAATCTAATTTTTACTGCCATGTTTATTCCTCCTCAATTTTTATTAACCTTAATGAGTATACCACCTGTAAAAACGAATGTCAAGTATTTTTACTGTACATTAAAATCAATTTGATATTCTGCTGCTTCATTTAATGATTCTTCTACTTTACGTACTAACTTAATACCTTTTAGTTCCTTAACGATTTTTTCTTGATCTTCTTCATTCACATAAATAATTGCATACTTTCGTTTCTTTGTATAATACTTAATATCAGCTAATCTACCGATATGTTTAAGAGCTTTAGGGCTTCTAAAATACACAATTAAACTTTTTCTACTAATCATAATAACTCCTTTAATGTTTTGGGATTAACCCTTCTTCATTTGGGTGTTTCACCTTATTTGAAACACTCTTTGCGATATCCATTGATAATTCGTTTAGAATTTTTTGTAATTCTCGTTCTTTTTCTTTGTACTCTTTAATTATATCATGTGTAAACACACGTTGCTTAATCGCTGCTAAATCAAGTTGTACTTTTTTTAAATCTGGGTGATACTTCCCATATTTACTAACTTCTTCATATTTACGTTTTTGTTTATTAAATGCTGCTATTAACGATTTTACTTCCTCATTTGTTTCCATTATTTCTTTTAATGTAAGAAGTCGTTTATATGTTTCTAATTCCTTAATTTCATCAGCTACATCGTATGCTAGATTAATTAATTTTGCATCCATACTATCACCTAACTTTAAGTATATAATTTTGGGGTATTTCTTTCAAGCAAAATATATATGTTAATCCACTAATTATAAACATCTCGATATTATTACAGCAATGTTTGACACCGAATAGCATGACCTATATAATAGTATTAGTTATTTATATAGAAAGAAGTGTTTGACATGAAAAAACTACTTGTAACAATAGCGATACTATTAACTACAATCTTTGTAGCGGTTAGTAGCAATACAGTACTAGCAGCTGATAAAACGGTTGTTTATTTTAAAGGAGAATCATGCTTAAGTTGCGTTGAACTAGAACAAAGTGGTATTCTTGATGATTTAGCTGCTGAAGGTGTAACTGTCATCATATATGACATCGAGGAAACAGATTTATCTGGATATGATTTATCAATGTATAACTTTGATGGTGACCCTAGTCTTAATGACTTATGGATTGCGTATGGACGTGTTTATGATGTGGAAGAAGAAATGGTTACTCCAACCTTCTTTGCGGGGGATCAATACTATATTGGTACTGATGCAATTCAAGATGCATTTGCAGATGGTTCATTATTAACTGCGTCAAATGATCCTCTACTTGAAGTAAATGTAAAAAATCAAGAAGCGTTCTTTAATATTACTGGTTTCCTCGGATTCATAAGTGTTCTTGGTGCTGGTTTATTAGATGGATTTAATCCTTGCGCAATTGCATTACTATTACTATTTGTTAGTTTGTTAAGTTCAAATGACAACAAAAAAGTATTGATGCTTGTTAGTATTACATACATCTCAGCATTGTTTGTATCATACTTATTAATTGGTACATTCTTACTTAGTGCTTTAACCAAGTATGCAGCACAAGCTGCCATTATAAATCAGATTGTAAGTTGGTTTGTCTTGATATTCTGTATTGTACTCTTCTCATACAACATGTATGACTTTGTTGTAACCAAAAAAGAGGAATATGGAAAAGTAAAAAATCAACTTCCGAAATGGATTCAACGTTTTAATAAGCGCATTGTTAAACGTTTTACAGATGTTATTAATGATCCAGAAAATAAACGTGGATTAATTTCTGTGTTAGCTCTAACGTTCATTCTTGGTATTACGTTAAGTGTTACAGAATTAATTTGCACAGGGCAAATATATGCTGGTATAATAGTAGGTATCCACGAAGTAGGAAGTGCATATGCCTATGTAGCATTAGTTGCTTATAACTTTATGTTTGTTTTACCGCTTATTGCAATCGCGATTTTCGCAATCAAAGGTAAAGGTGTCATGACAGCGAGCAACTGGATAAGAGAACATCTTCATATTATTAAATTATTAAACGCATTGTTATTCTTAGGAATTGGGATTTTCTTCCTAACGAGAATAATCAGGGGGTTCTAACATGAAACAAAAGATAAAAATTACACGAGGAGATACACTTGTATATTCGGGTAGAGTAATTGAACTACCAGCAAAAGATCAAGAAGTCATCAACAAATCAATTGAGCTTTTTGATGATGAAGATCCTTGTATAATTCATCAATCATACGTACTAAAAGAATTTGCAGATACAATTCTAACACTACTTAGAAAAAATAAAAATCAACCAATCTATGGAAAAGATTATGCTGATAAGTTATATTTTCTAGACGTAAGAGAAATTGAGGATATTAAAATAGAATTAGTGGGGTGAGATAATGGAAGCATATTTCGACAATGCATCAACTTCATTCATAAAACCAGAAGTCTTCGAAGCGATGAAACCTTTCTTTTTGGAAGAGTTTGGTAACCCTTCTTCCCTTCATAAACTAGGGATCAAGAATCGCAAATTCATCAATTCATCTAGAAAAAAAATCGCTGAACTTTTAGGATGCAATCACACTGAGATCTACTTTACTAGCTGTGGAACAGAGTCGATTAACTGGGCGCTGAAAGGGATGGCACTAAAAAACCGCACAAAAAGCGAAATAATCACCACTAAAATTGAACACCACGCAACACTTGAAACGTGTACATACTTAGCTTCTAGAGGATATACACTTCAATATGTTGACACTGATAGCAATGGATTTGTAGATGTTGATCATCTTGAATCCTTAATAACAGAAAACACATTATTCGTGAGTATTATCATGGCAAACAATGAAATTGGAACCATTCAGAATTTTAATGAAATTAGTGAAGTATGTAATCGCAAAAGTACGTACTTACACATCGATGCAGTTCAAGCAGTCTGCCATACTGAATTAAATATCCAACAACTTGAAGTTGATTTCCTAAGTATCTCAGGACACAAATTTAATGCCCCAAAAGGCATTGGGATACTATACATTAAAGATGGAATAGAAATAGATAATTTACTCCACGGTGGTAAACAAGAACATGATAAAAGAGCCGGAACGGAAAATGTGGCCTTTATCGCTGGAATTACGAAAGCTCTAGAACTTGGTTTATCAGAATTTAAAGAATATAAGGATCGCTTAAATTCGTACTCTATGTACATCCTAAGCGAGTTAGACAAGAACAACATAGACTACATATTAAATGGCCCAGAAGTAGGAGATAATAGACTACCTGGGAATTTAAATCTTTCCTTTAGAGATTTAGATGGAGATACAATAACATTCTACTTAAATAAACAAAATGTGTTTGTATCTACTGGTTCCGCATGTGATTCAACATCAATTGAACCAAGTCATGTAGTAAGTAGTATTGGAGTCCCAAAAGAGTACATCAATGCAACAATTAGAATATCTCTTGGATACCAAACTACGAAAGAGGAATTAGAATATGGAACAAATGTATTAATTGATACCCTAAAACAATTAAAAGACGAGTAATCTCGTCTTTTTTTATATTATAGGTTCAATCTCCTTGTATTCACCAAGTTCAAGAGATTCGTCTAAATGTATCTCCCCAATGGATACTCGTTTTAGGTAAATAACATTACTCCCTAAATACTCAACCATACGTTTTACTTGATGAAACTTACCTTCTGCAATTGATAAGTAAAACTCATTATCAGATATGTATTCAGTGATTGGTTTCATCGGAGTAAACAGCATATCTTTGCCATCTTTAATTTCCATCTTTTTATCAAATAAAGAAATGTCAATAGATTTTCCAGTTTTTACGTAATACCGCTTATATACTAATTTATTAGGTGATATAATCTCATGAACTAATTTACCATTATCAGTTAAAAGCAATAATCCCTCAGTATCGATGTCTAGCCTTCCTGCAATCTTTAAATCTAATCGATTATACGGTTCATCTAGCAACTCAAACACATTTTTATGGAGTCCAACTTCACTCGAGCTTATATACCCACTTGGCTTATTCATCATAAGTAGTATATTCCTTTTATATTCAACTAATTGATCGTCGAATATTATCGTATCTATTAATTCATTCACAATTACACCTGGATTTTTACATATTTCTCCATTTACAGATGCATATCCAGATTTTATAAAGCGTTTTATTTCACTTCTGGTGCCATATTTTAGATTTGAGAGTAATTTATCAAGTCTCATCTAATTCACCTTCGATACAACGCACATAGCGTCCCCTTCATTAAAGTCTTTATTGCCCATTGTGTCCGAATAGACTTCAACTACATCAAAACCATTCTGTTGTAGAAGTTTTGTAATGGACACTACCGAGTAACATTGGTACCAATTATAGAATTCTAACGTTCTTTCTCCCGCTGCTTTTATATGAGTTAAGCACACTTCCTCTTCTTGATATACTGAGTTCTTAATCGTAATATTACAGCTACCAGTCATATAAAACCCATCTTCTTCAGTGGTAGTGTCTTCGCCAGTATTAAACGTACGTAAGAAGTGTAAATTATGGACATCAAAAATAAAGTGACCATCATCGCTTAACATTGCTTTTACATTCTGCAAAACACGATTTCTTTGCTTGTAATCAAGGACTGAAAAGTCACAATAAATCATTGTAACGAGGTCAAACTTGCCATTAGGTTTCATATCCACGTAGTTATTAAGCTCATACATGACATTTGAGTTTGTTATATTAGCGTAGTCAATTGAATTTTTACTTATGTCGATACCCTTTACACGGTATCCAAGCCTATCAAACCGGTCTGTGTAGAGTCCCGGACCACACCCTAAGTCTAATACTGACTTTTTATTTTTCATGTATGTTTTCGAAATAAAATCAACAGTATTATCAATCGTATTAATTGTTCTTGATGCAATGTTATTATCGAACTCTAAATGATGACGTAACATTTGTTTTGAAATATATGGGTCAGTCCAGAGTTGAACTGCTGTGAGTTTACTAAATGGTTTCATTGTATCACTCCCTATAATCATTATACAAAAAAAGTAGGCTTGTGCCTACTTGTATTTTTTGATTGTTTTGAATATGGAATATCCAGATTTCTTCTCAAATTCTCGATCAATTTGTTTTTCAATTGAGCCTGAGTTAATTACTTTACGATATTCATTATGTTTTCTTAGAAGTTTTACTGGATCAACTTTTGATTCATTCGCATCTTCTATTAAAGATAAGAATTCAACAATAATTGCAATTTCTTCTGTAGTAAACTCGTCATAATCAATTGGATAGGAATACATTAGTCACCAAAACTAATTCCAATTGCTTTTGCAGCTTGAACTAATTGTCCTTCAGGATCAACTAATTTGTCTCCACCTTTTGAAGTTTCTCCAACTTCACCAGTTCCAACAACATCAGTTAATGGTACAGATGTAATGTCTCTACCTTTAAGCTGAACCATACGTCCTGCTCCACCGTTCATTAATAAATCAACAGCGTTCACACCAAATAATAATCCTAACGCTCTATCGAATGTAGAAGTAATTCCTCCACGTTGGATATATGCTAAGTTTGTATAACGAACTTCATGTTCAGGTACAAGTTTTTGCAATTGATCAGTAATCTGTTGCCCGATACCACCTAAACGTACTGAATCAGCACTATCTTCGATGATTTCACGCACTACTTGTCCGCCACCTTTTGGTGTAGCTCCTTCACTTACAACAATAATTGTGAAGTTTCTACCAAATGCATCTCTTTGTCGAATCTTCTCAACTACTTTTTCAATGTCATAAGGAATTTCTGGAATTAAGATAACATCTGCTGAACCACTAAGTCCACCTTCAGCTGCTAACCATCCTGTATTTCTTCCCATTACTTCTACTACCATTACTCTATCGTGAGAGTATGCTGTAGTGTGAATTTTATCTAATGCATCTGTAATTGTTTCAAGTGATGTATTATAACCGAATGTTACATCTGTAGCTGGTAAGTCATTATCAATTGTTTTTGGAACACCTACTACTGGTATACCTTTACGATAGAAATCACGAGCACTTGTTAACGTTCCGTCTCCACCAATTACAATCAAAGCATCTACACCAAGATACTTTAAGTTCTTTACAGCTTCATCAGAGACATCAGTATACGTAATACTTCCATCTGCATTCCTAAATGGGAAATTAAATAAATTATCTTTGTTAGATGATTTAAGAATTGTTCCACCTTCATGCATAATACCTGAAACTGATTTAAGCCCTAACGGTCTAAAATCATTTCTATAAAGTCCAGCATATCCTCTTGTAAAACCTACAACTTCGACACCGTATTTCTTTACTGCAGCTTTTGTGATACCGTTAATAACAGCATTTAACCCACTACAGTCTCCACCACCGGTGATAATCCCGATTTTTCTAATCTTTTCCATGGTAAACCTCCTAAAAAATATCACTTATATTATACTTTGTTTAGTAGAGATAGTAAACTAATTTACGAAATTGAAAACGTTTTAATTTTATATTATTACTTTTTTTGTCATTTTTTATACAATAACCTTGAAATATAATCTATTTTGTTTTATTCTACAAAGTGATTTTGTTATAATAAGTTAGAGGTGGTTACATGTTAACAATGAAAGACGTAATCAGAGAAGGTCACCCAACACTAGCATTACGAGCTAAGGAAGTTGAATTACCTTTAAATGATGAAGATAAACAAACATTAAAGCTTATGATGGGATTCCTTGAGAATTCACAAGACCCTGAAACAAGTGAAGAGTATGAATTAAGACCTGGTGTTGGACTTGCAGCGCCACAAATCAACATTTCAAAACGTATGTTAGCTGTTCTAACAACCGATGAAAAGAATGAAAAACTATACAAGTTACTACTGGTAAATCCAAAAATAATTAGTCATAGTGTTCAAAAAATCTACATCCCTGGTGGTGAAGGATGTCTTAGTGTAGACAGAGAAGTCGAAGGACTCGTACCAAGACATAAAAAGATTACAGTTCGAGCACAACAATACCTACCCGATACAGATGAATTACGTAAAATAGAAATTCGTATTAGTGGTTATGTTGGTGTTGTTTTACAACATGAGATTGATCATTTGAATGGAGTATTATTTGTCGATATAATCAAGGAGCATTTAGAAGGTGCTGAACCAATAGTATTCATTGGTGAAGAAGATTTAGAAGAAACAGAAGAAAACTAGGAGGAAATTATGAAATTATTTATTGATACAGCAAATGTAGAGCACATCAAAGAGTTTGCTGATATTGGTGTCATCTCAGGTGTCACAACAAATCCAACATTAATCGCAAAAGAAGGTCGTGATTTCAATGAGGTTATCAAGGAAATCACAAGCATTGTAGATGGACCTATTAGTGGAGAAGTGATAAGCCTTGAAGCTGAGGGAATGGTTAAAGAAGGAATTGAAATAAGTAAAATTCATCCAAACATGGTTGTAAAGATTCCACTAACTGAAGAAGGACTTAAAGCAACAAAGCAACTTACTGCTTTAGGGATCAAAACAAACGTCACTCTCGTTTTTAGTGCTAATCAAGCATTAATAGCTGCACTTGCAGGAGCAACCTATGTTTCACCATTTGTCGGAAGGTTAGAAGATACACTTCATGATGGTATTGAAGTAGTTAGTGACATTCGAAGAATCTTCGACATATATGATTTGGATACACAAATTATCAGCGCAAGCATACGTACACCAAAACAACTAGCTGATTCAGCTTTAGTTGGTGCACATATCGCAACAGTTCCATACGCTGTACTAAAAAAAGCAATCACTCATCCTCTTACGGATAAAGGAATTGCTGCATTTATGAAAGATTGGAAAGCAGTTTTTGGAGATAAAAAATAAAAAGGTGCATCGCACCTTTTTTTAATATATTTTTTCGGCTAACCTTGTATTCCAAGCCGCAAATTGCACTTGTATAACATATGCTATTGCAATCAACAATGCTGCTAATCCAAGATTGCCAAACGCTCCAAAGATAAGCGATAACGCAACACTTAAGTTTCGTACAATTGTACCATTACTTAGCGCAATTCTCTCTTTCGTTTCAAAGAACAGCTTGCCAACATAGTACTGAATCCCAAAGACAATCCCATAAAATGATAATAATGGTACAATAATCTCTACTAAAATCATAGGATTATCAATCAATGTTTTAGCGCGTAAGCTTGTAGCAACAAAAATCATTAAAACAACTGCTAGTATACTAAACAATGGGAATTTTGGTTTGATAGATTTGTTAAATGTTTCATTCCCATACTGTTTCTTCAATACAATCTGAGTAATAAATGCAAAGAACAATGGAATAAATACAATAATTGCAACTTTAGAAAAAACATTCCAAAAATCAACGCTGATTGCTTCTCCTAGTAATCCCGATATATATAACGGAATCAACATCGCACCAACTAACAACCCAAGAACAACCATTCGAATTGCTTCACTTACATTCCCTTTTGCCATAACAGTCCAGCTAATAGTCATTCCACTTGTAGGAAGTAAGGACATCATTAAAAGACCTAATCGAAATGCATTATTATCTCTAAAAAATACCAATCCAAGTGTGTACGCAACAAATGGTAATACTGCAAAATTAATTATTATCGTAGCTATCTGTAACTTAATATTACCTTTTTCAGTAAGCGATTCAAGTTTTAATGGAACAAGCATTGGATATACCATTAAAAACGTAAGTGGAGTAATGGCTTTCTTTAATATTGAAACATCAACATAATACCCAATCACTAAACCAATAACCATCGCTATAATAATACTAAAGATCAAATTTTTCTTCATAGTTTGTAATAATTTAAATATCATATAAGCACCTTCTTTCATTCAAAGTCGTCTCTATAATACCATATTGTTCGCACACTAACAATATATTTGCACAGACCCTTATTAAAACAAGGAAAACGCACCATTTTTCCTCGCAACGATTCGTTGCCTCAATGTAAGTAAGTTGGCTCTTGTCAATCCGTAAAAAACATTATATACTAGTCATAGAACAACACAGAAAGAGGATGAAAATGAACAAAAACTTAGGGGAAAGAATTATACAAATTAGAACAGAAAAAAATATGACGCAAGGCGAACTAGCATCAAGAGTTGGTGTAACAAGGCAAGCTATATCAAAATGGGAACGTGGTGATGGTTTACCGGATTTATACAACGTATCTAAACTCGCAAAAGCACTCAATGTCTCAGTAGATGATTTACTTGATAATAATCATACATATCAGTCTTCTACGACGAATGACATCAACATCAATAACATTGGTGGGTCATTTAAGAAACTGCTGTACAAAGCAAAAAACACCACAAATAGTGAATATGCTAAAAAAGTAAAAAAATACTTACTCATTGGGGGAGGAATTGGTTTACTAGTAGGTATCTTCATGATTGGATTTGGATTTTTCGGATTTGCAGCTGGAGCTCTTAATGCTGTTAATGGTACCACGATAGACTTTGATCCTACGACCTTCAATCCTGACGATATCACCATGCCAAAACCATTTAACCCAATCCCATATATGGTTATATTCCTTTTAGGTGGAGTAGTCTCTGGAATTAGTGTATATGTCTTATTCGCAGGATTATCAATTGTGATTGCTGGTGTAACTACATCATACTTAGACACACGAGACAAATGTCCTAAATGTGGTGATGCAGTTGACATAGATGAGCGTTCTTGTTCCAATTGTGGATATAATTTAGAAGAAAACAATGAACATAGATGTTCTTGTGGTAAAGAAAATCAACCAAGTGACAAGTTCTGCAGAGAATGCGGTAGTAAATTATAAAAAAGGTCTATA
>CAZZAP010000026.1:0-25894 GCA_964652375.1 uncultured Candidatus Izemoplasmatales bacterium
AATTGAGCATTAGAAAAGCCTGCGATTTCTCACAGACTTTTTCAGTAAGCTCTATAATTAGCGCTTTTTTTATTGTATAATAATACTGGTGATAACATGAGAATATTAGTAGATGCAGATGCATGCCCTGTTAAAGAAATAATTGTAAGACTTGCTAAGGAAAAAAACATAGAAGTTTCAATGTTTTTTGATAACTCTCATACCTATGAAGATGGTTATAGTAAAGTCTACATTCTGGATAAAGGTAGAGATAGTGTTGATTACTATTTAATAAACAAAATGCACCCTGGTGATATTGTAGTTACTCAGGATTATGGTGTTGCCTCTATGGCACTTGGAAAACGAGGGTATCCTATCAATCAAAACGGTCTAATCTACACAGATGAGAACATACTGTCATTACTTAATCAACGGGCTATAAATCAGAAGATAAGACGTCATAAAAATCTAAAAGGTCCAAAGAAAAGAACAAAGGAAAATGATGTAAATTTTGAAGATAAGCTTCGTTTCTTAATTAATAGTAAATTATAGTTGCTTTTAAGAAAAATATTTGATACAATATAAACGCTTGTAAAAACGGAGGTGACATAAATGGCTAATATCAAAGGACAAATGAAACGTAACTTAACAAATGAAAAAAGACGTTTAAGAAATGCATCATTTAAATCTGGATTAAAATCTGCGATCAAAGAAGTTGAAACTTCAGTTGCAAATAGTGAGAAAGAAGCTGCTTTAACAGCTTTAGCATTTGCAAATAAGAAATTAGATAAATCAGTTTCTAAAGGAATCAACCACAAGAACTATGTCGCACGTCAAAAATCAAGATTAGCAAAATTAGTAAATACTCTTTAACAAATTAAAAGACATCATACGATGTCTTTTTTTATGTCCCAAGAATGAATAATTCTAATCCAATTTTTTTATCTATTCTTCCAGTCTTTATCTTATAGTCTAGATCTTCAAGACTTTTTAGGTGTTTCTCAACAATGTCGTTTTTAACACTATTAGCATTTTTAATCATATAATATGCACGGCCTGGTGAAGCCCTATAATACGAAGCAATATCCGCTTTGTCTTTTCCTTGCTTTAATAATAATTTAACATGTAGTATTTCACGATACTTATTTACTAGTATACCAAGGATTCGAAGTGGGTCTTCACTATGCATCACTAAATCGTTGTATATTTCGAGTGCTCTACTGCGTTTGTTTTCTAATATATTATTCGTAATCTCATAAACATTGTCCTCAACGTTTTTTGTGATTACTTTTTTAACTGTACTAAGGTCTACTCGTTTCATATCACTTGTGTAAAGTAATAACTTCTGTGTCTCATTAACTAGTACTTCGGTATTGTTATTAACTCTTGTTAGAAGTTCATTCAACGCATCTCTATCAATGTTAATACCATTCTTTCCAAGTTGCCTTTTTACCCAGTTACCTAGTTCCACTTCTTTCATAGGTTCACATCTTTCTACAGTAGCAACCTGAGATAACTGTTTCGTAATGGCCTTACGTTCATCAATTTTTGCATAAGGAGCTTGGACGATTAGAATCGTTTCTTTTACAGGGCTTGCAATATATCTAGAGAAACTATCTAGGTTATGAGGTATCTCTTTCTTCACTTTTACATTTGAAAGAAAATGAGCATTCTTAAGAATAACCGCTTTCTTATCCGCCATAAAAGGGATTGTAGCGGCATCATTAATAGCCTCTTCAACATTGTTTTCCTCTGCATCATAAACAGTAATGTTGAACTCATCGACATTTTCTTTTGCGATAATTTGATTGGTCTTTGATTTGATAATAAATGTATCACTACCAAATAGTAAATGTATATTAGTATCCATATAAAACACCTCGTTAACATTATATCATATTAGTTACTCACGATAGAATTTTTTGTATACTTTTTTGAAATAATAACGAAATTCAATGGTACCATTTAAATCTGTTCTATAAACAGGAATCTCAAACTGGTCATATCGCTCAATCACAACACTATGTGGATGTTTATACTTATTGAATTTTTTTGACATTATAATAGATTCTTTAGGTGAAAAATGATCAAGGAACTCTGGAGTTGAGCTGGTATCACTACCATGGTGTGCAACCTTAAGATAATCGACTCTAAAATGAAATAATTCAATTAATTCCATCTCTCTTTCTTTTTCTATGTCGCCAGTAAATAAAAAGATATCATCATAAACTTGAATATATAAAACAATGCTATTATTATTCTCATTCTCCCAAATTCTATTTGTTTCTAGTACATCAATATAAAAATCCCCACAGAAAAATCCATGTTCAGGTAAATCTCTTGAATCGCTAAACCAAACGTGTCCTACATCAAATTCATGTAATATATTATTAAGTTCACCATAGTGGTCAGCATGATAATGAGTTATAAAAATGTGGTCGATACTGGTCAATCCTTGGTACTTCAAATAGTTAATTACACTATCAAAATCATCATTTTCACCAGTATCAATCACAATATTGCATTGATTTCGACTATCAATAAGCACAGAAGAGTCTCCTTTTACATCTAAAAAGGCTATTTTCTTCGAAACTGTTAGAATTCGGGGATTAATAATGATCATAAAAATGACAACAAAATACACAGTCTTATAATAAACCTTATCAATAAGAACACCTTTAACGGCTATATAAAGCGTTATATAATATATTATTTTAATAATATTTCCTTGAAAAGTAATTGGAAATGTCGCAATATTGACCAGTTTTGAATTTATTAAAATTGCATCAAAGACATCAAAAATTAACGAGAATAATGAGTCTAAACTAGGAAATATCAATAATATATAGCTTAAAGGCATAATGAAAAGCATAATTATAGGTAAAAAAATCACATTAAATAGTAAACTTAGTAAATTTATCTTATAATTAAATGAATATGTGATAGGTAATGTTATAAGCATAGACATCAATCCTATGATAAATAGTTGATTAACCTTTGATTGGTCAGTCAAAATGTCTCTTCCGAGTATAATTGTGTATACTACTAAGAAGCTCAGGGAGAACCCCATATCGTAAAAAAGGAATGGTCTAACAAGTAAGAGTAATACCATAATACATGAGATAATATCGAGAGTACTTAATTGAATCTTTAAATATGCATTTAATCTAGTAAGCATGTACATGAGACTAGATCGCACAACAGATGCAGTAAAAGACGTAATTATCATGAACAACGAAAGAAATAGAAAGATAATCCCTTCTTGTTTCTTCTGCTTTAGATGTGATTTTGATAGCATGATCTGTAGTGTGATTACTAGTAGTACAATGTGCATTCCACTAAGTGCAAATATGTGACTTATTCCTAATATACTTATCGCATTTTTAATCTCCTGGTCAAAATAACTTTTATCAGCCATTACGAATGTTAGGACATATCTCTTAGAATTACTGAGATTTGATTCAATATAATCTCGTAAATGTATTTTTGGTAAAAATATCGGATTGCTTTTTTGTTTGATTTGATATTGCTCACTATATATTTGATATTTAATATTTTTTGAGTAGAGATAATTTCTATAATCAAAATTTCCTGGTATTGTTTGTGGCTCAATTTCACGAAATTCGCCATTCAATATAAGTAAATATCCTTCTTTTATGTCCTCTCCAGCACTCAAAACTACTTTGACCTTTTGAAAATTATAATATCCATAGCAGGATGTATAATCATCTACTTTTAGTACTTCAGTAACCACAACTTTCGATTGAGCACCTTGAATGATGGGTATTTTTATAAATAAGGTATATGACAGAATATAAATGGAGCCAAATACTACTAAAATCTTTATTATATCCTTGTGGTATTTATATATATACAACATAAATAAAACTAATACCACACCATAAATTTTGTTCTGTATCGTTAAGAATATCAGTGTATAAAGTATCGCTATAAATATAAATCTATGTCTAATTAATACTAATGTATTCTTCAATTTTACTATACGTACTTTCACCTATTCCACTCACATTCATGATGTCTTCTATTTGTTCAAATTCACCTATTTCATTCCTATAGTCAATGATTGCCTGCGCTGTGCTAGGACCAATGCCTGGTAGTGATTCTAATTGTGATAAAGATGCCAGATTTATGTTAATGATATTGGTCGTATCTTCTATCACTTCTGTAATAAGTGGATATTCTTCGTTTATACTCGGAATATAGATGACTTCTTGATCGTATATTTTTTTACTTAGATTAACTGCTTCTTTATCCGCATCATCTATGTATCCACCTGCCATATTTATTACTTGAAATACTCTAGATCCTTTTTCGAGTTTGTATACTCCAGGATTTTGAACGTAACCCTTTAAATCTACATAGATGTACTCCACTTCATTTACAGATATCTCTTTATCTGAATATGTGAATGTTTGAGGAGTTGGTGTTGATTTTGTTGTAAATGAAATGATTACCAGTAGAATTACTATGCCAATCGAAAACTTTAACGCATGAACCTTTATGAACTCAATCATCTTTATCACCTCATACCATAGTACGGTTTAAGAGGCTAATTTACTAAAAAAGAACAATCAATTTTGATTGTTCTTTTATTTGGAGTCTTCCTCCATAGGATAATGAAGAAGAAAATAAACAATTTATGTTTTTTTGATGTATTTTCGAGTATCTACTGCTACTGCAGCTACGATAATAACACCTTTTACGATGAACTGATAGAATGGGGCAATTCCCACATAAATCATTCCGTAACTGATTATGGTAAACATTAGTACACCAGCTACAGCACCGCTTATTTTACCGATACCTCCACTAAATGAGATTCCACCTACTACACAGGCAGCTATCGCATCTAACTCATATCCTGTACCGATTCCACTACTTGCACTCCCAATACGTGCAACTTCTAAGTATCCACCTAACCCGTATAACAATCCAGCTAGGATGTATACAAGCACTGTAGTTTTAACAACGCTAACACCACTGATGTTTGCAGCTTCTGGGTTTCCACCTACTGCGTACATGTTTTTCCCAAATCGTGTCTTATTCCAAACAACCCACATAATGATGGTAATGATTATTGCGTAGAATATCAATATTGGGAAGTCATTTCCTAATATCGTTACTCTGTAGTTTGCAACATCACTAAATCGTTGGCTTAAACTACCGATTGGTTGTGGTCCATGCGCTCCAGATTCGAAGTACATTTGTAATAGTCCATATAGTGCAACACTACTACCTAGAGTTGCTAAGAATGGATGTACTTTAAATACTGATACAACAACACCGTTTAATGCACTGAAGATTGCTGTTACAAGCATCGCGAGCATTAAAGGTAATAATAAATATAATAAGTCGTTATTTACAAACCATTCAGGTAATGTATTGAAATACGGTTTATCAGCACTTGTTAAGTCTTGCAAGAAAGAAGCACTTATAATTGCTGCAAATCCTACACTACGGCCAAGAGAAAGGTCCGTACCTTGCAAAATAATGATTCCACCTACACCAAGCGCAAGTATTAATTTTACACTTGATTGAGTCAAGATGTTAATCGCAACTCGTGATGATAGGAATGTAGGTTCCATTACAATAATAACGATAATAAGACCAAAGATTACAAAGAAGATTGCATTATTAATGAAGAAATTTTTATAATCTTTTGCGTCTGCTTTTTTAACTTTTTCAATTCTATCGTTAAGTCGTTTTTTTAAACGATCTATGAATTTTACTTTTTGATTTTCCATAATAACCTCCTATAGATGCTTAGTAGCTAATGTGAATAATTCTTCTTGCGAAGTATCTTTAGTATTAACTACACCTGATAAATATCCATTACTCATAACAGCAATTCGATCAGTGATTCCCAATAATTCAGGCATCTCAGATGAAACCATTATAATTGATTTTCCCTGGTTTACTAATTGAAGCATTAACTGATAGATTTCATATTTTGCTCCTACGTCAATACCCCTTGTTGGTTCATCCATTATTAAAATATCTGGATTTAGTAATAACCATCTACCAATGATAACTTTTTGTTGGTTACCACCACTTAGGTTTCGAATTAACTCTTCTTGATTTGGAGTTTTAATTCGCATATTTTTGATTTGCATTTCTGTATCTATATACATTTTTTTCTCATCAAGTAACCCAATTTTTGATACGTATGCATTGATATTTGCGATTGTGGAATTAAACTTAATATCCGCTACAGGATAAATCCCTGTTTCTCTACGTTCTTCGGTAATTAAGGCAAATCCATTTTTAATCGCATCTTCCGGATGTGCATTTACAATCGGTTCTCCGTGTAAGAGTAATTCTCCAGCTTCAAGTGTTCTTGCTCCAAAAATCGCTTCAACTAGTTCAGTTCTTCTTGAGCCTACTAAACCACTAATACCTAGAATTTCTCCTTTGCGTAGATCAATTGATACATCTTTTACTTTTGGTTCGTAGAATGTAGTTATGTTTTTCGCTTCTAACCATAAATCCCCTGGATTATTAGATTTCGGAGGGAAACGATGTTCTAGGTCACGTCCAACCATCATATTGATAATTTTGTCCATTGTTAACGTTTCTGTTTTCTCTGTCCCAACGTAATTACCGTCTCTAAGAACAGTAACTTCATCGGTAATTTCAAATATTTCCTCCATTTTATGGGAAATATAGATAATTCCAATACCTTGTGATTTCAATGTTCTCATAATCTCAAATAGTTTTTCAACTTCTTTTTCAGTTAGTGATGAAGTTGGCTCATCTAATACGATTACTTTAGCATCATATGATACTGCCTTTGCAATTTCAACCATTTGTCTTTGAGATACACTTAACTCTGAGAGTTTCTTTGTTAAATCCATTTTTACATCTATCCTTGCGAATAATGCCTCTGTATCTTCTAACATTTTATTTTCATCAACAAATAAACCTTTTTTTGGATATCTTCCAAGCCAAATATTATCTACTGCTGTTCGTTGATTTACTTGGTTTAGTTCTTGATGAACCATTGAAACTCCGTTTTCAAGTGCGTGTTTAGGATCGGTGAAGTTAAACTCTTCACCTTCCAAATAAAACTCACCTTCGTCTTGTTTATATATTCCGAATAAACACTTCATAAGTGTTGATTTTCCGGCTCCATTTTCGCCCATTAATGCGTGTACACTACCTTTTTTTACGTTTAAGTCTACACTGTTTAGTACTTTTACACCTGAGAATGATTTACTAACATTCTTAATTTGAAGTAAAAACTCTTCAGCCATATTTTCACCTCTTCTGATTTTTCATTATCATTTATCCTATTTTTAAAACAGTAATAAATTTAGGAGGTACAAGGGTACCCCCTAAATCATCTTTTTACTTTAAATTATTTGTTATCTAATTATTGAAAATCTTGATAGTTGTCTGGAGTAACTGCTACGTAAGCAACACGTACAGCTTTAGTTCCAGTTGCAGAGTCTAATGTCCAATCAGTTCCCTCAACAATTGCAACACCATTTGCAGCGTTGATTGCTAAGTCAAGAGTAGCTCTTGCTTGGTTTACACCATCATTTAATACAGTACCGTTCATTTGTCCAGCACCAATCATAGTTAATGCTTCAGCTAATGCATCTACACCGTATAAAGGAATATATACACCTTCTGCTTCCATTGCATTATAAGCACCAAATGCCATACCATCGTTGTTAGAGATTACTAATTCGATTTCATCAAAAACATATAAGTCTAACCATGTAGCCATTGTGTTATTTGCTTCAGCAGTATTCCATGTAGTTGAAGGTTGAAGTTGTAATTCGTTAACTGTATAACCAGCAGTTTCTAATTCTTTTACAGCCCATTCAGTTCTTGCTTCAGCATCTGGATGTCCAGGTTCACCTTTTAATAATACATAGTCGATGATACCATCAGCATTTTTATCCCAGCTAGGATTTGCAGCCCAGTCAGCAGCCATCATTTGACCTTGGATAACACCAGCATCTTTAGATGCAGTTCCAACATACCATACTTTTTCATATGTATCCATAACACCTTCTTCAGTAGCTTCCTTGTTGAATAAGATTAGAGGGATGTCAGCAGCTTTTGCTTTGTCAATAATCGTTCCAGCAGCAGAAGGGTCTACTAAGTTAATCGCTAATACGTCTACACCTTTAGAGATGAATACGTCAACTTGGTCGTTTAATTTACCTTGATCGTTTTGTGAATCTACGATTTCGATTTCAACACCTTTTTCTTCAGCGTATCTTTCTAATTCAGGTCTAACAACACCATTCATAAAGTTATCATCGAATGTATAAATATTCGCACCGATTAAAATTGTGTCATCTTCTTCGTCTTGCCCACATGCAGTAAGCGTAAGTGCTAATGCCATAGCAACTAATAATACTAATAATTTTTTCATTTCTTTCTCCTTTTATTTTTTATTTGAACGCTTACATTTTACCAAACATTTACACGATAAAGAATGTGATTTTCAACAATAAACTTATAAAAAACAACAACAAAAAGATGGAGACTCTACTCTCCATCCTCATGAAAATCGTACTTTTTATAATCCACCCAGATGTACTTTTCATCCGTTATTTCAAAACTGATATCATAGATATCAGAACCATCTAGTAATGCTTGCGAAAGTTCTGCAATTGCCTCAGCCATACGTTCAGAATCATTTAAAACTGTACCATATAGGAATCCTCGTTCAATCATTTCAACTGCTTCACTTATCCCATCAATTCCAACAACGGGCATCCAAACATCTTTTTCACGATCAATACTGCCATCTAAATTCATGTCTTGGAAGTACCCATTTTCACTCAATGCTTCAATCGCACCAAGTGCCATTGCATCATTGTTTGAAATGATAATCTCAAATTGATTACCGTACTCATCAATCAACTCATTCATTGCTTCACGAGCTTTTTCTTGATTCCAATCACATACTCGAATCGTTAGTATATCCAATTCATATCCATATTCTTCTAACGCTTCAATCACCGTTTCAGTACGTATTTCAGCATCTTGATGTCCTTGTTCTCCTTTTAAAATAATCAACTGAATAATGTTATCGTTATTTCGGTCATGTGAGGATAACATTGTTGGTAACCCAAAGATATCAATGATTAATTCACTTTGTATGATGGCGCTATTTTCAGCTGGAGCGCCGATATAATATACACGATTACTACTTAACATATCAACGTTAAGTGGCTCTCGATTAATAAATATAATCGGTACTTCTTGTTGATCTGATTTTTCAATCATGGTGTATACGCTTTGTCGATCTACTGGATTGATAACCATCAACTTTGGATTTTTGCTAAGTAGAGCATCGATTTGCTCATTTTGAATTATTTGTGAGTTTTGAGCATCATAATCTTCAAATGTAAAGCCCGTTAATTCTTCGGCTAAAATGTCCTCAGTAAATTGATTCATGTAAGGATCTTCCATATCGTAAATCAATAGTGGCACTTCTTTACTTGATGTATTACATCCTGAGAGCATTAAAATAAAACTTAGTAATAATGCTTTTTTCATTATGCGCTCCCTTCTACTGGAATTACCAGTTGAATTATTGTTTTTTCATCTAGTTCACTTATTATATTGAACTCTGCTTCATCACCATAATATAATTTTAGTCGTTGGTAGACATTTCGAATACCAACACTTTTTTGACTTACTTCTTGCCTCATTCGGTCGTGCATTTCAGCTATTTTTTCTTCTGTAATCCCGTACCCGTCATCTTCCACTTCAAGATAAATTCTTTTCTGTTTTTGGTAGGCTCTTATGATGATATTTCCTTTACCATACTCTGTGTTAATACCATGGTATATTGCATTCTCGATTAGCGGTTGCAGGATTAGCTTAACAGTTTTCATCTGTAGTATATTCTCATCTATTTCAAAGATAAAATCAAATTTATCATGATATCTTATTTGCTGAATAAGTAAATAGTTTTTAGCATGTTCAAGTTCTTCTTTAAGCAATATAATGCTTTGCCCTCGTGAAATACTGATTCTGAAAAACTTTGATAATGCAACTACCATTTGGACAACTTTTTCATTCATATTATTTTCTGATAAATACATGATTGAATCAAGTGTATTATACAGAAAGTGTGGATTAATTTGTGTTTGTAATGCGATAAATTCTGTTTTTCTTTTTTCTTTTTGCTCCATAATTACCGTTTCCATTAAGTCTCGAATCTCTTCAATCATAATATTAAATCGGTCTGATAATACAACGATTTCTTTTTGTCCATCTAACTCTATGGTACGATATAAATTTCCTTTTTGAATTCGATTCATGTGAGACATTAATTTGTTGATTGGTGAGGAGATTCGTTTTGATATCCATGAAGAGGCTGCGACACTTAGTGATAAGGTTACTACCACTACAATCAACGATACAATGAGGGAGTTGTTTCGTGATTGAGAAACAATCTCTGTATTGATGAACGTCGCCATTCTCCACCTTGTGTTTTTAAGTGTATTTACACTTGCATACATGCTAGTATTGTCAATATCAACATCTTTACCCCCAACGATAATCTGAGTTATAATCTCAATACTTTCACATTCATTCTTGGTGCATGTATCAATGGATGAAAAGATCAATGTATCATCATCATCTAAAATGATAAGATGACCTTTTTCTCCTAAGTTGGTTGTTTGTGATAATTTCACTAGTTTTGAAGTATTTAAATCGATTACAAGTATTCCTTCTAATTTCTCTTGATTGATGTAATAATCAATTGTTTTTGTGACAGTAATTACTTCATCTTCAATATCTACAAAGAGATCTTGTGTATGTGGGGAACTAAAATGATAAATCTCATCTGCAAAGTTGGCATCTAAAAACCAACCTCGAAACTGTAAGAACTCAAATGTTTGTTTATTAACGCTACTAATTACTACATCTCCTTGAAGATCTAATAGTGTGATAGACACAACATCTTCTTGAATGTCGGCTGCACTTTCATATACTGCTGTTAATTCTTCACTATTATCATTTAAACCAAACTCAACGGTTTGCTCTTGAATGTAGTTACCAGTACTTATTACACTATCAATATAATTTTCAAAGTTTAATATTACTTGTTTATTGATTTCGGATGAGCTTGATTCGATAATCTGCTCAGTTGAATTATTAAAAGTAATAATATCCGTTGCTACGATTGTAAATAACGCAATAAATACGATTAATATAGTTGTATACAGAATGTTTTGCCTTATTGATAATTCTTTCGTGAACCTAGTCATTGTTTCGATATTCCTTTGGTGATAATCCAGTGTATCGTTTAAAACTGTGTGAGAAGTAATATACTTCATTATACCCACACTTCGCAGCTATATTAATTACTTTCTCATTCGTAAATCTTAGTTCTTCTTTGGCTTTTTCCATTCTGACTTTGATGAGGTATTTATTAAATGTTATCTGCTCAATTTTTTTGAATAACATACTTAAGTAACTAACACTAATATTTAAATGATCTGCTACTAATTCAAGTGAAACATTTGGATTTGAGTAGTGTTTGTTAAGGTAGTTCTTTGCTTTATTTACATATTCTTCTGCACGATTCACTTGCACTTCAACATTCCTAATTTTGATTTCTTTCGCTATTTTCTTTATGTAATCAAGTAGTTCATCAAAATCTGTGAAAGATAGAAGTGTTTGTAATAAATCACTTTCAACAGTACCGATATCTACGTTTGTAGAATCAGCAATTTTCATTAAACTATTCATGAAACTAACGACTAAGTAATTATAGTTCATAACATAGTCTTTTGAGTCATTCATTGTTTGGGTTTTAATTCTTTTAAGAATCTGGTTCACTTCTTCTTCATTCCAAAATTTAACTGCGTACTCAAAGTCACTTATTAGATTATCATCAATGATAACGTGTTTTGTTTCAATTAGCTCTACTTCGTCAAAATAAATCATATCACCTAGATTATAAAACTTACTGTGTTCCAGTGAAATTTCTGCCTGACGATACGATACAGGTACGGAAGTGAAGTTCTGATGAACCTTTGAAATACCAATACGCAAGTCGATATGATAATACTCATCTACATAGTTTTTTAGTTCAAATAAACGATTATCAATTTCTCGTGATTTTTGGAAGTGTTCATCAATAACAATAAAACTTACTCCATTTCTAATTGGGAAATGAAATACGTATTTGTATGTTTGAAATACACGATCAATCATGTTACGGATAAATAGAGAAACATCATCGTGGTTTGGTGCGTTATGACTAAATGTACTAACAATTCCAGTAATAAACTGGCCTGAAGATAAATCAAACCCTAATGATTCTATTTTGGCGATATCTTGATTACTACACTCTGATTTCAATACAAATGTAGACAAATAAGAATCCAGTATTAACGGGATTGATTCATTGTATTTATGCTGAAAATTAGTGGTATCTCTCAGTGCTTGTTGTTCTTGATCTAATGTTGTTTTCAATCTCAAGAGGAATGCATCAATATCAGAACTACTAATCGGCTTCATTAAATAGCTAACAACATTAAGTTCAATCGCTTTTCTAGCGTAATCAAACTCATCATAACCACTGATAAACGCTATTTTTGTAGTCGGGTAATCACGCTTGATAATACGAGCTAACTCAATACCATCAATAAATGGCATTCGGATATCAGTAATCACAACATCAGGACGTAATTCTTCAATTAATTCAAGTGCATCAAAGCCGTTACCAGCTTTTCCTACTACGGTAAATCCACTGTCTGGTTTGATTTTAGATATAATACGACCTCTTACATCGTCTTCATCATCAACCAAGATAACTTTATAATCATTCATAATTACTGTATCCTTTCATAGATTTGGTTCTGTCTGGTAAATAGTTTTTCATCGACAAATTCTCTACGTACAGTGCAAAAATCTTCGTATACATGTTTAATGATTTCATTTACTTCTTTTTCCGTATATTGTTTTCCAATTTCAAATTGCTTTGCGATTTCTTTTAAAATGATTAACCTTTTTTTACGCTGAACAGGCATGTTTTTAAGTTTCTGATTGCTAAAAAACGAAGATAGAACCTTCTTGATATATTGTTCTTCTCGTTCTTCTTCAGTTTCAACTCTTCCAAACCCTTTGATGGCATGGATTATATTAAAATTGAGTTTATTTTTATTTAGATGGTAGACCACATAATATTGTTCTTTCCTAGAAGATACTAGTCCTTCTTGTTCGAGTTTTTTTAGATGAAAAGAGACTGTACTTGGGTGCAAGTCTAGCCTCTCTGAAATCAACTCGACGTACATTGATTCTTTCAATAATGAACTTACTATTCGTAGTCTAGACGTGTCTGCAAGTAGTTTAAAAATCTTTACTTTTTCTTCAATCATTCTATCACTCCTCCAGCAATTTGATAGTAACATCTATTTTTATGTTTGTCAAAATAAAAAAAAGAGTTATTTTCTCTTCTTACAAACAAAAATAACTCTTTCACCTAATTTTTTCTTTTCTACTACGTTCATATTTGCATCTTTCAACATTTGAACAAAATCACTTTGTTTAAATGTCGTTTGAATATGGGTTTCAACTTGTTTTCCTATTTTTACTTGGTGTTTCAGTTGATTTGGAACAATGGTTCTTGATACATCCCATTCAATTAACTCGTCATGCATTAGTATATCCTCATGATAGCGTTGCATTTTCTCTACGTATTTCACTGTGATGAAATCAAAGAGAAATACACCATCTTCTTCTAGACCATCATGAATATTTTTAAATGTCTGTACCATTTCTTTTTGTGATGATAGATAGTTAATCACATCACTAGTCATGGTGATAATATCATACATCATACCTATTGGATCCAAAATGTCGTGCATGTATAGTGGGATATGCAATCCTTCATCTATGGCGTTTGCATATGCGACTTCTAGCATAGATTGAGATATGTCTGTACCAGTAACTCCGTACCCTCTTTTTGCGAGTAAAACAGCGAGTCTACCTGTTCCTGTACCTAAATCTAATACACGGCCATCCGTATTGTATTTTTGAATTAATGATAGGTACGTTTCATAAAAGACATCATCTACAAACTGATCATAGTACTGCGCTAGTTTCTCGTAAATCATCGAAAGTCTTCTATATCCAATTGATCGATTTCAGCAAGCATTTTTTCAAGGTTGTAGTATTCTCGTTCATCTTTATGAAAGACGTTAACAATTACGTCCTTGCAGTCGACTAGAATCCAAGAGTTTGAGTTCTTACCTTCTACTCTTGCATGATCAAATTTGTGTTTTGCTAAGTCGTTTTGAATGTGATTAATAGCACCGTTTAATTGTCTTTCTGACGTAACACTTGAAATCACAAAATAATCGTAAAACGGTGATTTTCCTTTCATATCATATACAACTATGTCAAAAGCATTTACACTTTCAATCGAGTTAATTAGTACTTGTATTTTTTCCATTTTGTTCCTCCATTATGTTTTTGTAATAGTCTCTTGCTTGATAGGCAGTTTTTGGGATTGCAGCATGTAATTTTTCGTAAAATATAATCGAATCATCGATTGCTTTATATACAGCTTTGTCTAGCGATTCTTTTACAATGTCACGAACAATCCTGCAACTTTCATACGTTCGATTGGGTTCGATGTAATCACTGATAAAGATTACTTTTTCATACATGCTCATCTCTGGTCTACCTACGGTGTGAGAACAAATAGCATTCAGTATTTCTTTATCCGTTATTCCAAATTCAGTTGATGCGATGTAAGCTGCGCTAAATGCGTGCAAAATCTTAGGGTTATATTCTGCAATAATTTGAGTGCTATTAGGATAGTGTTTTTCAATGATATCAAGGTGTTCTTGATGGCTGTAGTATTTTGTAATGTCGTGCAGTAATGCAGCTTGTTCAAGTTTACTAATATCAAGATTGTATTTTAACCCCAATGAAATTGCAGTATCTCTAACACCGTATACATGCGCTAAACGATGTGGTTTGTGTTGGTAGATATCTTGTAGTTTTTGTAAAATTCTATCTGTCACATTAATGCCTCCCTCAGATATGGTAATATTCCTTTAGGGACATGAAGTGTAATCGTTACATCACCTTTAAAGGTAATGAATCCTACACCAGGTATAACGAGGTCTTTAAAGGTTGTTGCATTACTCTTAAATGTTTGAGGATATAGGTCTAAGTCTTCATCTTCCTCAAATGGTGGTGTTAGTAATTGTTTATAGTGTTTTTGATATACTTCATCAGCATTTTCTAGTTTTGTGCGGTGAATCTTTAAAAACTCACTTACATAACAGGTAAATTCAACAGGCCATCCTTTGACATAATCAAAGCGTGCTACACCACCAAAAAATAGTGTCTGCCCTTTATCAATTGTGTATACTTGTGGTTTTATTGGTTTCTTTGGAGTAAGTGCTTTTACACCTTTTTGAGACACGTAATGTGTCATTTGATTGTCATTAACTAGTCCTGGTGTATCTATAATATATCGATCTTCAAATGGAATCTTAATAAAATCAAGTGTAGTTCCTGCTAAACCACTAATCGTAATGATATCTTTTCTAGAATCAGCATACGACCTTAGAAGGGTATTGATGAAGGTTGATTTACCAACATTGGTTGCTCCAACGATATAGATGTTTCTACCTTCTGAAAAATCATAAATTTTGTCAAATACAAAATCAATATTTTGTTTCTTTGTTGCACTCATAACATAGACACCTAGAGGTCGTAAGTTGTTTTCACTCATAATGCGTTTTAATTGGTGCACTACTTTTCCTTGTTTTGTATTTTTTGGAAGTAGGTCATATTTGTTTGCGATCACGATTAAATCATTGTTGTTGGTTAATCGGGTGATTTGAGGTATCATGCTACCCTCAATATCAAAGATATCGATTAACATTACAACTAGGCAATCATCGTTTCCTATTTCACTAATAGTCCTCATATAGTCGTCTTTAGTGATAGAAATCGGTGTTACTTCATTGTAGTTTTTCAAACGAAAACAGCGACGACATACAAGGTCCTCACCTGATTCAGCAAGTTTGCTTTTGGGAACATAACCTACTTCTTTTTTGTTTTCTGATTGAATGATGCTACCGCATCCTATACACCTTAATTCTTCCATATTAACCTCTTTCTGATAAAGCGAGTTTTGTGAATGTTTCAGGTTGTTTGCGTTTTATTTTTTTAAGCATATTTGTTTCAATTTTACGATTGAACTTTGTATACCATTTTTCTGTTTTACGTTTGATTGGGTTTACTAATATGTTGTATACACCAAAACGATTTGCACCAAAGATGTCTGTCATCAATTGATCTCCAATTACAATTGTTTCAGAAAGGGATGCATTGTTTTTTCTAGCGTTGAATGCTTTTTTGAATCCATATAAAAATGGTTTTCTAGCAGATGCAAAGCCTTGAACATCAAGTGGTTTACAAAAATTATTGATTCGTTCTTGCATATTGTTTGAGACTAGGATAACTTCAAATCCAATACCTGTGAGTTCTTTAAATGTATCTTCTATTTGTTTTGTTGGTTTGTCTTCAGCATATGAAATAAGTGTATTATCTAAATCTGTTAAGATTAGGCGATACCCTTTTTCATAAAGTGCTTTAAAGTCAATTTCAAAAAATGTATGATGAAATTCATTTGGAATAAATTTCTTTTCGTTAAGTAGTAAATGTATCATATTAACCTCCATGTAAGTACACATCTATTATACTATATATCTTTTATAAATGCTATTTTCTAGTACGTTTTGGTTTGATTAGACATTCTTTCTTAAAGCCTATCAAATCTTCTCTATTTGCCTGCACTAATGCCTTGTGAACAAGGTGATAGTTTTTTGGGTTTTTGTATTGAATTAAAGCTCGTTGCATTGCTTTTTCTTCTTTGATTTTTGGGACGTATACTTCTTCTATTGTACGTGGATCAAGTCCTGTATAATACATACACGTTGACAATGTGCCAGGTGTTGGATAAAAATCTTGTACTTGCTCTGGATAGTATTTTAAATCACGTATATAACATGCAAGTTCGATAGCTTCTTTTAACGTGCTTCCAGGATGTGAGCTCATTAAGTATGGTACTAAAAATTGATTCTTATCGTGTTTTTTATTTAAACTATAATACTTCTGCACAAAACGGTCGTAAAGCGCTCGTTTTGGTTTGTTCATTTTCTCTAACACTGCATCACTTATATGTTCTGGAGCTACTTTTAACTGTCCTGATATGTGATGTTTTACTAGTTCGTTGAAGAAACTCTGGTTTTTGTCATACATTAAATAATCATATCTAATACCACTTCTGACAAAGACTTTTTTTACTTTATCTAGTGATCGCAATTCACGTAAAATATCTAAGTAATTTGTATGTGATACTTTTAGTAAACTACACGCTTCATCTTCTAAACATTGTTTGTGTAGGCAAACCCCAAATTTCTCTTGTTTCTGACAAGCGACATCGTAAAAGTTTGCGGTAGGTCCACCCACATCATGAATGTAGCCTTTGAAGTCTTTGTAGTTGGTGATTTTTTTTGCCTCTTCTACAATCGAATCTTTGCTTCTAGATTGAATGATTCTACCTTGGTGATATGTTAGGGCGCAGAAACTGCAACCTCCATAACAACCACGGTTTGAGATAATACTAAATTTCACTTCATCAATTGCTGGTACGTGTCCTAATTTTTTATAAATTGGATGATACTCTCTCTCATAGTGTAATGCATATACATCATCCATTTCAGTTCTTGTAAGTGGTCTATTTGGTGGATTTTGTACAATAATATGGCGTCGATATCGTTCTACAAGAGGCTTTGCGCTTATATGATCAATGTTTTGATATTTGGTATTAAAACTGCTTGCATATGTTTTCTTACTATCTAGCAGTTGATCATAGCTTGGTAGTTCTATCGCATCTTCTGGGATATACTCTTCCCTCTTGGTTTTATAGACTGTTCCTTTGACAAAGATAATGTCTTTGATATCAAGTCCACTATGTAAATATTCAATTACTTCAATAATACTTAACTCCGCCATTCCATAAACGAGTAAATCAGCTTTCGCATCCAGTAAGATACTTTTACGAACGTTATCTCCCCAGTAGTCATAATGGGCTAGTCGTCTTAAAGAAGCCTCAATCCCACCTAATATGATAGGAATATTTGGATAAAGAGCTCGTATTTTTGCGGAATATTTAATCGTCGCATAATCAGGGCGCAGTCCCATTTCACCACCTGGTGAATACATATCTTTTTGTCTTCTTCTTTTACTTACACTGTAGTGATTCACCATGGAATCAATATTTCCAGATGTAACTAAAAAACCAAGACGAGGTGTTCCTAGTTGTTTAAAATCCTCATCATTATTTATATCAGGCTGTGGAATAATACCCACTGAAAAACCATAAGATTCAATCAGTCTAGAAATGATAGCAACGCCAAAAGAAGGGTGATCAACATACGCGTCACCGCTAATAATGACAATATCTAACTCGTCAATATTTCTAGTTATTAAATCTTGTTTGGATATTGGTAAAAACATAAGATCACCTAATATTTATTTGACGTAGTTCTTTTCGAACTTCCTTATAGTTTGGATATAATTTCGCGACTAAATCATAAAACTCTTGTTTGTGGTTTGCGTATGTAAGATGGGCGATTTCATGAGTGAAAACATACTCAAGAAATAGTTTATCTAAGTGCACAAGTTTCAAATTGAGATTTATTCGTCTTGTTACTTTGTTACAGCTTCCATATCTTGATATCATTGCTCTTGTTTTAAATGTGACATTTTTTAAAGAAACATGATGATTGTTTTTGTATGTTTCTACTAAATTATCAACTTCATGTAATAGTAGTTCTTTCTCTAATTTTTGCATTTTCTTCTCTAACAAGTCAATAGCGATATCAGGAAGGTAAACACACTTCTTATCATGGTCGAATGTAATGAAATTTAGTTCTTTGCTATACACTTTTTTATACATAACACCAAAGAGGTAATAATGCTCTTTATTCTGTGTGGTTTTTTGATCCATCTGAATTAGTTTCTTAATGAATTTCGGTTTATTTCTTTGAATGAATAGTATGATTGAATCTTCCGTTTGGAAGGTTGATGTAGTTACTGTAATACAATGATTAGGTAAAAATCTAAAATATGTATTTTTGTTGTTTTTAAAGGAAATATCGAGAGTTACCTCGATATCGTCTAACCATATTTTTTTCATTATAATACCTTAAGTAACTCTTCTAATACAATACATGCATTTAGTGCAGCTTCATGTACAAATGCATAGAAATCATGTTCCTGATTTTCATCACCAATCACGTCTGAAATGCTGCGATATATAATAAATGGCACATCATACAAATGCGCAGTTTGGGCGATTGCTGCTGACTCCATTTCAACTGCATAGATGTCTTTGTATACCTTGTTTATTTCACTCAGTATATCGACATCAATTACAAATTGGTCACCTGATGCAATGCGACCTACTTTATGTGAAAAATGTAAGTTATTTAATATTGATTTTGTTGCATTTAGTAGCGCTTCATCTGCTTTAAATGATGGTTCTAGACCAGGTACTTGTCCATAAATATAAGAAGAAAAATTTGTAGCATCCATATCGTGGTGTACTACTTCTGTAGAAATGACAACGTCACCGTGTTTGACACCGTTTATTCCTCCAGCTACACCAATATTGATAATGGCATCTATATTGTAGTTCTCAATTAGTAGTGTTGTTGTAATTGCTGCATTCACTTTTGAGATTCCCGCTTTGACGACAACTACATTTTTACTCATAAAAGAACCTACATAGAATGTTCGAATTCCATGGGTTTCTTCTTTGATATTTGTCATTTTCGATAAAAATACTTCTAGTTCGGTATCCATAGCACCAATTATACCAATCATTGTTTTTCCTCCTTTAATGAAAATAAGAATGCCTAGACATTCTTATTTGACATCAATAATTTTTACAAGTACTTCTTGTCCAGTTTCTGTTTTGACAGTTACTTTTTGTCCTTTTTTTGTTCCGATGATTCCTTTTCCAATTGGGGATTCATTCGAAATTTTTCCTTTGATAGGATCTGCTTCTAAAGAACCTACAATTGTGTAGACCTTGCTTGGTAATTCTCCAACTTTGATTTCAACAGTTTTACCAATGTTTACTTTGTTTGAGTGGTCTTCTTTAATGATTTCATAGTTTTTTAGAATTCCTTCTACTTCTTTAATTCTAGCTTCAATACGAGCTTGTTCATCTCTGGCAGCATCGTAATCAGCATTTTCTGATAGGTCTCCTTGAGCACGCGCTTCTTTTAATGCTTCTAAGTTGCGTTTTCTGTCGACTTCCTTCAGTCTTTCTAATTCATCAGTTAGGTCCTTAAAACCTTGTTCTGTTAACTTATATGTATTGTCCATAATATACCTCCATATCAATACAATATTATACTATATCTTTGCTTGAAATAATAGATTTTATTTTTGTTATGATTAAATCAACTGCTACATCGTGATCTTTGTCATTTGGAATGATAACATCTGCGTAGCGTTTTGTTGGTTTCACAAATGCAAAATGCATGGGTTTTACTGTATCCAAATATTGATTGATAACGGACTCTAAGCTTCTACCTCGCTCTGCCATATCTCGACTTAATCTACGGATAAATCGTAAGTCATCATCTGCTTCAACAAATAGCTTGATATCACATAAGTCACGAACACGTTCATCTTCCATAATCAGGATACCTTCTAGTATTACAATATCCGTAGGGTGAACTTCTTCTGTGACGCTACTACGATTATGTTTTTCAAAGTTATACGTAGGCTTTATAATCGTTTTCCCTTCAATCAGCTGTGAAACTTGTTCATATAGGTAATCATTATCAAGGCTAAATGGATGATCGTAATTTACTTTTAAACGCTCTTCCATCTCCATATCAGATTGATCTTTATAATAATCATCATGTTTAATTACAGTTACTTGGTCTGCTTCAAAACTTTCGGTAATTTTGTTTACTACTGTCGTTTTTCCAGACGCACTTCCACCTGCAACTGCAATAATTACTGGTCTTCTCATATTATCACCCATTTCTTAACAAAAGGAGTTTAAAAACTCCTCTTAGTCATACTTGATGTAAATTCTATTATTATTATAATAGGTTTTATTTATTTTTCAACATATTATTTTACTTTTCACATATTTTCTAGATTCTTAAAAACGCAATTTATCCTCTTCTTTTAAAAATTCTTGTATTTCAAAACGATGTCCTTCTTTATCCTCAAAGAAAAACGACTTTAAAGGGATTGATTCAAAGTGTTTAATTTCTGTTAGATTAATTGTATGTCTACTCTTTATTTTTGAGTATGCTTTCTCAACATCTAACGTGTTTAAGCTGACTAGTGTATCTCCAGCAATCACTTCATTTTGTTTTGATACTATTCCGATAAAGGCTTTGTTACGAACAGAAAAGACCATTGCCCATCCTTGATCCATCACTTCTTCAAGTTCTAATACTTCTTTCATAAATTGTTTTCCGTATTGAAAATCCTCATAATATAAAAATGTGATACTTCCTGTATACTGGTTCATTATACCACCTCGTATATCATTATAGCACGTTAGTACATATTGGATGGTTGTTCCTGTTCAAATAAAAAAAGGAATTTTGCGAATTCCTTTTTATTTATATACTAAGAATGCTCCGTATGTTGCTTGTTGTTTACCATTTTGTTTTGATGCATACATCAAACGATCTCCTTCTTTCATAAAAACATCTCGTTTGTATGTTACATCGTCATGGGAATGTAATACCCCTACTGAAATTGATAACTGTTCTTTTACATCCGGGATAATTACCGTCTTCATCGAGTCTTGTAGATGATCCACGATTTTTTCAGCTTCATTTGGATTTGTGTCATAAAGTAAGCAGTAAAACTCGTCTCCACCTAGACGATAACAATTAAATACATCGCTTGATAGTGCACGGAGTTTTGATGCGAATTGAACGAGAACTTCATCGCCAATATCGTGTCCATATGTATCATTGTATTGTTTAAAGTCATCTATATCGAAATAGAAAGATGTAATTGGTGTTCTTGAACCATGTAATTCAAAGTGGTAGTAGAGCGCATAACGATTAAACAATTTAGTTAATTCGTCTTTATGTGTTTTTTCATATAGTGCTTCTTCATGAACCAGATACTTGGATACATCTGTAATATAACAAGATGCTAGTTTAATGGTTCCATCCTCGTTTGAGAGTGTTTTGTATAAATGAAATCGTAGCCAAAATCGTCTATTTTTTATAACTACGGGAATTGTAATGTTTGCTTCGTTTTCCATGTTTCGTATACTGTTTAGGTTTTTATTCTTATAAAATGTCTTTCCTGCGGCTTCACCATATTTACTATTCATATCAAACATGTTATCCACCGCAGAAAAATGAAATGAATCTGTATCGTTGTAGAAATCCATTGGTGATTTTCCATGGATTTTTGTAAAGATAATGTCACCATCCATAAATTCAACGTAATATACAGCGCGATCATTTCTAGCTAGTACAATTTGTTCTAATAAATCTATATTGTACTTCTCTTTTAATGCTCTTTCGGCTTTATTATAAAGTTTCATATAAACACCTCTTTTACGTATTATTATATAGTACTAGAGTATAATTTTAAATAATTACTTGATTTTACCTAAATTCTTCTCTAATACAACGTTTTCAACATAGTAGACTCTTGTATTCTCATAGATATCATGAAGCAGTTCTCCAACTTGGTGATTTGTTTCATTTATCTTTTTGATAAACTGTTGAATATTATGTGAGAGCATAGGTATGGTTATTTTTGTATCTTCAGTTCTCATTATAAATCGTGGTTTGTGTAAGATTAGATATTTTGTCTTTTTAAATTTGATTCGGTAGTGTTGATCCCATTTAATGGTTCGTTTGCGATAACGCAATGCGTCTTCTTCTACTCTATATTTGGTTTGTCGTTTATCAAAACGTGTTAAAAGAAACAAAAATAATACTTGAATGACAAAGATACTACCTGCGCCAGTTGTCCCGATTAAGTTATTTGTAAATGCTGGATAAAACAATATGCTTAGTATTAATCCATAAAACAAAATCGCAGGAAGCCATGTTTGGATACGTTGCATCACGGTTAGTTTCTCAAGATCAAGTAACTGATACTTCCGCTTGGCAGCGAAATTATAGATAGGACGCACCCACCATATCAATAGTACAAAGATAATTAGTATATACAAAACAACATCCATCTTATTCCCTCCTTTTTATGTTGTTATTAGTTCAGCGTATGCTCGTATAAAAGCACCTTCTGTTTTTATTTTAATTGGGATGACATGCATAATGAAGTCTTTGTCTTTAAGTAAGTGAACATCTTTAAGATTCTCAACGATCAAGATGTCATTGCTAAGTAATTTCTTATGAATATCTAGAGGCATTGATTCTGGGCTAAAAAAATCTAGCGCAAGAATCTTTATTTGTTTTGATACAAGGTAATCACAAAACTCTTTTGTTAGTTTGGGATGATCATAGTAATATTCGTCTGTACCGATTTTTTTATCCATGTTTGTATAAATCACAACAATTGAGTCTTGTTTTATTTTCTTTTGATCTAGCTTTCGTAATGATATGTTTTTTTGATTTTCAAAGTCTAATAAAACACCTTTTCCAATGAATTTTTCGACTGGATAATCAGAAATATAAACCTCTGAATCCATGACATGACTAGGTGCATCGATATGCGTTCCTATGTGCATGGTTGTCGTTATTTCAGTATCATTGTAAGAGTCTATATCAAGCTGTTTTACTTGTTTCATTCTTACGTTCTTATCAAATGGAGATACGGCGATGTTGCTTGTAATTGTGTGTGTTAAATCAATGTATTTCATATGGTTCACCTCATCGTTTTATCGATATGGAAAAAAGCCCAAGTGGGCTTTATTCCTTCTTTGATTTAATGTGTTTAAAACAAATCATTTCAAGCTCTGGGTATGGTGCGAACCCAAGACTTTTGTAAAACTGAATTGTTTTTATAGATTGGTCTGTTGATAGATTAATATGTAAACAATCTTTGTATTTTACAAGAATCATTTTTGTAAGTGTTGTGCCAATTTTTTGGCGTTGATATGTTGTTAAAACGAGGATGTCTTGTATATATACTATCGTTGTTCTATCCCCAATTACTCGGATTAATCCAACTAGTGTTTCTCCATCATATGCGGCGATTACATCTAGGGATTGTTTAATTCCTTGAAATAATTTTTCTTTATTGTTTGTATAGTTATACCATTTATTATCTAGATACAAATTGAGTATCTGTTGTTCATCAAATACCAGTTCTTTAAAGGTGATATTATTCATACTGTTATGCATCTTTATGGATGTGCGAGTTTACAATCTTTTGTTTGTTTCGCTCGATAAGTTTTGACATGTATTTTGATTTTACTTGTTCTGTTGCCATCAGTTGCTTAATTGGTGGTAGTTTTAAAATGGCACCTAAAATCGAGGCCAATGCTCGATGTCTGAAATGAGCTTGGTTATCAAAGATTAAGTTTTGTAGTTTACCTGTCTCAATGGCTTCCATCACTACTCTATGAGCCATGTTTACAGGAGTAAATACTTTTTTATCTCGTGGAAGCATTTCTATTGCTTCTACTTTACATACGCGCTCACAAACACCGCATCCAATGCAATTCTCTGGTTCTAGTTGAGCGAGTTTTGCTTTTCGTTTTGGGGTATTTGCACTTACCATGCTGATGGCTTCTACTGGGCAGACTTCTGCACATTTATTACATCCTACACATTTGTCTTGAATGATATTACAGATGAAGTTTGATGAGTTGATTGCTTGTGATGGTCCTACTTTTCTAGCACCAATTAATGCTTCACAACAACACCCACAGCAGTTACAAATAAACGCAACTTCGTTTTGAACATTATCTCCAAATTGAACTAAGTTATGTTTTTTTGCCTCTTCTAATAAATCCATACACTCATCCACTTCTACTTGCCTTGCATACCCGTATTTAATAAGTGATGCAGCCGTTTGATTAAAGGTCATGCAGATTTCCATTGGAGCATCACAGTTTTGTCCTACATGCTCTTTTTTATGTCTACAGTAACATGTCCCAATTCCAATGTGTGATGCTGTTTTGATTACTTCTGTTGCTCGTTCGTAATCAAGAACGTGAATTGACGTATCTTCAATCGCTTCTTCATTGATAAACGCTCTTCCGATTGGTGTAGGAAGACTCATTAATTCTGTGACAAAATCGTCTTCTACATTCATGTATTGATAGAAAAGTTCACCAAGTACTTTTTGATCAATTTTTCCACCGATACGCATCATCGAAAATTCAAAAAATCCAGCCATTGGTGGTGGTAATGAGAATGTTTGATTTCCATTCCTTTCCACATCAACGAGTAGTGCTCTAGATGCGAGTTCATTTAATACTTCACTTGTTTCTTCATACGATTTTTTCCATGCTTTAGCAGCAGTTTTAATCGTAAATGGTTTGATTGGTAATAGCGCTACTAATTTTGCTTCTTCTTCTGAAAATAGTAATCGTAAAATCTCGTATAACGTTTCTGAAGGTGGTACTCCTTGTGGAAATTTATTTAACCGATCTACAAGTTTTTCATACCCGCTTCTAGATGTATTATGTCCCATACTGCCTCCTTATATTGAATCATATTCTATTTCCATTATATACTAGCAGTACATAAAATAAAAAGAGAGATTTACTCTCTTTTATTAATTTTATAATCAGGATTTAGTTCTTCTTTCTTTTTGAGTATTCCAGAAGTATTTCAAGAATGCTAGTGTAAGTAGTAGTTTTTTCATACATACCTCCAATAAAAAAAGTTACACAAAG
>CAZZAP010000027.1:0-25370 GCA_964652375.1 uncultured Candidatus Izemoplasmatales bacterium
AGACTTAAAAGAAAGGAGAGTATAGTTAAATTAATTCAATTTAATTATACAAGGTATATATATGAAAAAACTAATACAAAAACCACTCGCATCAACACTGATGAGCAGTGTACAAGCAGCATATAATCATTACAATGATAAACCGCTATCCGAAGCTATGTTGTATGGATTAAGTGGGCACGCCTTTGTAATTCACATCACCAATGGACTTGGTCCATGTGCTCCATATACCTGGGATATGAAGCCTTTTGATACACTTTGTAAAGAGAATCTGGGACTAAGTATCTTTAATGATGAAACTCTCATTACAAAAGACACAACGTGTGAACCATGTAGAAAGGCAACACTAATGATGATGAAAAGCATTGATGAAGGGAATCTTGTTTTACTAAGTTCATACGAGTATCAATTAATTACAGAGTATACAGATGAAGTATTCATCACCACAAAACCGTGGGATGACAATGCTTATGTAACTCCTGATTTGGAACTGAATACATTTGAAGGATTAATTGATTTTTGTATGTTTTATCGCATTGAAAAAACAGAGAAAATTTCATTAAGACAAGGAATTCTCGATTCGCTTGATTATGCAATATCTTTATTTGAGAATCCACATGCTACACTTGATTCAGCAATGGGTATAAAAGCATATGATTTCTGGCTTGAAAAAATAAATGAAGAAAATGCAACTGGGCACGGTAATTGGTGGTCTTCAACTGTTTGGGCTGAGAGTAGAAAAATGGCAAGTTTGTATATGACTGAAATAAAGCCATATTTTACCTGTGATGATATATTTGATGAGGTATCTGAAATCTACAAAACTTCATCAAAACTGTTCACCGACATTGCGAATAGAGAAACAAAGATGGACAAGAAGATTGAGTTAATTAAAGCCTTGAAAGAAAATGAGATGCTTTCATATGACGTGTTAAATAAACTACAAAAACAAATAAAGTAAAACAAGATGGTGACATCTTGTTTTCTTATGTATTTGTCCAAAAAATGTGGACTTTTTATAAACCTGCTTTTTAATTTCGTCTATAAATGTTAGAATGATAATGAACCAAAGAAGGTGGAAATATGAAACGTTTTAGTAGTTTGCTTCTTGTTTGTTTGTTAATTATATTAACTGCATGCACAGAGGCACCAACAAGTGAACAAACATTGCAGGAGAGTCTAGAGTTAGAACTAGACCGTATTTCGACGTTAATTCCACATGAGTTATCACAAAATATACTGCTTCCATCTGCTTCTGAAACATTTGAGGTTGTGTATATACTAGAAGGAGCGGTCTTAGATACAAGAATTGTACTTCATAGGCTTACACCGGTGAATGAGACACTAACGCTAAAAATAATTGTATCAAAAGATGGTGAGACGAGTGATCGTATCGTTGCGCTAGTGAACATTGGTGATGAAGATAGTTATAATGAAGATGTGGTATTACTTGAGCAAGTAGAGGCTGAGTTTCATCGAATCAAAGCATTGATTCCACTTACATATGAAGAGTCGTTTGCGTTACCAACAAGCGAAGAGATGTTTGTGGTGAATTACTATATGATGGGTGATCTCTTGACAGATTTTACTGTTCCGTTTTTTCAGCTGAAGACCGATCAAGAAATTGTGATAGAAATTCATTTAGAGATTGATGAAATAAGTTTTATTGAGTCGATTGTGATTACTCAGATTGGTGATCTTGAGAAGTATAATCAATTGATTCATGAGTATGAGTTTAGTTATATTATTGATCAAGTTGGTTGGTTGTTGCCGTCGAGGTTTAACTCGAATGTGACATTACCACTGGTTGATGATGTATCGATTGTATATAGTGTTGATTGCACCATCATTGAAAGAGGAAGAGTCGTTTATACATTTCCTGATGAAGATCAAAACTGTAGTATAGAAGCGATTATTACGTATAATGACGAGACAAGAACGGTAGATTATCCATTTGTTATGAGTTCGTTTGATAACTTGCCACGCATCCCGCAGATGCACATTAACACAGTAGGAGATGCAGAGATAACGAGTAATGAGATTTATACAAATGCACATATGACGGTCTATAATGTTCCTGGACTAGATAATGAGAACTTATACAATGTACCATTAGAAATTAGGCTTCGAGGAAACTCGACACTATATATGCCAAAAAAATCGTATAAGATTAAATTTAATGAGAAACAAGAACTATTTGGGGATTATAGTGAGAGAAGATGGGTGTTGCTTGCAAACCATGTTGATCAATCACTTGTTCGTGATTACGTAGCATTCAAACTAGCGGATAAGATATCCGATGAGTTTGCACCTTGTTATCATTTTGTTGATGTATATGTAAATGGAGAATACCAAGGGAATTATTTATTAACAGACCAAGTTGAAGTGAGCAATGATCGTATTGATGTCGAAGAAAATACTTCGGATATTGATACTGGATACTTGGTTGAATACGATATTGGGTTATATCGAATAGGGTTAGAGGAAAGTGGTGAAAACTACTTCTTGATTGATGGAATTCCATTTGTGATTAAGTCTCCAGAGCACACAGATGAACACTACGTTGATGAGCAAAAAGACTACATAGAAGAATATTTTAATTTGGTGTTACAAACACTGAAAAATTATGATGATTATACAGAACTAATTGATGAAGCAACCTTTATTGATTGGTTTATTGTGAATGAGATCTTTAAGAATGTCGATTCAGGATATTCTAGTGTCTACTTCCATATGGACAAAGGTGGCAAATTAAAAATGGGTCCTGTATGGGATTTTGATATTTCTTCTGGTGTACCTGGTTATGTAAGTGAAGAACTTAGAGGACCAACAGGTTGGTGGACGCCTAGAGCTGATAAAAACGTGTTCTTCTATTATTTAATGCAGTATCCAGAGTTTAGGCAAAGCTTAAAAGATCGCTGGAATGAACTGTATGATCCAGTTATTTTATCAGCACTAGACGATGTCTTTATTGGGGCAGATTCCATTACTCACTCTCGTTATAATAACTTTGAGAAATGGGATATTATCGGTGTTGATTGGAACTGGTATACATCTCCTGAAGTATACGATATAAAAACGTATGACGGACAAGTATGGTTCTTGTATGATTTCTTAGAGGTACGTATTGAATGGATGAATCAAGAAATTAATAACTTGGATTAGAGAGATAGAGGTAATCTATATGAACAATAAAATTGAAATTAAAGAATTTAATGAAGCTGGTTATCAAGGTGTTGTTTCATATGAATCATGGCGTGTAGCGCTATTGAACTATATCGATGAGTTAGAACCACACCTAATTGACAATGTGCAGGCTCATAATCTGACAGATGAAGTGTTTGTGCTTCTTAGTGGGAAATGTATCCTTTATATTTGTGATATTGAAGATGGGGTAATCACTCATATTGAAGGAATTGATATGAAACCAAATAAACTGTACAACATCAAAAAAGGTGTATACCATACACATACACTTAGCAAGGACGCAAAAGTGTTAATCGTTGAGAACGATGACACGTGTGACGATAACTCACCAAAAATAGATGTTGATTCAACTGTGAATCAACAACTAGTAGCAATTAGAAACACGTTGTGGGGTGAGTAAATGTATTTAATAAGTGCATGTATTGCTGGTGTGAACTGCAAATATGATGGACATAATAATTTTCATCGAATCGCAAAAGAATTAGTAGATGCAAACAAAGCTGTTCTTGCATGTCCTGAAGAATTAGGGGGATTACCTACTCCTAGAACGCCGTGTGAGATCAAAGAAGGAAAGGTCATCTCAAAAACAGGAGATGATGTTTCTTCAGAGTTTAGGGTAGGTGCATCAAAAACCTTGGAGATTGCAAAAAAACACAATGTCAAAATTGCAATTATGCAAAAACGAAGTCCTTCTTGTGGTGTACATCAAATCTATGATGGAACTTTTACTAGCTCGCTTATAAGTGGGCAAGGTGTAACTACTACGTTGCTACAAAAAAACGGTATTAAAGTAATTACGATTGACGAGTATATTGAGCAGTATTATCAATATGATTTCAAATAAAAAAGAGCGAATTCGCTCTTTTATTTTTTTTCAGCTTCTTTCACTCTAATACGATCCTTGTTGCGGTTAAACTTTCTAATACCAACTTCTCTTCTCGCGATGATTCGTTTGTAATTTTCTAAGTGTTTATAAAATGATACTAGTGAAAATAAACTCATTACACCAATTGATACGATATCGAAATGGTAATACATCATAACGATTGGTGTTATGATGATTGCTGCTAGTGTAGATAAAGCAATGTAATCAGTGATATATAATATTAAGAAGAATACAAAGAACATCACGGCTGCGAACAATGGCATTGTTGCAATTAATACACCACCAAATGTGGCAGTTCCTTTTCCGCCTTTAAAATTATAATAATAAGGGAATATATGTCCCATTATTACACTGAATCCACTTAAAAACCACATAACATCCATGGTAGGATATATCATGCGAACAATTACGACAGGGACAATACCTTTTAAGATATCCATAATACCAACAAAGATTCCCCACCTATATCCAATTGACATCGTTACATTAGAAGTTCCAGCGTTTTTACTGTTGATCTTTCTAATGTCAATACCTTTGGTTCGTTTAGAGACTATAATTGCTGGATTGATGTTTCCTATTAGATAACTTAAAACAATGACGAATACGTAATTCATAGTGCACCTCCTATAATCTCATTAATAGCATTATACTATACTCTGACAAATATACAAAACAAGAAAACATATTTTTTTCTTCTCGGATACTAAATTAGAACTATTGAAGTTACAAGGTTTTTGGTATAATAATACTGATTTGATGTAGTCATATACTAGTTATATATAGGAGGTTGCATATGAGACTAAGAAAAGTAGATAGAAACGAAGCAATTTCCCTTTTTCGATTGTATTTGGATGAACTTGTATATGGTATAGATGGGTATTACGAAAGAAGAATCATTAATGCTGAATGTTTTATGATTGAAGATGATGATGTACTTGGGATCTGCGCGATTGACGGTGAATGGTTAACAGGATTATATATCTTTGCTACTCATAGGAATAAATATCATGAGATCTTTTCATTTGTGTTAAGACAAGGTATAAAGAAAATACTAATGACTACCAAAGATGACTTGTTGATGCATGAAATAAAACAAAGAGGATATATGACAGAGCAACAAGCATATAATTTTATCTACAGAGAGAAGTGTACTACTGATTTTCAGATGCAACCAGCAACGATAAATGATCACGATAGAATCAACGAACTCTTCATTGATTTTATTACACAAGGAGAAATCAAATTAAAAGAAAATGAGCTTTTTGTTTTTTATAATGATACTGGTGAATTGGTATCAATGGGAGTGATTGATCCATATATTATGAAACCCTCAAAAGCGTGTGTTGGTATGGCAGTGAATGAAAAATATAGAAGACAAGGATACGGGGTAAAAACACTACAGTTTTTAGTGAAGTATCTACAGTCAAAAAATATGGAGATAAATGCAAGGTGTTGGTATAAAAATACAGCATCTAGAAAGACTCTTCTAAAAGCAGGGTTTGAGTTAACAAATGAGTTGATTCGAATCGAATATGTTAAGGAGAAAACGTAGTGTTGGACACTGTGTGATTTCACGTAAAAATGAACTTCCATATGATAATTATTTACGTGGTAACAATACTGATTTACTAGAAGTTGATACTGCGAATCTGATAATAAATCACATTAAAATAAGTAAGAATAAGGGTGCATAAATTGCATTTTTATTTTCCCCAAAACGTTGCTTAAAAACTATGTATATGTTATAATGCACATATATACAATATAACGACTGTGCGCGAACAAGAACGAAGATGCAATAAAACGCACAAGAATGGAAGTGATGTTTGTGGAAGAAATTACACGTATTATTGGGAAGAATATCAAACAATTAAGAGATGATAAAGGTCTTAGTTTAGACAAATTATCGAATTTAACTGACGTTAGCAAAAGTATGCTTGGGCAAATCGAAAGAGCGGAATCTAGTCCTTCAATCAATGTGCTGTGGAAGATAGCTACTGGACTGAAAATACCTTTGGGTGTATTACTCGAAGAGGAAAAAGATGAGTTCTTTAAGGTCCCCGTGCGCAAAGCAATCACTGCTGATGATGACAAATATGTATGCTACCCCACGTTTGATTTTAATCAGGATCAAAACTTTGAGATGTTCCGCGTGGAACTAGAGTCGCAAGGATTTTTAGATGGGGTACCTCTTGTAAAGGGAGCACTTGAATATATCACTGTTTTTACAGGTACATTGACACTGTATTTTGGCGATCAAATTATTGATCTTTCAAGAGGAGAATCACTATGTTTTGATGCAAGTTTGAAACACAAATATTCAAACGAGACATTAATTAAAACGGAGTATAGTATGATGCTATATTATCCACTTGGTAAGTAAAAGATTTTACGTAATAAAATCTATCAAGTATAATTGAAAAAAAGAACATAAGGAGACACGAATGAGAATAGGAATTATAGGACCAATTGGTTCTGGAAAATCAACATTAGCAAAACGATTATCTGAACATTATGAGGTACCACTAATTGAAGAACCTGTTGAGAAAAATGAGTTCTTACCACTCTTTTATCAAGACAAAGAAATGTTTGCTCTACTTAGTCAAAATGCTTTTTATTCATCACTCTTTTTATTGATGTGGAAATCAAGGCATGAAGAATCTTGTATCTTTGATTCAACGTTATTTTCTAATCTAGTTTTTACAGAGTTGCTTCGTTTAGAAGGAATTATGTCAGCGTATGAAGTTGCATTAACGTATGCAATTGCGGATGAACATTTAAAAAGATTACCAGATGTTGATGTTCATGTTGTATTAGTGAATAAGGAAGACAAACTGTTTCAAAATGTTCGCAAGCGTGGTAGAGAAATGGAACAAGATCAAATTGATTATTTAACATTCCACTATCGAAATTATACAGATGTACTAGATCGAATCTTTAAGAACTACCAAGTTCCTGAAGATAAAATATTGTATCTAGAAATGGATGATATCTACGTTGAAGATGAGTTCTTACGAGTGGTGAATGTGATTGAAGAGTTTCACAATAATCTACCAAAAAAGTATTTAGCAGATATCAAACAATATAAAAACAAATAAAGAGGTGATACCTCTTTTTTTTGATAACTAATAATGCATCTACCTTGAAATTGTGTGTAAAAAGGCATACAATTAGAATATCATTAGGGCACGATTAAATTAAATATAAGAGGTGGAATTATGAAACTATATGATATAACAGTTGAAACAGTACAAGGATTAGAAAAAACATTAGAAGAATACAAAGGAAAGACATTACTCGTTGTGAATATTGCGAGTAAGTGTGGATTTACTCCTCAGCTTACAGGGTTGGAAGAGTTGTATCAGAAATATAAGGATCAAGGGTTTGTAATACTTGGATTCCCGTGTAATCAGTTCTTAAAACAATCTCCAGGATCAAATACAGAGTTGTTAGAATTTTGTCAACTGAACTATGGTGTAACGTTTGATGTGTTTGCCAAGATTGATGTGAAGGGTAAAAATCAAAGTGAATTGTACCAGTACTTAGTTGAACATGCACCAAATAGACAAGGAAAGAAAGTGAAGTGGAACTTTGAGAAGTTTCTTATCAATAAAGAAGGTGTGATTGTACATCGTTATTCACCAAGTATTGAACCTAAAGACATTGATACAGATCTAGCAGAAATACTATAAACACACTGTTCGTGTGTTTTTTTCTTACATATGTTAAAATAGATACATAAGGAGGCTAGATAACATGAATGTTGAAAAAAGAACAGAGAGATTAGATGTTGTACGTGAGAAAGGATTTGTACCTGGGGTGCTTTATGGAAAAGGGTTTGAATCTGTATCAATTCAAGTAGAACAAAAAGATTTCGCAAAGACGTTACAGGAATTTAGTACAAGTAAAACATTTTCGATAAAATTTGATGGTAAAACACATATCGTTTACATCAAGGAATTACAGAAAACGTTTATGAACCATTCTTCATATAGTCATTTTGATTTAATGAAAGTTTCAGCAACTGATACGCTTCACTCAAAAGTACCAGTGCATTTACTTGGAAAAGAAAAATTCGAGAAATCAACATTACGAGTTGGACTTACATTAGAGGAAGTAGACATTGAATATGTTGTAGGTGCAGGAATATCACACATCGATTTAGACATATCAGAATTAACACTCGAAACCCCATTTTATGTAAAGGACCTTGTTACACCTGAAAAAGTTACTGTTTTGAATGATCCAGAAGAAATGGTTGTTCATTTAGTAGAGTACAAGGAAAAACCTGAAGTAGAAGAGTCTGACGAACAACATGCTATTGAAGTACCTGAAGACGAACAAGAAGAATAGAAAACCACTTAATTGTGGTTTTTTAATTACAATATTTGTCAGAAAACTCTAAAAGATTTATAATGAAGGTAGAAAGGGAGTGATATAATGATTAATCGAGTATTTATTTACGATACGTTGATACCACATTTAGAAAAGAAGAGTAGAAAAATTGACATCTTATTGATTCAATCCTTATTCGAGAATAAGGATCAAGAAATTGTGGAAGAACTAAAAAAATATCAAAACAGTGATGGGGGATTTGGAAACGCACTTGAACCAGATGTTAGAATGCCTGATAGTAGTATTATTGCGACAGCTGCTGCAGTAAAAGTATTGCACGAGGTACGAAACAAAGAATATAAATTACCACTCGTTAAACAAATAGTGGAATATTATGAATCTCAGTATAATGAGAAACGTAAAGGATTTTATATGACGACCAAAGAAGTAAATAATTATCCGAGAGCTATATGGTGGAATTTTGAAGATGTTGAAAAGAACTTCCCGTTTGGGAATCCAGATCCAGAAGTAATCGGGTTCTTATACAAATACCGTGAGTATGTAAAAGATTTAAATGTTTCAAAACTCATCAATGAAGTGGTTAAATTTGTAAACTCAGATGCCTTTATGGATTCAGGTATGCATACGTTAATGAGTACGTTATACTTTTATAAACGTGTAGACAAAGATGTTAGAAACCTTGTTCATGATCGATTACACGAACTTGCGAGTAAAGAGATCGAGAATGCACTGGGTAAATGGGAGGAGTATGGATTAGAGCCATACAAGGTATATCAAATTGCTCCACATTTTGTGAATACACATTTAGAAGAACTAGGTAGGAATCTGCAAATTAAACTATCAGAAGTAAATCAATTAGAAATCGGTCCTAACTGGCAGTGGTATCAATTTGACGAAGTATTTGAAGAAGTGAAACACGATTGGACTGGGCACATTTACTTCGAAATCTTAAAAGCATTTCGAAGACATAAAATTATATAAAAAATACCAGATTACCTGGTATTTTTTTTCATATTTGTACCATGCATGCACTTATGTCCCACAGTATGTCACGAAATTCGTAGTTATATTTGGAGTCGTGTACTTTTTAGGGATAGTTGCATCGTAGTTGTATGGATCTTTTAGTAAGTGAAGCAGAGAGTTAAACTCATCCATGTCACCTTTTGATGCTTTTGAAAGGGCATCTTCTAACACAAGGTTTCTAGGAATGATAACGGGGTTGTGTTTTTGCATCGTGGTTTTTACCATGGTTTCATCATATTTACTAATTCGTTTTTCCCATTTTGTGAGAAAGGGGTTAAAACCGTTATACGCAAATAAATTTTGATAATTTGAAGACAACATTACGAATGTATTGGTGAAGTCTAATTCATATGTCTCAAGAAGCTGAAGAAGTTCATTGATTAATTGATGATCTTCTTTTGTTGGATTGACAATCCCTAGTTTTTTGGACATGATACTTAAGTAGAATTCCTGGTAGATATCTTCGAATGAGGTTAAGATGTCGTTTGCTGTTGAGATTGCTGTTGTTTGGTCTTTATCTAGTAATGGTAGTAATGCCTCTGCTAGTTTCATTATATTCCATGAGGTAATGTATGCTTGGTTCTTATAACTGTATCTACCATGAGCATCAATGCTGCTGAAGACGGCATCTTGTTTAAAGATATCGATGAAGGCACAAGGACCATAATCGATTGATTCACCTGATACTAATACATTATCAGTGTTCATAACGCCGTGTATGAAGCCAATACTTTGCCATTTGGCAATAAGTCTTGCATGTTTATATAGTACTTTTTTTAGGAATTTAGCATATTTGTTTTTAGCGTTGTTTAATTCTGGATAGTGTCTGTTTATTGTATAGTCTGTAAACTCTTTTAAGATGGTGAGATCATTTAAACTACGAACGTATTCAAAGGTACCAACGCGAATGTGGCTTTTTGCAGTGCGGACTAAAATAGCACCATCTTTTGGGGATAATCTCATAATTGTTTCATTTGTTTTTAATACGGCAAGAGACCTAGTTGTGGGGACATGTAAATAATGCATTGCTTCGCTCATGATGTATTCTCTTAGCATCGCTTTTGTGGTTGCTTTACCATCACCATTACGAGAATACGGTGTTCTACCAGAGCCTTTAAGGTGAATATCGAAGCGTTGGTGATCCACGATGTGTTCACCAAGCATTAATGCTCTTCCATCACCAAGTGTTGTAAAGTGCCCGTATTGATGACCTGAGTAGGCTTGGGCATATTTGGTGTGAGAAGGGTTTTGGCCACTAAGTGTTTGAAGCCCATCTTGGCTTGATAGTGAAGCTATATCGATGTTGTAATCCTTTGCTAGCTCATTGTTTAAAACAAGTAGCTTGGGAGTTACTTGTGAGGGTTTATTGATAATAGAAAAAAGACGGTTGTCTAGTTCTAAATAACTGTTTTGGAAATTAAATGGAATCATTATATCACTCCTTGCCCCTATTATATGTTTCTAGTTAGTTGATTTCCATTAAGATGCACCTATCCTTTTCTTAACAAAGTTGAACAAGTAAGGTATAATTAAGTTATATTTCAAGAGGCTATTATAAGGTTTGCGAGTGATAGGAGGTTACTATGAATGTAATAGAGTTTAACAATTTGACAAAGTATTACGGAGAAGTTAAAGGGTGTGAAAATGTAGATTTCAATGTAAAAGAAGGAGAGATATTTGGGTTTATTGGTCCGAATGGTGCAGGGAAATCAACAACGATTCGTACGATGTTATCACTGATTTATCCAACGAGTGGTAGTGTGACTATTTTTGGAAAAGATGCGATTGAGTTTGGCGCTGAAGTGCGTAAGGATATCGGGTACTTACCGTCAGAGATATTTTATTACGATAAGATGAAAGTAATTGATTTGCTGAAGTATTCCGCAACGTTTTATGATAAAGATTGTGAAGATAGAATGTATGAGTTATCGGAGATAATGGAGTTGGATTTAGATCGTAGAATCCAAGATTTATCATATGGTAATAAGAAAAAAGTAGGGATTGTGCAAGGGTTACTTCATTCGCCAAAGCTCATTATACTTGATGAACCTACGAGTGGTCTTGATCCACTGATGCAGCAGAAGTTCTTTAGGTTAATAAAGAAAGAGAATGAAAAGGGCGCTACAGTGTTATTTAGTTCTCATATCCTAAGTGAAGTTCAACAACTTTGTGATCGAGTAGCGATTATCAAAGAGGGTGAAATTATTAGTATTCAAGAGATTAAAACATTACGAGAAGAAACCTATAAGAAGTTTTCCTTTAAAGGAGAAAATCTAAATGGTGGTAGATTTGATCTTGAGGGTGTGACAAATTTAACGCAATCCAACGATGAAGTCTCGTTCTTCTATAAAGGTGATGTCAACAAAATCATTAAAATCCTCGCAGGATTAACGATGAAGGATTTGTTAATTGAAGAACCAACACTAGAAGAAATTTTCATACATTACTACGAGTAGGTGATGATATGAATATCTATAAATTTGAAATGAAGATGCTACGAAAATCCATTATTATATGGGCGCTTGCTGTACCTGTCGGATTGACGTTTTATCTATCATTCTTCCCGATGCTACAAGCAGATGCAACGGGATACCAAGTTGTGATGGATCAATTCCCAGATGAATTCCTTGCTTTCTTTGGTATGAGTAGGGATTTACCAATGACAAGAATAGATGGGTATTTAAGTTTGACATATGGGATGATTCAAATTCCACTTGCAATTCAAGCTGCAAATTATGGATTCCATATGCTCAGTGTAGAAGAACGCGAGTTAACCGCTGATTTTCTGTTAACAAGACCAGTAACACGAAAAAAAATTATTCTATCAAAGTTTTTTGCAGCGTTTACAAGCTTAACGATTGTGAATATTGTTGTATGGTTTTTTACAATTTTAAGTGTGTTGGCTTTTAAAGGGAATGACGATATTTCCATGAAGAGTGTAATTGTACTATTATCATCAAATGTATTCTTACAGTTATACTTTGTTGGAGTAGGGATGTTTACAAGTACCGCATTAAAGAAAATACCAAGTGTTATTAGTTTTTCAATGGGTCTTGGATTTGGGTTATACATCTTAGCTAGTTTAGGAGCGATGTTACAATCTACAATATTTAAACTTATAACACCGTATAGTCATTTTGATCCAATGTACATTTTAGTAGAAGGTCGTTATGACTGGAGCATTGCATGGATCTCATTTGTGATTATTATCGGGACTCTAATAGGAAGCTATTTCTTGTATTTACGAAGAAATATTGCTTCGTTGTAGGAGGTGCCATATGAATATATTTAAACATGAGTTTAAGTCGAACATTATCGCTTTATTGGTATGGGTAGGTTCCTTGTCAATTATCTTTTGGGGAGCTAGCATTGAGTTTAGTGCGTTTCAAGGTAGTGAAGAACTGAAAGAATTTATGGAAGGTGAGATGTTCCAAGTATTCTTTAAAGCACTAGGTGCAGATGCGCTTGATATGACTACTCCAGAAGGGTTCTTAAGCATTTTATCTATCTATATCTACTTACCACTAGCAATCTTTTCAGGGTTGCTCGGGGCAGGCATTATATCAAAAGAAGAAAAGAATAAAACAGCAGAGTATGTATTTACCTTACCAGTAACAAGAAAAAAAGTACTTACCGCAAAGGTGGCTCTTGCATTTGTGAATACAATATTAATCAATGTATTGGTTATCTTAATGTGTTTCTTAATCTTTGAGCGGTTTAATCCAGATCAAGTATTTTATGATTTTCTGATTAATCTTGGGATTGGTGTGTTTTTGACACAGTTATCATTTATGTCAATTGGGTTTGCGCTATCTAGTGTACTCAAAGACTATAAGAAATCTGGGAATATCACCGTTGCGATTTTAATTGCGACGTATATGATATCTATTTTAGTTGGAGTTGTTGATGAAGCGGAATTCTTAAAATATGTTACACCATTCCAATACTTTTCTGCTCCAAACATGCTAAAAGGGGAGTATGAACTTGTGTACTTTATCCTTACGTTCGTTATAGCAACTTCTGGGATATCAACATTATATTACTTTTATCCAAAAAGAGATTTATATATTTAAAGCGCCATTTGGCGCTTTTTAATTATTATCTAAGATGTGATATAATGACATACATGAAATGGGTGGTGATAACATGCCTGCATTTATTACATATATTATTGTGTCAATTATTACACCTGGACCAAATAACATATTTGCATCAGCATCGAGTGCAAAGATTGGTTTTTGGAAAACCATGCGCTTTATGCTTGGTATTTTTGTAGGAACATCACTTATTTTTATGATTACAGGATTGTTTAATTTGTTTCTGTATGAAAATGTTCGTTTTATTACGAAGGTGATTGGGATTTCTGGAGGAGTCTTTATTTTGTATTTAGCTGGTAGAATGTTTATTGAAAGACATGAAGAAGATAAATTGATGATTACTAACGATAAGTTATTTCTAATGGCAGTAGTACTTAATTTTGTAAATGCAAAAACCATCATTTTTGGATTGACAGTCTCTACACTCTACTTGGATTTAGGGTTTAATCAAGATGGAATACTTTTCTTTGCATTGTTGATGGGCTTTTTCTGTTATATAGCAGTGATTCTTTGGGGACTGTTTGGACACATTTTCAAGCAGTTATTATCAAAATACAATGTAATATATACCGTTTTAATGGCAGTATTGCTTGGCTATAGTGGTGTATTAATCATCGTTGAATCGATTCATTAAACATCATGCACCATTGAAGAGAATATGTATGATATAATTTAAGTTGTAGGCAGGTGAGTATATGAAGCGTATGATGTATTTAGATAAAAAGTCAAAAGAGATTGAATATCTATTAAGCGGTACAAAAGATGTTATTTTGAGAGGGGCAAACATCAAGAAGTATCCTTTTGAGATGATTCATAAAGATGACCGTCTTTACCTGCTTCTAAACGATGCGAAAGATATTGTGTACTCTAGTGCACGTGTAAAAGATGCATTGTTCTTTGAAATTAGCAACAAAGATCAGATGACAAAACTAATTGAAAAATATCAAGATAGGGCAAAACTAAGTAAACAACGATTGGATTATATAAAAGCGAGAAAGTATGTATCTGTATTTGTGCTTGATGATGTTAAACGAGAGAAAGCAAGAATAGATCACAGTTTATCTCATCAGATTGAAGACTGGATTATACTTAATGACATAGATGAGTGAGGAAAATATGAATTACATAGATGAAATTAAAGGGTATATCCCCAAAAATGAACAAGAAAAAATTGATAAAGAAACAATTCTTTCCAATATAGATAATAATGATAATATATTGCTGAGGGAGAATACTGTTGCACATATGACTTCTAGTGGAATCATCACCAATGGTTCGTTTGACAAGATCTTGTTTGCCTATCATAAGATTTATGATAGCTGGGCGTGGACTGGTGGACATAATGATGGTAATCCTAATTTACTTGAGGTTGCAATTAAAGAAGCAAAAGAGGAAACTGGTGTAGTAAATATCTATCCGTTGTTTGATACTATGTCAGCAATCGATGTAATATTTGTTAAAAACCACAACAAGAATGGAAAATATGTAGGAGATCATCTTCATTTGAATGCAACATACATATTAGTTGCAGATGAACATGATGAATTAATCGTAAATGAAAAAGAAAATTCAGGTGTTAAATGGTTTGATATTGATGATGTGATGAATCATGTTAAGGAAGATAGAATTCAACCAGTATATCAAAAGCTGTTTGATATAATAAAAGGACAAAGGTGATAAGATGAAGAAGCGTAAAATGGAAAAAGTAAAGATTTTGTATATCGTATTTTTTATGATTTTGTTTTTAGAGATGCTTGGTGCTGTTGGTTCATTATTTAGTAATAGCCCTCAAGTTAGAGATGCGGGTGCTACAAACCTATTCTTAATCGTCATAACAACAATTGTACTCATTATTCCGTGGCGTATTGAAGTAAAGTATAATGTTGATATTCCAGATTCATTAGAGTTTGTTATATTGTTAATGATATTTATTGGGGTAATCCTTGGATTTTTAAATGATTTTTATGTTGAAGTAACTGGTTTTGATAAACTAACCCATACACTAAGTGGTGTTACCCTAAGTGTGATTGCATTTCAAACGATCGTTTATTTAAACAAATGGGAAAAAATTCCGTTATCACTTGGCTCGGGATTTACCGCTATCGTAAGCTTTATGTTTTCGATGACACTTCTCGTCTTATGGGAGTTTTATGAGTTTACAATTGATACAATTGCATTTTGGAGAAATAGTGAAACATCAAGAAACATGCAAAGGTATCAGTGGGAGTCTACATCGACAACATTCCCTCAAGATTATGGGTTATACGACACCATGATTGATTTGTGGGTAGGAGCATTCGGCGCCTTAATAGTAGTTGTGATTGCCTACTTCTTGCTAAAACGAAAGGAAAGAAAAAAGACATAAGACAAAACACTTTTACAATTTGTAGAAGTGTTTTTAATATATTGTTTACAACAAACATCAATTGTGGTAAAAATAATATGATACTAATTGAAATAGGTGATAATATGAATGAAAAATGGAGTACTGTATTAGAAGGATTTCCCCAATTAGCAAGGAAAGCTGCTTCTGAAGGTATCGTATTACTTAAAAATAATGATAAAGTATTACCAATAAAAAAAGATGATATCGTTAGTGTTTTTGGTAGATGTCAGATTGATTACTATCGTAGTGGAACAGGAAGTGGTGGAGCAGTTCATGTTCCATATACTGTGAATGCTATTGAGGGTATGAAGGGTAACAAGGCGATTCGTTTAAACGAAAGTCTATTACATTTATACGAGACGTTCCTAGCTGAAAATCCATTTGATAATGGTGGTGGTGGCTGGGCTGCTGAACCATGGTTTCAAAAGGAAATGCCATTAACAGATGAAATTATTAAAGATGCTGCTAGTAAATCAAACAAAGCGGTTGTGATTATCGGTAGAACAGCTGGTGAGGATCAAGATAACAATGCTGTTGAAGGTAGTTACTATCTAACTAGTTTGGAAGAACGTATGGTAGAGCAAGTTACTGAACATTTTGAAAATGTAATTATCGTGCTTAATGTAACAAACATTATTGATATGAATTTCACATTAAATAATCCTAATATCAAAGCAATCATGTATTCTTGGGCTGGTGGATTAGAAGGTGGAAATGCACTTGCTGATGTTCTTAGTGGTGATGTAGCTCCAAGTGGTAAACTAGCAAATACAATTCCGTATAAATTAGAAGATTACCCAACGTTCCGTAATTTCGGAAACAAATTCCAAAACATATATGAAGAAGATATCTATGTAGGGTATCGTTATTTTGAGACGTTCCAAAAAGAACAAGTACTGTATCCATTTGGATTTGGACTTGCGTACTCTCGATTTGATATAGATGTTGTTTCTTCAAAGGTTCAAGGTGAAGGTATAAATAAAACATTTGAGTTTACAGTTTTAGTATCAAATGTTGGTGAATATAAAGGAAAAGAAGTAGTGCAAGTGTACGTAGAAGCTCCACAAGGTAAGCTAGGGAAACCTGTACTTGAGTTAAAAGCGTTTAAAAAGACTTCTTTGCTTCAAGTAGGAGATAAAGAAGAACTCATCGTTTCAATTCCGTTTAAGGACCTTGCATCATATGATGATGGAGGTGCAACGGGATATAAGAGTGCGTATGTGGTTGAAGAAGGATTGTATCAATTCCGTATCGGGAATTCCATCCGTAATCATCATGTTGCAATATTTGATGAGGAACAAGGGTACCTTCAAACAGAAACAGTAGTAGTAGAACAGCTTGAAGAAGCGCTTGCTCCTGTGATGGAATTTAAGCGATTTAAACCAGGAGAAGAAAAAGACTTCGGTGAATTTGAAGTATCACTTGAAACAGTTCCTACTAGAACAATTGATATGAAGAAACGTATCTATATGAATTTACCAAAAGATATTTCATATACAGGTGATTGTGGTATTAAACTACAAGATGTAAGGAATGAGAAACATTCAATTGAGGACTTTGTTGCTCAGTTAACAGTCGAAGAGATGGCGATTATGATTCGTGGAGAAGGAATGAGTTCACCAAAGGTTACTCCAGGGGTAGCTGCTGCATTTGGTGGAAACAGTAAATCACTATTGCAATACGGAATACCTGTAGCTGCTGCCGCAGATGGACCATCTGGAATCCGCATGGATACGGGGAGAAAGGCTACACAACTTCCAATTGGAACACTGCTTGCTTGTTCGTTTAATGAAGAGGTAATGCTAGATGTATACAAAGCGGAAGGGCAAGAGTTATTACTCAATGAAATTGATACATTATTAGGGCCTGGTGTAAATATTCATAGACATCCACTAAATGGTCGTAATTTTGAATACTATAGCGAGGATCCATACTTATCAGGTGTTATGGCAAAATCAGCAACACTTGGTATGCATTTAGGTGGGTCTAGTGGAACACTAAAACACTTTGCGTGTAATGATCAAGAATCACATCGATTCTTAGTGGATGCGGTTGTGAGTGAACGCGCATTACGTGAAATTCATTTAAAACCATTCGAAATGGCAGTTAAAGAAGGAAAAGCAGTAAGTATTATGACTGCGTACAATCCAATAAACGGAATTTGGTCCGCATCTAACTACGACTTAAACACAACCATTCTACGTAAAGAATGGGGATATAAAGGATTGGTTATGACTGATTGGTGGGCCAATATGAACAACCCTATTGAGGGAGGGAAACAAGATAAGACATATGCTTCATACATGTTGCGTTCTCAAAATGATTTGTACATGGTTGTTGAGAACTTTGGTGCTGAGAAGAATATTTTAAATGATGACATTGTTGCAAGTGTGAAAAGTGGCGACATTACAATCGGTGAATTACAACGAAGTGTTATTAATATTTTAAACTTCATTTTACAAGCGCCTGTTATTGAACGTGAGATAAAAACAGTAGATTTTGTAACGATTTATCCAGATAGTAGCCTTGCAAAAGAAGAGATAGATGGAGATAATCCAATGTATCTAAACACAAAAACAAACACATCGTATATTATTGATATAACTAGTAATGGAGTTTATCGATTTGACGTGAAACTACGAAATGAAAAAGATGAGTTAGCGCAATCTTCTTGTAATGTATTATTGAATGGTACTTATGTGACTAGTATTACTCAAAATGGTACAAATGGATTATGGAAAGAAGATAATTTTATGGTTGTTAACTTAGGAGTTGGAAGATACTCATTAGAACTAGAATTTACGATGCCAGGTATCGAAATTGAATGGATTAAGCACACTAAAACATCGTAAATTATAAAAATAATAAATAATATTTAATAATAATACCCCATAGGGGTATTATTTTAGTACTTTACCGAAATCGTTTTATGTTGTATAATCTTCACGATTATTTGCATACAAATTGATATATTAAGGAGTGTAATATGAAACCTAAAATAACCCTCAATAAAAATGGTAGTTTTCAAGTAGAAAATGTAGACAAATTAAGTTACCTATATTTCCCTCTAACAAATTATCATTCTTTAAAAAGTTCAATTACTCCATCTCTACACGGAGATGCAAAAATTGATCAAAACAGCTTTTTATTATTACCGACAAGTGTCGAAGATTTACATCATTCATTATTTAACCGAAACGTGTATTTCAATGTGAATGATTCATATACATGGAGTGTTACAGGGAACACGCCGTATCAACTGTTAGAAAAAGATGAAGTTTCTGTAGAAGCTGATTTTTTAGTACACAAAGTAATTCGTAAAAATAGTGATATCCACTGCACGGTTGAAAGTTTTGTTCCGTTTAATGATACATACCAAGAATTACACCAAGTAACATTTACGAATGTATCGAATGACTCCATGAAAATTAAACCTGCTGTGAGTATACCGATGTACTCAAGAAGTGCTGACAATATAAGAGATCATAGACATGTTACAGCGTTATTGAATGATGCAGAACTATTTGAAAACGGAATTATTAATAAACCAACTTTTAGTTTTGATGAAAGAGGACACCTTCGAAACGATATTTATTACTCTGTATTTGTGCAAAGTGATGATGCAGCTGTAGCGAAGTACTGGCCTGTATTAGAAGAATTTGTTGGTGAGGGTGGGAATCTATTAGATCCACTAGTTGTGAAAGAAGATGTGCAAAACTCATTCAAAGTAGGAGATTCAGTATCAGGATATGAACTAACTGGTGCTTTTGAATATAAAGAAGTAGAACTAAAAGCAAATGAATCATTTACGGTTCATATTAGTATTATGGCTGATAAAGACAAAGATAAAACACTTGATACAGTGAAAAAGATGGATTCAGTGTACTTTGCTAAATTACGAAATGAAACCATTCAAAATTGGCGAGATGAGATTAATAAATTAGAAATAAGTGTTGCAGATGAAACGTTTAATGCATGGGTAAAATGGGTAACGTTACAACCGACATTAAGACGTATTTATGGGTGTTCATTCTTACCGCATCACGATTATGGTCGTGGTGGAAGAGGATGGCGAGATTTATGGCAAGATTTACTAGCGCTAATCTTAATGCAACCAACAGAAGTGCGTCCGCAATTACTAAACAACTTCCTTGGTATCCGAATTGATGGATCAAATGCAACGATTATTGGTGATAAACCAGGAGAATTCCTTGCAGATAGAAATAACATTCCACGCGTGTGGATGGACCACGGTAGTTGGCCACTCATCACAACGAAATTATATGTTGATAAAACTGGTGATTATGAGTTTTATCTAGAAAAACAACACTACTTTAGTGATAAATTCACTCATTACACGAAAAATGTACTTGAAAATCATAATGATGAAAGTACAATACTAAAAACCAAATCAGGAGAAGAATATGAGGGTTGCGTCATTGAACATCTACTTGTTCAAAACGTTGTACCATTCTTCAATGTTGGGAAACACAATAACATTCGTTTAGAAGATGCCGATTGGAACGATGGTCTTGATATGGCACATCAACATGGTGAGTCTGTTGCATTTACATCATTTTATGGTGGTAACTTAATTGAACTGGCAACGATTTTACGTAAGCTACAATCAAAAGGAATTACATCGATTGAGCTATTTGAAGAGTTTAGTTTGTTATTAAAAGATGTTGATTATGCTAGTATTTCAAAGAAAAAGAACACGCTACAAACATATTTCGACGCTGTTGCTAAACAAATTTCTGGTAAAAAAGTATCACATAATATTGATGCACTAGCTAAAAAGTTAGATGAAATGGGAGAATTACTTCTTTCTCAAGTAAGAGAAAATGAATGGTTAACGTCAGAAAATGGTTCTTGGTTTAACGGGTATTATGACAATGATTCAAATCGTTTAGACAATCCAGATAAAGAACATATGACACTAACGGGGCAAGTATTCTCGATTATGTGTGGTGCCGCAACCAATAATCAAATAAAGAACATTATCCAAAGTGCTGATAAATACTTATTTGATGAAACGGTTGGTGGATATAAACTAAATACGGATTATCGTGAAGTTAAAGAAAACATGGGACGTTTATTTGGGTTTGCCTATGGGCATAAAGAAAACGGAGCGATGTTTAGTCATATGGCATTTATGTATTCAAACGCACTGTACCGCAGAGGATTCGCTCATGCTGGTTTTAAAGTGATGGATACTGTATTCCATCATAGCGTTGATATTGAAACATCAAAAATTTATCCAGGAGTACCTGAATACTTTGATCCGAAAGGAAGAGGTTTATACCACTACCTAACAGGTTCAGCATCATGGTATATTTTAAATGCTGTTACTGAAGTATTTGGTATTAAAGGAGACTTCGGTGATGTATTGCTTGAACCAAAACTGCTGAAGTCACAATTTAATGAAGAAGGCAAAGCCTCTATTAAGACAATCATAAACTACAATTTAGTAGAAATAGAGTACCAAAATAAGGACTTCCTTGACTTTGGAGAATATACCATTTCAGAAGTATTCGTTGATGGAGAGAGCGTATCGTTTATTAGAACGGATATGGGTGTTGAGTTTGAAGAAAATCCAATACAAAAAATCACGGTGACATTATCAAAATAAAAACCTAGTCTACTAGGTTTTTTCTTTTTAATCATAGACTATTTGTGATATTGCTTAAAAAGTACAAAGGTGGTATAATGTTTGATGTAAGTAGGGGATAAAATAAGCCCAGATTATGGCTTTTTTTATTTGATTTACACAAAATATATTGCTAAAGGAGAGAAAAAAACATGATTTTATTAGCAGGATTTGGCACTGTTATGTCGATTGTTGGAATCGTTACGGCAGCCGTTGTTGCATTTATACTAGTGTCATATGTAAAAGTAAAACCAAATCAAGCATTTATTATTACAGGTTGGAGAAAGACGAGTAAAGTAGTAACTGGAAAAGCTGCTTGGAGAATTCCGTTCTTAGAAAGAATTGATGTTATTCCACTTGATATTATTCAAGTAGATATTAAAACAACATCAGCAGTTCCTACAAATGAATTCATTGATATCTTTGTAGACGGTGTTGCAAACATCAAAGTAAAATCGGATATCGAAGATATTAAACGTGCTGGAGAAATCTTCTTATCAGTTGGGCAAGATCAAGTAAAGAAAATTGCTGAAGAAGTATTAGAAGGTAATATGCGTGAGATTATCGGGCAAATGAAATTAACTGAGTTAGTACAAAACCGTGATAAGTTTGCGGATGAAGTACGTACAACAGCGATGCAAGATATGGAGAAAATGGGACTTGAGATTATTAACATCACAATCCAAAACTTCACGGATAGTAATGGCGTTATTCAAGACCTTGGGGTTGACAATATTGAGCAAATCCGTAAGGATGCATCAATTGCGAAAGCAGAAGCGAACCGAGATGTTGAAGTTAAGACATCTGAAGCAAAAGAGGTTGCCAATCAAGCACGTATTGCAGCAGAGTTACTAATCGCAGAACAAAATACGGAACTTGAACTTAAAAAAGCTGCTTTAAAGCGTAAAAGTCAAACAGAGCAAGCGACGGCAGATGCTGCATACTCAATTAGAGAAGCAGAAGAGTTACTAAAAATCAATGTAGCTCAGCAAAATGCTGAAATCGCTCGTAAAGAGAAAGAGATTGAATTAAAAGAACGTGAAGTAGATGTAGAAGAAAGACATCTAGAAGCGGTAGTTAAGAAGAAAGCAGAAGCTGAGAAATTTAAAGCGCAACAACAAGCGGATGCTGAATTATATACAAGAACAAAAGATGCGGAGGCTGAGTTAGCTGAAAAAACTCGTGAAGCAGAGGCAATTAAATTAGTTGCTGAAGCAGAAAAAGAAGCAGCACTTGCAAAAGCATTGGGTATTGAAGCAGTTGGTCTTGCAGAAGCGAAAGCAATTGAAGAAAAAGCACTTGCGATGAAGAAGATGGAAGAAGCAGCTGTACTTGGCTTAATTCTTGACTCTAACGTATTACCAAATATCGTTGAAGCTGCTGCTGCGCCACTAGCACAAACGGATAAAATCGTTATGTACGGTGATGGAAATGCTGCGAAATTAAGTAAAGATATTATGAAAACATCAACAAATATTTTAGAAGGTGTAAAAGAGTCGCTTGGTATTGATTTGGCTAGTTTATTAAGTGGTGCACTTGGTGGTGCTGTAACTGCTAAACTTGCAGACAAAGAAGAACCAAAAGAATAAAATAAAAATGAGATACTGGATATCAGTATCTTTTTTTGTATGCTATAATTTACTTAGGTCATAGATATAGGTGAAATTATGAAAATACGTGATGTGGTGTATAAAACGGTAGAAGAAGTAAATGAAATGCCTCGTTTTGATTTGTCTATTCCTGCTAAAAAAGCGGCATGGTATTTGCAACTTTTAGCATGGATCTTATCATTTCCTGAGTTGCTTAAAATAAGGCCCACGATTAACAAAGTAAATATGGAGGGACTAAAAGGACCATATCTTATGCTGTGTAATCACAACAGTTTTTTTGATTTTAAAGTCGCAACAATGTCTGTGTTTCCAAGGCGTTCAACGTACATTATTGCGGTGGACGGATTTATTAATCGTGAATGGTTAGTACGTACTGTGGGTGGAATTCCAACAAAAAAATTTGTGAATGATATTGCGCTTGTAAGGCATATAAAAACCAGTCTTGAAACTCATAAAGTGATTTGTCAATTGTATCCTGAAGCTCGTTATTCTCTTACTGGAACAAACGCAATATTACCTGATAGTCTAGGGAAGTTAATCAAACTATTAAAACATCCTGTTGTAACACTCATATCACATGGGCATCACCTTAGACAACCAGTTTGGAACCTTTCTTACCGCAAAGTGAAGACCAAAACAGATATGACACAAATACTAACAAAAGAAGAGGTTATGAGCTTATCTGTTGATGAGATTAATCAGAGAATTAAAGAATATTTTGTGTATGATGATTATCAATATCAAAAGGATAATAAAATCAAAATTGATTATAAGAATCGTGCGAAAAACATTCATAAGATATTGTATAAATGTCCTCACTGCAAGAAAGATCACGTAATGAGATCAAATATGAATAAATTGTGGTGTGAAGCATGCAATGCTTCGTACGTAATGGATGTATATGGGCGTTTATCATCGATTAATGTGGATACAATGTTTACTCATGTTCCTGATTGGTTTGAATGGATCAGAAAAGAAGTGAAAAGAGAGATAAAGAGCAATAACTATCATATCGAGATAGATGTAGATGTAGATTCTCTTCCAAATGCATCAGGATTTTATCGTCTTGGTGAAGGAGTACTAAAGCACAATAAAGATGGATTTTCACTGCTGTTTACTTCAGGAGAGAAGGAGTATCAGGTTTTAAAACCTGTGAAGGCCAATTATTCGGTTCATTTGGAGTATGATTATTTTGGTAAAGGAGATTGTGTGTCGTTTTCTACAGGTAATAACACATACTATCTATTCCCTAAAGATAAGGGCTTCTCCGTAACAAAGTTCCATTTTGGAGTAGAGGAATTGTTCAAACTGAAAAATAATTAAGAACTTTAGATATATATAATATCTAGAGTTTTTTTTATAAAATATATGTAAAGTAGACTTGACATAGTGTAAAGCAGATGTTACTATATGTATGTAAAACTTTACACATCAAGTGAAAATTTTAGGAGGTATAGTATGACGTATCAAGAACGAAAAACATTAATCGATATTATAAGTTCAGTATTAATTTTTGGAATATACGGGTTTATCGTATATCAGAGATATTTAAATGGAGCAGTAGATACTACAGATGTATTTGTATTTTGGAGCCGTTTTATCCTTATATTAATACCAATTACCATTGTCGCTAAAATCATTACTGTGATTATTTTTACGATAATGAATTCGATTGTGACTGAAGTAACTGGTGGAGAAGAAGATGATGTGAACCTAGTGGATGAACGAGACAAGTTGATTGATTTAAAGACGGTTCGTAACTCGATGGTATTTTTCTCTTTAGGGTTTGTACTTGCGCTTGCTTCACAATTAGTAGGATTTAGTAATCACGCATTCTTTATCATTATCGTTGTATTTGGGTTAATGGGAGATTTGTTTGGAGGAGCATCAAAAATCTGGTATTACAGAAGAGGTGTTTAGATGAAGAAGTTAATCATTAACAACAATGTTCGAACGCTACGTTTTATGCATGATGAAATGAGTCAGAAAGATCTAGCTGAAAAGGTTGGTGTTTCAAGGCAGACAATCGTTGCTATTGAGAAGGGGAAATATTCTCCGTCACTTGAACTTTGTTTTAAGATGGCAAGAGCATTTAATAAAACGGTAGATGAAATATTTTATGTAGAAGAATCCGAATAATAAAAAGTCTATTTCT
>CAZZAP010000028.1:0-23654 GCA_964652375.1 uncultured Candidatus Izemoplasmatales bacterium
AGGGTTTCTATGCAATATAGTGAAGAGTTAATGGTTCTTCTTGAATTGAATGGATACGATGTATCAAAATTTAAGTTGAAGAAACATCTTGAGTTTGAGAAAACCGGAAATATTGACTTATACCGCCATAAAAAGCTTGCAGATTTGTTAATCAGCCATTATTCGTATGTCGAAAATGCGGATTATTATCATAGAAATCCACTTACTTATAAAGAGGATTGGCCGGAAGAAGTAAAAAGTTTGGATCAGTTTTATGTAAGACACCATGATTTAGATGGTGAAAAGACATTAAAAGAGTTTTTAGAGATGGACGAGTTTAATCAAATCAATCGAGAAGCGATTTTATACGATATATTTGATGGATGGGTAGAAGAATACCGCGAGGCTAGTGTCGTTCAAATGGAAAACTTACGCACGATGGTAAGCATGTTGCCTAAAAAAGGAAGAAAGTACCGTAAACCAAGTAGAATGGCGTTTTTCTTCGCAACATTACTTGCGTTATTATTGATTCTTTTATATAAGAATCCCGGTGCTGTTCAACCAAAAATAATACCGTTTATCAGTAACTTTATGACGGATTTAAACGCCTTGCTATATGAATCTACGCTTTATAGTTTTGTAGGGCTTTTATCAATCTTATTCCTCGTAACATTTGCGGTACTTAGTAATGCGTTAAGCATGTTTGTACGCGATGTACGCGGGGACAACAACAAACACGCGATGAAGACCTTTGATAAATGGGATAACGATATGAAAAACAAACGACTTGATCAATCAGGGCATTTAGAGGATTATGTAGATGTGGTGATTACCAAGCCGAAAAAGAGTCATTTAGATATTAAACTAATGGGTGGTCCTGAAAAGCTTATGAGAAAGTTTAAGGATTACGTGAAATTAGTTGAAAAACGTTTTGACTTTATGAAAAAACACTACGAAACAATCGCATTTGTATTACGTTTAATCTTTCTTGGGGCAATTTTATTTAATCTAGGGTTCTACATATTTGGATTCTTATTAACGAGAGGTATACTATAATGTTTCGCAAAAAGAAGAAACAATTTGATATTGACGAATATGATATAAAAACATCCAAAACAACTGATGCCCCAGATATGGATGTGGAGATTGCCAAAGTACTTTCTGGTGAAAACCCAAAAGAAGAGATTAAAGAGCAGGTTGTCACAGAGCCAAAACAAGAAGAACCAAAAGAAGAAGTATTGACAGAGGAACAAGTAGAAGAAATAGAGCCAAAAACCTCTGTAAGTGAAGAAGAAACTACGCTAGAAGAACCGGCTACTTTAGAAGAAACAGAAGCGGAAGAAGAAATTGAAGTTGATGAAAAACCACCTAAAAAGCCGAAAAAGAAAAGCAGAAAACAGCGTAAACAAGAAGAAAAAGAACGTATTGAAGCGGAAAAAGAGCGCATACGTCAAGAGAAGTTAAATAAGAAAAAGAAACGTAAAAAAGGCAGTAAAGATGAGGACGACTTTGTACGAAAAGAGTATAAGATTACACGTGGTCCTAAAAAAACTGAAGGTTCAAAAGTAAAAGAACAAGAAGAAACGCAAGAACCAAAACAAGAAGAGAAAAAGGATCTGAACGCCTACTTTGAAGCTGGGAAAGAACAGACAAAAGACTTAGAAGTAGATGAAAAATCAAAGAAAAAGAAACAAAAACAAAAACCGAAACGCGTTAGTAAAAAGACACAAGAAGAAATGGCTGTTAAGGCAAGTACAATGTACCGAACTGGTAAACGCCGTTTTTCAAAAGTAGAAGACTTTATACGCTATGTTACTGAGAACTATATTGATGCGGATGCAATTGCTGAAGAAGCGCTTAAAGATGAGGCATTCCATGGTTGGGTAAGTAAGAAAAGTGGTCGTTATAAAGAAGCGTTTGAAGAGTTTAAAAACGTAAAAGAAAAAATCGAGAAAAAATAATTTCTCGATTTTACTTTAAAATAATATATGTTATTATATAATGTATCATATTAACAAAGGGGTGATTAATATGAAAGTCCAGCAGAACATCCTTAAAATAACGTGTGAAAAAGACAAAAATTAGAAAGGATGAAAGATATGGAAATTAATCATTTTATCAACACAATTATTGAAGAAGACATTCGCTCAGGAAAGCATAAGAAGGCAATCACAAGATTCCCTCCTGAGCCAAACGGGTTATTGCATTTAGGACATGCAAGAGCCATTATTACAAACTACTCAATGGCAAAAGCACATGGAGGTTATTTTAACCTGCGTTTTGATGATACCAATCCTGTGAAAGAAGATATTGAATTTGTAAATGGGATTAAAGAAGATATTGAATGGCTTGGTTGTCATTGGGAGAACTTATTATTCGCCTCTGATTATTTTGAAGAAATGTATGAACGAGCAATCTTATTAATTAAAAAAGGAAAAGCCTTTGTTTGTGATTTAACCGCAGAGGAGATGAAAGAATACCGTGGTGATTTTACAACACCTGGTAAAGATAGTCCTTACAGAGGAAGAAGTATTGAAGAGAACCTTGAACTGTTTATTGGGATGAAAGAAGGGATGTATCCAGATGGCGCAAGAGTATTACGCGCAAAAATTGATATGGCTAGTCCAAACATCAATTTACGAGATCCAATCATTTACCGTATCCAACGAGCTCATCACCATAACACAGGTGATGTATGGTTGATCTACCCAATGTATGATTATGCGCATCCAATAGAAGATGCAATTGAAGGGATTACCCATAGTTTATGTAGCCTTGAATTTGAAGATCATAGACCGCTGTATGACTGGGTAGTAAAACACTGTGAAATGGAAAAAGTACCAAGACAAATCGAATTTGGAAAATTATATATTGCCCGTCAAGTAACGGGAAAAAGACATATTAAGAAACTAGTGGAAGATGGCGTTGTAATGGGATGGGATGACCCTAGACTCATTACCATAAGTGGACTAAGGCGTCGCGGTATTCCATCAAGTGCAATCAATGATTTTGTGCATTCTCTTGGCCTTCCAAAAAGTCAAGGAGAAACCGAAATAGAGATGCTGTATCAAGTGGTAAGAGATCACCTTAAAACGGAAGCTCCAAGAGTAAACGCAGTACTTGATCCCTTAAAACTAATCATCGATAACTATCCTGAAGGGGAAGTAGAGTGGTTAGACGCAGAGAATAACCGTGAAAACCCAGAGATGGGAAGTAGAAAAATACCATTTAGTAAATATGTGTATATTGAAAAAGATGATTTCATAGAAGAAAAACCAAATAAGAAATGGAAACGGCTTGCGCTAGGGATTGAAGTGCGCTTGATGCATGCCTACTTTGTAAAAGCAAACCGCGTTGTAAAAGATGAAAATGGCAACATTACGGCAGTGCACTGCACGTATGACCCTAATACAAAAAGTGGTAGTGGATTTACAGACCGTAAACCAAATGGAAACATCCATTATGTTGATGCTAGTGTAAATCGCGACTGTGAATTTAGACTATTTGATGACTTAATTCTTGATTTTGATGATAAAGATAAGCCATTTAGTGAAAAAATTAATCCGGATTCACTTGTCGTGAAAAATGGATTTATTGAAAAGGATGTTTCGGATGAATTACTAGCGAAATTCCAACTAACAAGAAATGGGTATTATGCAGTCGATAAAGATACGACAAAGGATCACTTAGTATTAAACCGAGTGGTATCCTTAAAATCATCGTTTAGAAGAAAGTAACTGATTATGAGAAAATTACTGATTATAGCGGCTTTTACAGCCCTTCTAGTATTAACTGCTTGCACGGATACAAAGACACTACATTGCGATAAACTCGGTTTAGAGACCGAATTAACATATAATGAGACAGAAATCACCAAAGCAGTTGAAAACGGCATGGAATTAGATGAAGATCAACTACTAGAACTAAATAATGTGATTACAGAATCAATTGAGAATGGTTTTGGAAATGATTTAGAAGATTTCCTTGCGAATCATTACGCTGTTGAGTTTGAAGAAGATAATGGAACGTGTTATTTTGATTAAAGAGTACATTTTAGTACTCTTTTTTTGTATAATGAGAATGGTGGTGATAGAATGACAAAGTTTACAGAAGATGTACTAGAAATTATTAAGAGTATCCCCTATGGAAAAGTAATGACATATGGACAAATTGCAGCGTATGCAGGCAATCCAAGAGGTGCTAGACAAGTAGCACGCATTTTGCATGGGATGACAAGTAAACATCAATTACCATGGCACCGAGTAATCAATTCAAAAGGTGGCATTTCACTTACGGGTGAAGCTGGTTTTATGCAAGAATCACTATTATTGCAAGAAGGAATAAAAATAAAAAATAAGCGATTAGAGCTTAGGGAGTACATTTATGAAGTATTATAGTGGTAAACTTTCATAAAGAGTTGTTTTCATCTTGCTTTTTCAAAAATATAGTGTATTATTAATATAGACTTATAGTAACAAATGAAACAAATGAAAGTGCAAGACATATTTTATTTGATAAGTTTGTAGCATAAGAATAAAATATGGAGGTAATTTTCATGACTGGTAAAGTTAAATGGTTCAATTCTGAAAAAGGGTACGGATTCATCACTACGGATGAAGGGCAAGATATTTTCGCTCATTATTCACAAATCAACAAAGACGGATTCAAAACTTTAGAAGAAGGCGAAAGAGTATCGTTTGAAGTTGTTGAAGGACAAAAAGGTCCTCAAGCAAACAACATCGAAGTTTTATAATTTCAAAAATTAAGACCGCAAAAATGCGGTCTTTTTTATACAATTTTTTACCTAAAATCGCTATGAATTTTTAATAGAAAATGGTATACTTTAAGTAGGTGATTTTATGACTGATTTACTGAAAAATTTAAACGAAAAACAACGTGAAGCAGTGCTTATGACTGATGGTCCAGTAATGGCTATAGCAGGCGCTGGAAGTGGTAAAACAAGCGTTCTTACTAAGAGAATCGCTTATTTAATATTTGAAAAGAAAGTACACTTTGAAAACATCCTTGCGATTACCTTTACAAACAAGGCTGCAAACGAGATGAAAGAACGTGTTCATGAGCTAACAGGAATCTACACATCGAGAATGTGGATTTCGACGTTCCATGCGATGTGTTCAAAGATACTAAGAGAACATATTGAACTGCTAGGCTATAAGAAAACATTTCAGATAATTGACGATGATGATGTTGTTCAATTAGTGAAAAGTATTATGAAGAAAAAGAACCTAGATATTAAAATGTATAAACCAAAAACGGTAAAATATCATGTGATTAAATTGAAATTTGATCCAGGACATATCCATGATATAGAAGCTCCTCTTGATGCAGTTGTGGGGAGTGTCTTTAAACAGTATCAAGAAAACTTAAAAGAAAATAATTTAGTCGATTTTGAGGATTTACTCATTTTAACGATACAATTATTAAAAGAACACGAAGATATTAGGAATTTTTACCAACAGAAATTCAAGTATGTACTTGTCGATGAGTTCCAAGATACCAACAACGTGCAATATGAACTGGTGAAGTTACTAGTAAATGAAGACCATAACCTGTTTATCGTTGGTGATGAAGATCAAAGTATATATGCCTTTCGTGGAGCTAATATTGAAAATATACGAAAGTTTAAGAAAGACTACCCAGAGTTCCATTTGGTCTTATTAGAACAAAATTATCGAAGTACAAATACCATTTTAAAAGCAGCGAACCAGATTATTAAAAATAACAGTGTTCGAGTTGAGAAAAATCTATATAGTACAAAGGGTGATGGTGAGATAATTACTCACTACAAAGGGATCACAGCTAGAGATGAAGTAGAGTTTGTCGCTATGCAAATATTAAAAATGTGTAGAACAGATTATGAATATAATGACTTTACGGTGCTTTATCGCGCAAATAGTACATCACGTATGTTTGAAGAAGTCTTCCTGCAAAAACAAATCCCGTACCGTATTTTTGGGAATACCAGTTTCTTTAAACGCAAAGAGATTAAAGACTTTGTGGCATATTTAAGGTTAATACTGAATATGGATGATGCGTTTAGCTTTATGCGCGTGATTACAACACCAAAACGAGGAATCGGACAAGTAACAATTGATAAATTAGTGGATTACGCTATTGATTATGAATTAGATTTGATGGAAGCCATTGATCAAGCAGACCAGTTTTTAAGTAAAAGTGTATCCAACAAATTAACCCAATTTAAGAACATGATTCTTGATTTTAGAAAGAAGCTAGATGAAATTCCATTTAGTGAGTTTGTCGATTATGTATTATTACACTCAGGATACATCGAGATGCTTAAAAAGGATGAAAAAGGCGATGTACGATATGAAAACTTATTGGAATTTAAAACGATTTTAAGTGAAAATGAGCAAATATACAAAGATTTAACCAAAGAAGAGATGTTAATATACCTTCTTGAGGATATAAGTTTAAAGAGTGAAGAAAGTAACAATGATGTTGAAAACGGTGTTACATTTATGACACTTCATGCCGCAAAAGGATTAGAGTTTAGAGTCGTATTTCTTGTAACGCTTGAAAACGGGATGTTCCCGTTAACTAGAAGTATGTTTGATCGCAAAGAGTTTGAAGAAGAGCGCAGATTGATGTACGTTGGTGTCACAAGAGCGCAAGAAAAGCTCTTCTTAACAAACGCCAATACAAGACAAACATATGGCGAGACAAAGCAAAATCCCGATAGCGCGTTTTTAAATGAAATTGATCGTGATTTAATTGAAGTGAAGGGGTATAACGAGATTATTAGTACACCTGTTTCAAAGTCAAATTATTTAAAACGCTCAACTAAGGTAAATGCACTTCGTAAAAAAGTAGAATCTTATTCATCAAACGAGCTAAATAAAGGTGATAAAATTACCCATAAAGTGTTTGGGAAGGGTGTTGTTGTAAGTGTAGCTGGAGATAACTGCATTATTGCGTTCTCTCAACCACATGGAATTAAGAAGTTGCTAAAAGACCACCCATCGATTCAAAAGTTATAAATATATTATGTTATAATATAGTAGGTGATTTTATGAGTAAGCAAAAAAGAGCAGAAGAATTAAGAACCTTACTAAAGAAGTACAACTACGAGTACTATGTACTTGATATGCCAAGCGTCAGTGATCAAGAGTTTGACGCTCTTTTGCATGAGTTGATTCATATAGAAGAACGATACCCAGAACTAAAAACACCTGATTCACCTACTGTGCGCGTTGGTGGATTTGTGTTAGACAAGTTTGAAAAAGTAACGCATGATGTACCAATGATGAGTCTGGCAAATGCCTTTAATATTGACGATTTACGTTCTTTTGACGAAAAGATTCAAAAAGAAGTAGGACAAGTAGCGTATAATGTTGAATTAAAGATTGATGGACTTGCGGGTAGTTTAAAATATGAAGCAATGCAACTTGCTCAAGGGGCTACAAGAGGAAATGGTGTTGTTGGAGAAAACATCACAAACAACGTAAAAACAATCAAAAGTATTCCGCTTGCTGTAGGGTATTTGAATAATCTAGAAGTGCGCGGAGAAATCTTTATGAGCAAAGCATCATTTGAAACAGCGAATCAACAACGCCTAGAGCGTGGAGAAGAACCATTTAAGAACCCTCGTAATGCTGCGGCAGGGAGTGTTCGTCAGTTGGATAGTAAAATTGCCGCGAATAGACGTTTAGATATGTATATATACAGTGTGATTAATCCGCTTAGTCACGGGATTAACACGCATAGTGAAGCCCTTTTATTTGCGAAGGAATTAGGGTTTAAAGTAAACCCACTTAGTCAGTTATGTAACACAATAGAGGATGTTATTGCCTTTGTAGAGGAGTATACTCCGAAACGTGATGCACTGCCATACGATATTGATGGGATTGTAATTAAAGTAGATGATATTACTTTGTATGATAAGATTGGTTATACTGCAAAGTCCCCAAAATGGGCAATTGCATACAAGTTTCCTGCAGAAGAAGTAATTACCAAAATTAACAGTATTACGTTCCAAGTAGGTAGAACAGGGCAAATTACACCTGTCGCAAACTTGGATCCTGTGATTGTTCAAGGAAGCACAGTAAGTAGAGCCACACTTCATAACGAAGATTATGTGACAGAAAAAGACATCCGCGAAGGAGATTATGTCGTTGTTAAAAAAGCAGGCGACATTATTCCAGAAGTAGTAAGAGTACTAGTTGATCGCAGAGAGCAACCATTAGAAAAATTTAGTATGATTTCATCATGCCCAGTATGTGATTCAGCGTTAGTGCGAAAAGAAACAGAAGCAGATCACTACTGCGTTAATGAGTTTTGTAATGCAAAACAAATCGAATCATTAATCCATTTTGCATCTCGTAAAGCAATGAACATTGAAGGACTAGGAGATCGCATTGTTGAGCAGTTTTATAACGATGGATTCATGACAAGTATTCAGGATATATATACTTTAAAACACCACTATGAGGACCTGATAATCAAAGAAGGTTTTGGGGTTAAAAGTATTGATAAGTTACTAGAAAACATTGAGATAAGTAAATCAAACAATCTAGACAAGTTACTATTTGGATTAGGTATTCGTCATATTGGTGAAAAAGTATCCAAAGTAATAGCGGCAGAGTTTACGGATATTGAATCACTCTTTATGGCAACATACGAAGAGTTAATCTCGATTAATGAAATTGGTGATGTAATTGCCAAAAGTTTGATTGATTACTTTAGAAAAGAAGAAACAAGAACACTAATCGATGATTTAAGAGAGTATGGTATGTCACTAAAATACACATCTAGTGTTACAATAAAGAAAGAGTTTCAAGGTAAGACATTTGTCTTAACTGGAAAACTAGAGGTGTATAAGCGTGATGAAGCCAAAGTTTTAATCGAAAACTTAGGCGGAAAAGTATCTTCAAGCGTTAGTAAAAAGACAGACTATGTAGTAGCTGGAAGTGACGCTGGAAGCAAATTAAAGAAAGCGAATGAACTAGGTGTGAAAGTACTTAGTGAAACGGAGTTTAAAGAGTTATTAGATAGGTGATTGTATGTTACATGATATTTATGTAAAAGGCGCAAAAGAGAATAATTTAAAAAATATAGACATACGTATTCCCAAAAATAAACTGGTAATTATGACTGGTTTAAGTGGGAGTGGTAAGTCTTCTTTGGCGTTTGACACAATATACAAAGAAGGACAACGAAGATACGTAGAATCGCTTAGTGCTTATGCAAGGCAGTTCCTTGGGAACATGGAAAAACCAGATGTAGAAAGCATTGAAGGGTTAAGTCCTGCGATTAGTATCGATCAAAAAACAACGTCAAAGAACCCTCGTTCTACCGTTGGGACAGTGACAGAGATTTACGATTACTTACGTTTGCTTTACGCCCGTATTGGAAAACCAATTTGTCCTACTCATGGCGTAGAAATCTCTGGCCAAAGCATCGAAGAGATGACAGAAAAAGTGTTAGAAGTATCTGAAGGAAGAGTCATTGTATTAGCGCCACTTGTTAAAGAGCGAAAAGGAACGCACGCAAAACTGTTTGAACAGTTACGTAAAGATGGGTATGTGCGAGTGCGTGTAAATCAAGAGGTATATGATTTAGACGATGATATTACCCTAGAGAAAAACAAACGGCATACAATTGAACTTGTGGTAGATCGCCTTCGTATTAAAGAAGGAATCCGCACAAGATTATTTGATAGTTTAGAAACAGCTGCTCACCTTGGTGAAGGGAAAGTAGTCGTATTAATCAACAATGAAGAACATGTCTTTAGTGAGCACTATGCATGTCCACATTGTGATTTTAGTATTGGTAGTTTAGAACCACGTTTGTTCTCGTTTAATGCACCCTATGGTGCTTGTCCTGAATGTAATGGACTAGGACACAAACGTAAGGTGGATCCAGATTTATTAATGCCGGATAAAGAGTTATCGATTAATGACGGTGGAATTAAAGGATGGCAAAATACCGATACCTATGGATTTAGTATGTTAAGGCAAACTGCAAAACAATATGGGATTGATTTATCAACCCCAATTAAAGATATGAGAAAAGAAGATTTAGCAATTGTATTGCATGGAAGTAAGAAACCAATCTTGTTTAAATTTGGTAAGGGCGGGGCAACCGGATACCGTCATGAGAAAAAAGGCAAGTTTGAAGGTGTTATTACCAACTTTGAACGACGATATATGGAAACAAGCTCACGATTTATGCGCGAATGGATTGAAGGATACATGTCTGAGCGTAAATGTGGTGTTTGTCATGGAAAGAAACTAAATGAAAAAGCACTTAGTGTTAAAGTTGGTGGGATTGACATCATTCAATTAACTGATATGAGTGTAAAAGACATCATGAAGTTCTTTACAGGATTAACATTAAATGAAACCGATCAAAAGATATCGGAAATGGTCTTAAAAGAAATTATTGAACGTATTTCATTTTTAGATAATGTAGGATTAAACTACTTAACATTATCAAGAAAATCTGCGACACTAAGCGGTGGAGAGAGTCAACGAATCCGTTTAGCAACGCAAATAGGGTCGCAGTTAACCGGTGTGTTATACGTACTTGATGAACCGAGTATCGGTCTTCATCAACGTGACAATCACAAGTTGATTAATACACTGAAGAAGATGCGTGATTTAGGAAATACACTGCTTGTGGTAGAGCATGATGAAGAAACGATGTTTGAAGCAGACCAAATTATTGATATTGGTCCTGGTGCTGGGTTATTTGGAGGAGAAGTGGTCTTCCAAGGTACCATTAATCAGATTTTAAAATCGAAAAAAAGTATTACGGGGCAATATTTATCAAAACGTAAAATGATTGATATACCTTCTTCACGAAGACCTCATGAAAAAGGGTATATTGAGATTCATGGTGCGAGGCAAAACAATTTAAAGGACATCAATGTGGATATTCCAAAAGGAGTATTAAATGTCATTACTGGTGTTAGTGGTAGTGGTAAGAGTTCTTTAATTAATGAGTGTCTCTATAAAGGTCTATCTAATCAAATCTATCGTAAAAAGCGTAAACAAGGGGAATTTGATGCATTACATGGTGTTGAAAACTTTGAGAAAATCATCAATATAGATCAATCTCCAATTGGAAGAACACCACGTTCTAATCCAGCTACGTATACGGGTGTGTTTGATGATATACGAGATATTTTTGCGATGACAAATGAAGCAAAAATGCGTGGCTATAAAAAGGGACGTTTCAGTTTTAATGTAAAAGGTGGACGTTGTGAAACGTGTAACGGAGATGGATTAATTAAAATTGAGATGCATTTCTTACCAGATGTATATGTACCTTGTGAAGTATGCGCAGGGAAACGATATAATACTGAGACGTTAGAAGTGAAGTTTAAAGGAAAAAATATTAGTGATGTCTTAAATATGACTATTGAAGAGTCTGTGGAGTTCTTTAAAAACATACCAAAGGCACTTAAAAAACTACAAACATTAAATGATGTTGGGCTAGGGTACTTAAAAATAGGACAACCAGCAACAACACTTAGTGGTGGAGAAGCACAAAGGGTAAAATTGGCGAAAGAATTACATAAACGAATTACTGAAAACACACTTTATATATTAGATGAACCTACTACAGGGCTACATACAGATGATGTGAAGCGATTGCTGAATGTAATTGGGCACATTGTTGATCTGGGAGCGACTGTCGTAATTATCGAACATAATTTAGATGTGATAAAAGTAGCAGATCATATTATTGATTTAGGTCCAGAAGGTGGCGATATGGGTGGAGAAATTATTGCGATAGGTACTCCTGAAGATATCGCAGCAAACCCAGCAAGTTTTACTGGTGAGTACCTGCAGAAGGTATTATAATGAACGACGATAAGAAAAATACAGAAGAAAAAACACCTGAAGAAGAACTAGAAGAGCTGTTAAAAGCAATTCAGGAATTAGAAGAAACCAGTAAAAAAGAAAACAAGAAACGACCAAAAAGAAATATGATCGCCATTGAATTTGGGGGAGTATTCCACCCCAATAGATACGTTAATCTCGCATTTACCTATTTATTAAACTTAGCGCTTACCTATGTGCTTATTCAAACCTTAGATTTAGCTGAATTTCAATCGTTTTATATCCTGATGTTGTTTGTGCTAGGGTATACGGTAATTGAGTATTTTTATCGATTATACGTGATGCATAAACATTTCCCACTGATTATTAAGAGTTTTGGGACAATCTTCTATTTTGGGTATATTGTGATTGTCTATGTATTAGATTTATATGTATTTCATCAAAGTTTTAACTTTAAAGAAGGTGTCTTATTAATGGTCTATATTACGTTATTTACCATTATTAGGTACTTTGTATCCATTTATATTCGAAGAAGAGTGAGGTGATTTGATGACGCTTATTGTACATAAGATGTGTACCGATCACAAACTAGAGGTTATTTCTGGTAGTAAAGGATTACAGAATCCAATTACAAAAATGCAGATTACAAGGCCTGGTGTTGAACTAGCGGGATTGTTTGATTTTTATGAATATGATCGTGTTCAAGTACTTGGTTCAAAGGAAGTTGCGTTTTTTGGGTGGTTAAATGAAACCGATCAAGATGTTCGCGTTCGTATGTTGTTTGAAAAACAACCACCAGCATTTGTGTTTAGCTTTAATGCAGCGATTCCAGAGGTGTTTATTAAGTATAGTGAAACATACGATGTCCCTATCTTAAAATCAATGAAAAAGACCAGTGCATTATTAAGTAGTTTATACCAATACTTAAGTAGAGAACTTGCGGAGCGTATTTCACTGCATGGTACACTACTTGATATTAGTGGTGTAGGTGTCTTAATCCGCGGTAAAAGTGGTCTTGGGAAAAGTGAAGTAGCACTTGAGTTAATTAGAAGAGGACACCAATTGGTTGCGGATGACAGAGTAGATATTTACGAAAGAGAACGCGGTGTATTAGTTGGTGAAGCACCTGATTTACTGAAGAATTACCTTGAAATAAGAGGAATAGGGATTATAAACGTTGTAAAAATGTTTGGTGCGAAAGCATACAAAGAGAGTAAAAAGATTATGCTCGTTGTGGATCTTGAAATATGGGATAGGAAATCAGATTACGATAGACTTGGCTTAAGCAACGAGGTATTAACATTCTTTAATACCGATGTTGCCTATGTAAAAGTTCCTGTATCTGAAGGACGTAATATCGCATCACTTGTTGAAGTTGCGGCAGTAAACTCAAGACTGAAGTACCTTGGTACAAACTCAGCGCAAGAGTTCGCAGATGCAATCGATGAAGTGATTCGTGAAAAAAACATGCAGAAAGATGAGGAATAACCGATGATTCAAGCAGTACACATTTACCAAGAAGCACAACGGATCTTCTTACAGATTGGTCCCATTACGTGGTATCGATATAGTTTTATGATTATGCTAGGACTCGCAATGGCGATTGTCCTTGGTGTAAGAGAAGGAAATAAATTAGGAATTACAACCAATGATATTATTGATGGTGTTATCATTATCGTTCCACTGTCAATCGTTGGTACAAGATTATGGTATGTTATCTTTGAATGGCATCGTTATGCCAATGATTTAATGGGTATCTTTTCGATTGGTGATGGTGGACTTGCGATTCATGGTGGGTTTATTACTGCCTTTATCAGTGCCTATGTATATACAAAAATAAAGAAAATCAATCTCTTTAGTGGGTTTGATATTATGGTTCCTGGTTTCTTAATTGCCCAAGCATCAGGTAGATGGGGTAACTTCTTTAACAAAGAAGCACATGGTGGCGTAATTGGTGGCTTAGATGAAAACTACATAAACGTAACAGAACGTACCTGGGATAGTGCATCAAGCGGTGTACTAGCCAACAATGAGCCAATCTGGGATGCGCAGCGCTCATTTCTAAGCGATAAGCTGCATTTACCTGACTTCATTACAAATAACATGTTTATTAGTGGTCCTGATGGGATTAATTACTACCATCCAACCTTCCTTTATGAATCAGTATGGAATGTTCTAGGGTTCATTATTGTTGTTGTACTACGAAGAACAAAGTTATTAAAAGTTGGTGATTTACTAGCGTTTTACTTAATTTGGTATTCAACAGGACGTTTCTTTATAGAAGCGATGAGAACAGATAGTTTATATGTTGGTGATACAGGGATCCGCACCGCTCAGTTAATCTCGATCTTAATGATTATTGGTGGGATTGCATATCTTGTATTTAGTAGATTGGTGCTAAAACCAAAACGATACATTGATCGTTTAGATGATGTATCACAAATTAGTGATGTAGTTGAAAAAGTCATCTTTGATGAGATGGAGCTTACTGAAAACATTGAATTACCAAGTGGCGAACCATTTGGATTGGTATTTTTATGGAAATCACAAAAAGAAACAGCCCTATCAAATGAGGGCGTTATTACCCAAACTGACAAGGATCAAAAGGTGACGTTTACACTTGTTGCAAGCAAGGATGATATCAAAGTCAGCAAGAATTATAAATTCACAATAAAGGCTAAATAAAGCGAAATAAGCAAAATACTTTATTATTATTTGAAAAGGTATATAATTAATTTGAGGTGAGAAATATGAATGAATATGATGTAGTAATTGTTGGTGCTGGTCCTGGCGGGATGACAGCAGCCATTTATACCCAACGTGCGAACCTAAAAACCCTAATGTTAGAAAAAGCTGCCCCTGGTGGAAAAATGATGACAACCTATGAAGTAGAAAACTATACGGGACTAGGTAGTGTTAGTGGGTTTGAGATTAGTGAAAAAATGTTTAACCACACGCAAGAATTAGGTGTTGAGTACAAATACGGTGATGTAACAAAAATCGTTGATAAAGGCGCTGTAAAAGAAATTGAGACAGCTAGCGGTGAAGTATATACAGCCAAAGCAGTAATCATTGGAACGGGAACAGTGCCAAGAAGCACAAACGCTCCTGGAGAATCACGATTAAGCGGACGCGGTGTTAGCTGGTGCGCAATTTGTGATGGTGCATTCTTTAAAGACAAAGACATCATTGTTGTAGGTGGCGGAAACAGCGCAATTGAAGAAGCTGTTTACTTAACAAAAATGGTAAAACACATTACAGTAGTAAACTTTGTTGATTCACTGCAAGCAGACGCAAAAGCAATCGATCAAGCAAACGATACTGGTAAAATTGATTACAAACTTGGATATGAAGTCGTATCCTTTAATGGTGAAAAAGAACTAGAATCTGTAACCATTAGAAACCTGAAAACAAAAGAAGAAGAAAACATGGAAGTAGAAGGTGCATTTGTATTTATAGGACAATTACCTGCTACTGATTTCGCAAAAGACTTAGGTGTAACAGATAAATGGGGTTATATCAAAGTAAATGAGCGCATGGAAACAGACGTTCCTGGTGTATACGGAATTGGGGATGTTATTCAAAAAGAATTACGCCAAATCGTTACAGCAGCAGCCGATGGAAGTATTGCCGCTGTGAACGTTTCAAAGTATATTGAAACACTAGACAAAAAATAAGGAGCGATTGCTCCTTTTTGTTTGTTTTTTATGTGGTTAAATGCTATAATGAATTATCATTTTTAAGAGTGTGATAATATGAGTTTTGCATCTGATACGAAAAGTGAATTATTAAGTATTAAAGCGGATAAATGCTGTTTACTAGCAGAATTATCGGCTCTTTTAAGGTTGAATGGAGATGTTCATATCTCAAGCGATGGATTAAGTATTGAATTTCAGACGACAAACTTGCAAATCGCAAGGCGCGTTATCAAAAATGTTAAAGAAGCATACCGCATTGATGTTGATATCATGTCTAAAAAGCAAATGAAGTTAAAAAAGAATGATATTTATATCGTCATTATACGAAATAAGGCCAATTCGATTATTAATGAACTTGGCATCATGAATAACGCAGAGCACATTATTAACGATCCACTTTTACTAAAAGAATGTTGTAAGAAGTCCTTCTTACGAGGAGCCTTCTTAGCATCTGGATCAATTAACTCACCAACGAGTAGTAGTTACCATATGGAAATTGCTACAAGTGATGAATTAATTGCGGAATCCTTAGTAGAATTGTTAAATGAGTTTTACTTAAAGGCAAAATATGTAAAACGTAAAAAAGGCTATATTGCCTATATCAAAGAATCAGAAAAAATTGCGGATTTCTTACGTGTTGTTGGCGCAGTAAATGCACTGTTCTTGTTTGAAGATGAACGTATAAAGCGCGATTTTGTGAATTCAATTACTCGCGTAATGAACATGGAAATTGCGAATCAGAATAAAACACTCGATGCTGCTTCAAGGCAACTTAGAAGCATCAGTGTACTAGAAAACATGCTCGATATTGAGAAATTACCAAAGAGTATGAAGGAAGCAATTATGTTGCGCAAGGAAAACCCTGAATCATCGTTAAATGAATTAAGTGATATCTCTGAATACATCTTTAAAAAACGAATCAGTAAATCAGCACTCAATCACCGCTACCGTAATATCAATGAACTAGCGGAACAAATCTTGGAGGATTTAAATGAGTAAAGAAGTCGGAATCGATATTGTTGAATTTAGTAGAATAAAAGAAAAATTACATGATTCGTTTATTAATCGTATATTATCAAAAGAAGAACGCGTCTATTTTGATGCCTTCAATAGTGAAAAAAGAAAGATTGAGTTTCTCGCAGGAAGGTTTGCGGCAAAAGAGGCATATACAAAGCTTTATAAGAAGTTTCATACTCCACTAGACTTCACGGATGTGAAAGTCTTAAAAGATGAATACGGAGCTCCATACATTGTTTCTAGCTACAAACCAGAAGATAATATTAAAGTGAGTATTTCTCACTCAGAAAATTATGCGGTTGCCATCTGCATAAAAGAGTAAGTACGTTACATTAAATAAATACCGAATTACTTGCAAAAAAGGCTATTTTTTTATACAATATTTAAAGTTAGGAGTGATTTTATGGCTAAGAATGCAGGACTAAAACGAAAAGATGATAAATTTATATTGAAGGTAATGATCGTGTTTGCTGTGGTATTCACGGCGTTAATTGCGTCATTATTAATATATAACGCAGTAAAAGTAACATACAATTATGAAGATTTTGATATGGTAACTGACTTTGGAGCAATGACATCTCAGGAAGAAGATAAGTATTTATTATACTACTATTCTGAAAGTTGTTATTACTGTAAAATAATTAAAGACGACGTATTAGCATTTGCAACAGAAAACCAAGCAGATGCAAAGATGTATTTAATGGATGCAGGTCAGATGACTGGATCAAATCCTTTCCCTGAAGGTGCAGTAGGACGTAGCACACCAACGTTGCACGTTGTTGTGGATGGTGTAATTGTGCAATCAGTTGAAGGAACTGACAACATCATGGAAGTTTTAGATCAAGTAGAAGCAGGTTCACACGAAGATTATTCAAACTAAATAGCCTATAGACATATAGGCTTTTCTTATTAATAGGAGTGATAAATGATGGAATTTAACGAACAATTATTGCAAGACATTGCAAGGAATTTAAAAATCACAAGAAAGCAAATAATGACGGTTCTTGAAATGCTGGAAGAAGGGAATACTGTGCCATTTATAGCACGTTACCGTAAAGAGCAAACAGGGGCATTAGACGAGGAACAAATTCGCGAGATCAACAAAGAATACGAATACAAAGTAAATCTTCTAAAACGTAAAGAAGATGTAATTCGTTTGATTGATGAAAAAGGGATGCTAACCGAAGAGTTAAGACAAGAAATCTTAAACGCGCCAAAACTCGTTGATGTAGAAGATTTATATCGCCCATACAAAGAGAAAAAGAAAACAAAAGCAACCGTTGCGATTAAAAAAGGATTAAAGCCTCTGGCAGACTTCATTTTAACGTTCCCATTTGATGGAAGCATTGAAGAAGAAGCAGAAAAATTCATTACTGAAGAAGTACCTACTAAAGAAGAAGCGATTGAAGGTGCTCTGCATATCATCGCGGAAGAAATCAGTGATTTTAGCGACTTTAGAAAATGGATTAGAAGCTTTACATTTAGAGCAGGAACCATCCTTTCTAAAGTAAAGAAGAATGCTGAAGATGAAAATAAAACATATGAAATATACTACGCGTATGAAGAACCGCTTCGTAAAGTGAAATTATACCGCGTACTAGCGCTTAACCGTGGTGAAAAAGAAAAGGTATTAAACGTTAAGATTAATGTGGATGAAGAAAAAATTCATCAGTATTTAGAAGATGGTATTATTGAAGATAGTGCTTCAATAAGTACGCCATACATTAAAACAGCAATTAAAGATGCCTACAAACGATTAATCAAACCATCGATTGAACGTGAAATCCGCTCTGAGTTAAGTGAAAAAGCTGAAGATAACGCAATTCATATCTTTGGTGAGAACTTACGTTCACTATTATTACAACCACCTATGAAAGGGAAAATGGTGCTTGGTGTCGATCCAGCGTACCGCACTGGTTGTAAACTAGCTGTCGTTGATAAAATGGGTAAAATGAATTTTATTGATGTGATTTATCCACATCAAAAATACCCAGGTGAAAAAGTAAACAAAGATAGAATCAAAGAAGCATTCTTAAAAGTAATGGCAATTATTAAAAGGTATAATATCGATATTATTGCGATTGGGAATGGTACTGCGTCTAGAGAAACAGAGCAGTTTATTACCGCCGTAATTAAGAAAGTTGAAAAAGAGATTGGATTTATTATTGTAAATGAAGCAGGAGCATCTGTTTATAGCGCGAGTGAACTCGCAAAAGAAGAGTTCCCAAAACTAGCGGTAGAAGAAAGAAGCGCAGTAAGTATTGCGCGCAGATTACAAGATCCATTATCTGAATTAGTTAAAATTGATCCAAAAAGCATCGGTGTTGGGCAATACCAACACGATGTAACGCAAAATAAATTAAGTGATTCATTAGACTTTGTTGTTGAAACTGCAGTAAACCAAGTTGGTGTTAATGTGAATACGGCATCTGTTCAGTTACTTCAGTATGTTGCTGGATTAAACAAAACTACCGCAAAGAACATTGTGAATTTCCGCGAGGAAAACGGTGAATTTGTTGAGCGTAAACAAATTAAGAAAGTTCCTAGAATGGGCGCGAAGGCCTTTGAGCAGGCTGCTGGATTCTTGCGTATTCTTAATGGGAAAAACCCATTTGATAAAACGGGTATTCATCCTGAGAGTTATGTACTTGCTGAAAAGCTGTTAAATGAGTTAGAGATTTCTCCTGAGGAATTAGGAAATCCAATTCTAAAACTTAAAATTGATAATGTAAACAAAGAAGAACTTGCATCAAAATTTGATGCAGGTGTAAATACAGTAGAAGATATCTTAGATGCGTTTGTAGCGCCACTGCGCGATCCACGTGATGATGTGGAAGCGCCAATCTTACGTAGTGATGTTTTAAAACTAGAAGATTTAAAACTAGGGATGGAACTTAAAGGTACAGTGCGTAACGTAGTAGACTTTGGTGTCTTTGTCGATTGTGGTGTAAAAGACGATGGACTTGTTCATATCTCACAACTCAAAAAAGGATTTGTAAAGCATCCTCTTGATGTTGTATCGGTAGGACAAATTGTGACGGTTTGGGTTAAAGAAATTGACTTAAAACGCCACCGTTTACAGCTTACAATGATTAAAGAAAATGCTCCTCATTCAGAGGTATAACAATTCGTTAAAAAAACCAGTTAATGTTTATTGACAGTTAGCCCGAAATATATTATTATATAAGGGCAACTTTTGGAGTAGTACTCAAGAGGCTGAAGAGGTGCCCCTGCTAAGGGTATAGGTCGTTGACGCGGCGCGAGGGTTCAAATCCCTCCTACTCCGCCATTTAAAAATAAAACGGAGATTCTCCGTTTTTTATTTTAAATCCTTGCGTTTAAACGTATAATGAAATGGGTGATAATATGACAATTGGTAATCTAAGTAAGTATATCTTATTATTTGTGTTTATTATTCTTGGCGTAATACCAAGATTCTTTATTGATTCGGTAACGGGCGATCAGTATATTTATATAACGACAGCTGGTTACATCTTATTAATTGCGCTTAGCAGCGCGATTTACTTCCATCAAGTCTTTTCAAAAGAAAAAGATCCAGATTTGGATTTTACATTTGATTTTGTATGGGTATTTGGATTCTTCATGTATACCAATATCATTTTCTTTCCACTAGCATTTCGCGCTATGTTGCCATTTTTAGGTGGTTTAGTACTACTATGGATGTTGTATTTAACGTTTAAAATAATCTGGAAGAAAAACTATATTAAGTACTTTCGAATCGCGATGAAGATCTTGTTCTTACTAGTAAATACATACTTTGTAATTATTGGAACAACATTAAGTAACTCATTATAAAGGCCATTGGCCTTTTTTTGTTAAGTTTCTGTTAAGATGAGTCATATCTTTTTACAAAAGATAGAGGACTATGTATAATTGCATTGGTGATAAAATGGAACGATATATAGCAGAGTTACTAGGAACAATGGTATTAGTTGTAATCAACAATGCGGTTGTTGCGAATGTTTTATTAAAAAGAACTAAAGGGCATGGTGAAGGGTTTATACTAATTGCAATGGGTGCAGGACTTGCTGTTACTTTTGGGATTTATGTGTCGATGTTTAAAAGTGGGGCGCATATTAACCCTGCGGTAACTATTGCGATGCTAAGCCTTGGTAAGATCTCATTGCAACATGCAGCTGGATACATTGTCTTTCAGTTTCTTGGTGGGATAACTGGTGCATTTATTGTATATGCTGCGTATAAGCAACATTATGATATTACAACTGATGAGAAACTAACATTAGCGACGTTTTCAACGTCGCCAAATATTGAACATAAACGATGGAACATCATCACAGAAGTAATTGCGACGTTTATGCTTGTATTTGTTGTTTTAACGGTAACAAGTTCATTTGTTTCCTTAAGTGATGATTTAATACCGCTTGTAATTGGCTCTCTTGTGTTTGTACTTGGAATTAGTCTTGGAGGACCAACGGGCTTTGCGATGAATCCAGCAAGAGATTTAGGGCCAAGAATCACGCATTCGTTACTTCGTTTAGGTGATTCAAATTGGAAGTATGCTATAATACCGGTGGTAGGGCCAGTGATTGGTGCTTTAATTGCCGCAATGGTATTTAATCTTTATATATAGGAGGAACAAAATATGAAAAAAGTAGTAGCCTTTGTATGTATTCATAATAGTTGTAGAAGCCAAATGGCAGAAGGATGGGCAAAAGCACTTGGATCTGATGTGCTAGAAGTGTATAGCGCTGGTACAGAAGAGTATCCTGCTCCAAAGCCGATGGCTGTGGAAGTAATGGAAGATGCTGGAATTGATATGTCTTCTCATACGAGTAAGTTATTAAGTGATATACCGAGTGAATTAGATATCTTAGTTACAATGGGGTGTGGTGTTGAATGTCCATATGTACCAACAAAACACCGTGAAGACTGGGGACTTGAAGATCCTAGTGGTGGACCAAAAGTAGGATTTGAAGAAACAAGAGATATTATTAAAGGGAAAGTACTTGAGTTAATTGATCGCGTGAAAAAAGGTGAATTATAGGTAGATATTCGTATCTACCTTTATTTTTTATTGACAACATTTCTGTCATCTTATATAATAAAAATCGCTGATATATGGCCCGTTGGAGAAGCGGCTTAACTCACATGCCTTTCACGCATGCATTCACGGGTTCGAATCCCGTACGGGTCACCATATATGTAAAAAAAAGACACTTTTTTGTAAAGTGTCTTTTTTTTTGTTGTTTTATAGATTATAACTTCGAATCATCCACTGAATCTAAGTATTCTCTAAGTGGTTCCATAATGTCTTTTACTGAACCTTGTTTAAATGGGTTTTTCAGGTTTGAACTTTCTAATAACCCAACAAAGCTTTGTGATCCACCAAGGTTGCATAATTCAATGTATTGTTTTAATGCTTTTTTATGGTCTTCTTGGCTGTTTACCCAAAACTCAAATGCACATACTTGAGCAAGTGTGTAATCGATGTAGTAGAAAGGAACGCCAAAGATATGTCCTTGTTTGTACCAGAAGGTACCTTTTTCCATAAATGCATCATCATCGTAATCTTTGAATGGTAAGTATTTCTTTTCGATTTTACGCCATAGCTGTTTACGTTCTTCTTTGGTTAGATCTGGGTTTTCATAGACACCGTGCTGGAATTCATCTACTAATACACCATATGGTAAGAATGAGATTCCTCCAGCTAGGTGAATGAACTTGTATTTGTCTGTATCTTCTTTAAAGAACTTATTAATCCATGGCCATGCGAGAAACTCCATGCTCATGGAATGAATTTCACATGCTTCGTATGTAGGCCAGCGGTAGTCTGGTAAGTAATCTCTTGATGAGTATACTTGAAAAGCATGTCCTACTTCGTGTGTTAATACATCAACATCACCGCTAGTACCATTAAAGTTCGCAAAAATGAATGGTGAGCTATACTCGGGGAAGAATGTACAATATCCGCCACCCATTTTCCCTTCTTTCGCATCTAAGTCTAACAGATTTCCATCAATCATGAAGTTAATGAATTCACCTGTTTCAGGGCTCATTTCTTCATACATTTCTTTGGCTTTATTTAGTTGCCAAGAGCTATCTCCTTTTGGAGTAGGGTTTCCATCTAAGAACTGTAAACCTAAGTCATACGATTTCGGATCTTCGATCCCAAGTCGTTTGGCTTTTCTATTTACTAAATCTCCAACGATTGGTACCACAACTTCAAAAATTTGATCACGATAAGATTTTACATCTACATGATCGTAATCCGTACGTCCCATTCTGTCGTATCCTAGTTGTACAAAGTTCTTGTATCCTAGTGTACTAGCGATTTCAGTGCGTAGTTTTACCATATCATCATAAATCTGATCAATCTTTTCTTCATTACCTTCAAACCAGTTTGAGACAGCAAGCTGCGCTTGGTGTCTTGTTTCTCTGTCTAAGTCTTGCATAAATGGTCCCATTTGACTTAAATTGTATGTTCCATCTTTAAATTCGATTTTAGCACCAGCAAGTAGTTTACTATATTCCGTTGATAGTTTATTTTCTTGTTGAAGCTGTGGAATAATTTCTGGTGTAAAGATCTTTTGCGCTAATTCTGCTTTTTTGAATAATAGAGAGCCTAGTTCTTTTTCAAGGCCTTCTCTATTTTTTGATTCAAGCAGTTTTTTCATAAATAATTGATCTAGTTGTTGCAGGTGTGGGTTGTTTTCATCAAAAAATGTTTGTTCTTTGTCATAAAATTCATCTCTTGTGTCAATACTGTTTCTCACACTTACTAATTGTCCTAATGTATTTATTTCATCTTGTAGTTTAAATCCTTTTTTTATTGCTGTTAATTCTTCTTCAATTTTTACGTCTGACCCAATTACATCTAAAACGGTATTCATTTTTGTCTTAAAAGCGTCTAAATCAGGTCGTTCATACGTAAATTCTTCAAATTTCATCCTATATAACCTCCATACTTTCAGTAATATTATTATAACATATAGACATAATTAAAAAATAGTGATATTATATTATTAGACTTTGGAGGATTAGCTCAGTTGGGAGAGCACTTGCCTTACAAGCAAGGGGTCACTGGTTCGAGCCCAGTATTCTCCACCATTTGAGACCGATACCCGAGAATTTTGTAGTTTTTATAACTATA
>CAZZAP010000029.1:0-22991 GCA_964652375.1 uncultured Candidatus Izemoplasmatales bacterium
ATCCTAATCCAGATGGTAGTATAATTAGAATATCAAAATAGACAGGCAAATATGCTTGTCTTTTTTTTGATTATTTTAAATTAGTTTGGATTCTAAAATAAAAACGTTTTCAACATCAATTATCATTAGTAGATTAGTTGAAAATACTATTTTTAAGTGATATAATTATTGCGGACTTTTTAGTAAATATATTATAGATATAGAAAGGTGATTTTCAAAAGATGAAAAGAATTTATTTATTTGGTGAAGGTAACAAGAGCCAAAAGAATTTGCTAGGTGGTAAAGGTGCCAACTTATCAGAAATGAAAAACATTGGTGTTCCTGTACCGATGGGATACACAATTACAACTGATATGTGTACTGAATACTATGCAAATGGTAAAAAGAACTCAGACGAGTTATTAGCAGACATGAAAGAATACAACAAGAAGTTAGAAAAAGTAACTGGTAAAGAGTTTGGATCAAAATCAAACCCATTACTATTATCTGTTCGTTCAGGTGCAAGAGTTTCAATGCCTGGTATGATGGATACAATTCTAAACTTAGGTTTAAATGATGATGTAGTTGCTGGTTTAGTTGAAAAAACTGGTAACCCGAAATTTGTTTACGACATTTACAGAAGATTCATCCAAATGTTTGGTGAAGTAGTTCAAGGTGTTGAATTCGAATTATTCGAAAATGTACTTGATGAAGTAAAAGAGAAAAACAACTACGAAGGTGACTTAGAATTAACTGGTGAAGACTGGAAATATGTAAGTGACAATTTCTTAAAAATCGTTGAAAAAGAAACTGGAAAACCATTCCCACAAGATCCTGAAACACAATTAGAAATGGCAGTTAATGCTGTATTTGAATCTTGGGATACTCCAAGAGCGGTAATCTACAGAAACCACAATGGTATTGAGCATCATTGGGGAACTGCAGTAAACGTTCAAGAAATGGTATTTGGAAACATGGGAGATACATCTGGTACAGGTGTATTATTCACACGTAACCCAAAATCAGGAACAAAAGAAGTATGGGGAGAATTCTTATTTAATGCACAAGGTGAAGATATCGTTGCTGGTATCCGTACTCCATTAAAATTAGAAGACTTTGCAGAAGTTTCTCCAAAAATCTATAAAGAATTAACTGACATCTTAGACAACTTAGAAGCACATTACAAAGATATGCAAGATGTTGAGTTTACAATCGAAGAAGGAACATTATTCTTACTTCAAACTCGTAACGGTAAACGTACTGGTGCTGCTGGTGTTAAAATCGCAGTTGATATGGCAAACGAAGGATTATTAACAAGAGAAGAAGCTGTTAATTCAATCGACGTTGATGCAATTGATCAATTATTACACCCTGTATTTAACGAAGAAGCTTTAGCTGGTGCTGAAGTATTAACTACTGGTTTAGCTGCATCTCCTGGTGCTGCATCTGGTAAAATCGTGTTTAGTTCTGAAAAAGCTGCTGCTTTAAAAGAGGAAACAGGAGAAAAACTATTATTATTCCGTAAAGAAACTTCTCCAGAAGACATCGAAGGTATGATCGTATGTGAAGGTTTCGTTACACAACTTGGTGGTATGACATCACATGCTGCAGTAGTTGCTCGTGGTATGGGTAAATGCTGTGTATCAGGATGTGGAGAATTATCAATCAACGAAGAAGAAGGATACATGACAATTAACGGTGTTAAATATCCTGAATTAACTCCATTTAGTATTGATGGAACAACTGGTAACGTATATGCTGGTACTTTAGAAACAAAAGCTCCAGAATTTAGCGGAGAGTTCCAAACAATTTTAGAATGGGCAAAAGAAATCAAAACATTAGGTGTTAAAGCTAACGCTGATAATGAAAGAGATAGTTTACAAGCTCTTAAATTTGGAGCTGAAGGTATTGGTTTATGTAGAACTGAGCACATGTTCTTTGACGAAGAAAGAATCTTAGACGTTCGTAGAATGATCTTAGCTGACAACGTTGAAGAAAGAGAAGCTGCTTTAGAAAAAATCTTACCTCACCAATTAAAAGACTTCACAGAATTATTCAATGTAATGGAAGGTAAAACAGTTTGTATCCGTTTATTAGATCCTCCACTACATGAATTCTTACCACAAGCTGATGAAACTGCAGAAGTTGCAGAACAATTAGGTGTGTCTAAAGAAGAATTAGATAGAGCATTAGAAAGCTTACACGAATTCAACCCTATGCTTGGTCATAGAGGATGTCGTTTAGCTGTAACATATCCTGAAATTTCAGTAATGCAAGCAAAAGCAATCATACTGGCTGCTATCAACGTTGCAAAAACTGGAAAAGTAGTTAAACCTGAAATTATGGTACCTCTTGTATCAACAATTGAAGAGTTAACATACTTAAAAGAATTTATCGTAAAAACTGCTGATGCATTAATCGCTGAAGCTGGTGTTACATTAGATTACAAAGTAGGAACAATGGTTGAGACTCCTAGAGCTGCTTTAACTGCTAACCAAATTGGTGCAGAAGCTGAATTTATTTCTTATGGTACAAACGACTTAACTCAAATGACATTTGGATTTAGCCGTGATGATGCTGGTAAATTCTTAAAAGAGTATGCAGAAAAAGGTATCTTACCAAAAGATCCATTCGCAGCTGTTGACCAAACAGGTGTTGGTAGATTAGTTCAAATTTCTACAAAAGAAGCTAAAGAAGCAAATCCAAATATCATCGTAGGTGTTTGTGGTGAGCACGGTGGAGAACCATCTTCAATCGACTTCTTCCATAGAGCTGGATTAAACTACGTATCATGTTCTCCTTTCAGAATCCCAGTTGCAATTATTGCTGCTGCACAAGCTGAAATTAGAAATAAGTAATGAATTAAAAAGCACTGATAAAACAGTGCTTTTTTTGTGGTATAATGATAAAGAGAAAGGCGTGGTAATATGTTTGGTTTAGATGATACTGTATTAGGATTAATAATCGTAGTAGCAGGGTTGCTTATGATTCTTGATTTTATTTTAAGGGATAATGAAAAGAATAACCCTGAGAAAAAACAAGAACGTTTGATCGCTCAAATTGAAAAAAACAAAGTGATTGCTGCATTCTTTAAGAAACATGACCCGAATAGGGAGTTAAAGAAAAAACCAGATAAGGATAGTATTATACCAGCAAAAAAAGTTGCTCGTGATTTTTATAAAGATCCATCTCTTGATATTGATGAACTTATGAAAAAATATCACCTAACCGAAGAACCGAAGGAGAAGGTACTAAACGATATGATTATGTATCTATATAAGTTAGAAGGAAAACACTTGGAAAAAGGCGATAAACAAACAATTCTACAAAACGTAATCCAGTTTTTCCAAGGATTAACAATCTATATTGGTCTTCTATTTTTGATGTGGGGAACATCATTACTGTTTTTTGGGTAAACATGGATAAAAAATGGCAAGAAATTATTAAACACGAACAACAAAAACCCTATTATAAAGAATTAGAAACTTTTTTAAAAAATGAGTATGACACCAAAGTCATACATCCGATAAAAGAAGATGTTTTTAATGCGTTCTTATATACACCATTTAGCGATGTAAAAGTCGTTATACTAGGGCAAGATCCATACCATAATTTCAATCAGGCACATGGACTTGCATTTAGCGTGTTAAAAGGGAATAAAATCCCTCCATCACTAGTAAATATGTATAAAGAATTACATGCTGATTTGAAGCTCCCAATTCCAAGTCACGGTGAACTGACAAACTGGGCGAAAGAAGGAGTGTTATTGCTCAATACTATCTTAACGGTTGAGCACAATAAACCACTTTCTCATAAAGGAAAAGGTTGGGAGATTTTTACGAATCAAATGATCAAAATCTTAAATCAAGATTCCTCACCAAAAGTGTTTGTTCTTTGGGGAAATAACGCTAAGAAAAAAGCATCACTGATTACCAATAAAACACATCTAGTGTTGCAAAGTTCACATCCATCACCACTAAGCGCAAGACACAGTTTTTTTGGGAGTAAAGTATACAGTAAAATCAATCGTTATTTAGAAGAAAACGGTATAAAACCTATCGATTTTCAAATTAGATAAAAAAGTATTGCCTATGCAATGCTTTTTTTGTATAATGCTAGTGTCAGAGTAACTACTAAGCGTTAAGTGATATACCATGGGATGTCGGGTGTATACGAACACTATCGTGGCGGTTTAGTAGTGCGTCCGCTGAAAGAATTTTTTTTAGTGGACCTCTAAATATTTTTTAGGAGGTTTTTTATTATGCTTAGAAATCAAAAAGCAAGCGTCAGATTTATTACAAGAGTTGGTGTCATGGTAGCACTTGGTGTCGTGATGAAAATGTTCTTTAGCCCGATGATTGGAACTGGAATCAGGTTAAATACATACGGAGCACCTATTGCCGTAGTAGGAATTTTATTTGGTCCTGTTGCTGGAGGATTAACTGGTTATTTAGTAGATTTACTGTACTCATTGTATTATGGATGGGGAGTTGTTCCAAACTTCTTTACCGTCTCATCAATCATGTGGGGAGTAATTCCAGGATTGTTCTTCTTCAGAAGATCAAAAACATTACGTAAAGTTGTTCTTGTTATTTTCTTAACAGGACTATCTGAATTAATCTTTAATACACTTGGTCTTTACGTATTCACTACCAATGGATTTGGAACAGTAGATTTCTTACTTGCAAATCTTCCATGGAGAATTGCATTAATGCTTGTGATGGTTCCTGTGAATGTGTACATTGTAGATGTAATCTATGATCGTGTTATTCATACAGAGCTATTATTAATTAAACAACAATAATAAAAGCGAGAATATCTCGCTTTTTTTATAAGTATTTTTGAACTTTTTTGATTTTTGAACGGATTTTTTTAAATTCAAGTGGTTTGATCTCATCTGATTTAATTGCCTGAATTTTAAAGTTGTTCTGAGTATTGAACAATGCCATAAGTATATCATATGTTAAGGCAGCACCTTTAAACATTTTTTTCTTGAATGATCCTTGTGTTGTAATTAGTATAAGGTTTTGAATGTTTGGAACATTTGGGTCTTTCAAGTCAAATCGTTGGCTATAGTAGCGCTGGAATCGATTGATTACTTTCATTAGTTTATCACTTAGTGAGCCGAAATAGATAGGTGATGAAATAATAAGTGTATCAGTTTTAAGTAAATACTTGTAGATTTTATCCATGTCATCCGAATATTTGCAGCCAACTTTTGTGCTACAGTATTTACAGTCATCACATGATGTAACATTTAATCCATATGTATTCACGATTAGCGTTTCTTGTTTTAAATCTTCAATCAATTTATGTGTGATTGTCATTGTTGTGCTTTCTTTGTTTGGAGATCCATTTAGAATTAAGATCATACTATCACCTCAAAAGTATTATAACAAAAAAAGACAGTTTGTCACTGTCTTTTTATAATTCTACAATTTTGATTTCACCAGGTCCAAGGTGAATATCGAGTGTATTAAAGTCGCTAAATTGATTAAATTCTCGTGGTCCTTCATGTGTGCTAAATAGTAGTTTTCCGGTCATTTCGTTGTTTAATGCTTTTGAGCGTAGTGCTTCGATATTTGGATGAACATATTGCTCATGATATGGATTGCAGTTTGCGAGAATAAGAAGTGTGTTATGTTTTCCTTTTTTGTTTTTCTTAAAGTAACTGAATCCGATGAATGTACCTGGATGATCATTTGCACGTAGTGGTACATATGCTTTTTTGTTTGTGATTTGTTTTAGATATTTTTTACGAATTGGTTTTATCATATCAAGAAGGTCAGGGAGTTCCCATCTTCTTGGATTTGTATAGTGATATTGATACTTGTCAAAGAGAGCAAGTTTACCGTAATATGGATCGGCTTTTGGTAAATTGAATTGCTCATTTTCTCTTGCATCTAATCCTGTGTTCATTGGCTGTGTTTCAAATACTTCCTGCCCACTGTTTATAAATGGAACAGAGTTTGGAACAAACATATTTAATATTGTTAGTGCTTTTGATAAAGTAGGACCACCTTCTCTAGCAGCAAGACGCGGGGTATCGTGTGTTTCACCACATGCAAATGCAGGAATTGGTGAATCAATTGTACCGTACATAAAGTGCTCAAGTGCACCTTCCCAAATACGTGGTTCCATCACGAATCCATTCCCAATAATCATGTTGTAGCCATTGTCTTTAGCTTTTTGGGCATTCTCAGGATTTAGTTCCTCAGCGATAAAACAGAAGTCTTTATCGTTTTCACGAGCTTTATTCATTATCATTTGAAGTAGTTTTTGTGGTAAGGCATGACCCATGTCAATTCTAGCACCGTCAATACCAAATCTTCGTTGGTAACTAGGAACGATATCGGCTAGTTTTTCCCATAATCCAATGTTTGGTAGTTCTCCATGATACATATTAGATTTAATCGTATCAAATAGGATATACGGAGCTCGATTCGTTGTATCTAAGAATTGCACCGTTTCTTTTGGGAAATCTTGATACATTCTGAAGAATGTTACATCAGTCCAAGGTGGCTGAGGGTCATTGATATGATCGCTAAAGGCTGGTGCTACTCGAAGATTAAATTCTGTCTCAATTACTTTTGCAAGATTGTCGCTTTCTTTGAGTGCTTCCCATTTTTTAGGATCAGTTGTTTTTGGGTCATATTGGAACATATTAATATGACGATATGTGTCTTCATCTTGATATACTCTTTCCATTAAATCAACAGTTGGAATAGAGGTATCACCAACGTTTTTAATTCGAGGAACTTGATACAAATCGTATTCATCTGCTTTAATCCAATAGAACCAATCAGGATGTTCTTTTACTAATTCACTATCTACTGAATTGGTACGAGGGATAATATCAATCATTACTCTCATATCTAAAATATGACAGGCTTCTACAAACGCTCTAAATTCTTCTTCAAGTGTCATATCATCTTTTGTGAGTGGATCTTTTAAATTCGGATCTAGTTCATTGAAGTTTGATACTCCATAAGGAGAACCTAAATCTCCTTTTTTATCTTTTAAACTAAACTTTGAAATAGGTAACATGTATACAACATCTACACCCATTTTTTTAAGAAGTGGTAAAAGAGATAACATCTTTACAAATGAGCCAGTTTCAGGCATATGATAGATATTGTCTTCATCAATATATCCACTGCGGTCAGCGTCCCATGCAGCACTTGCACGGATCATCGTTGAGTAGACTGTGCTTTCCTTTATCCAGTCTCCTCCTTTGTAATTTGTTTTTGGTAATTTTTTGTTTAAACCTTCGCTAAGTGAAACACTGTAATTTATGTCTTTTTTTACATGTGGTATAATGTAATCTTTTATTACGGATGCATAAAAATCATAAGGGTTTACAATTAATTCATTTGAAGGAGTCTTAATAAATTTTTCTGTGTCATAGTCAAAACAATTCCATAAATCCGGAACTGTGTAGTTGAATATTGTGTTTGGTTTTTTCTTTGACAGTACGTTTAACAACTTGTCTAAAACTAGTTTGTTCATCTTATCAACCCTTTCGAACATATTATATTATATATGAAAAAATATAGATATACATATGGTAAAAACTGAAAACGCTACCACATAGATTATTTTAGTTTTAATATTTTACCGAAAGGTGTATAATGTTTTTGGTAGAGGTGATTTTATGAAAAAACCAGTTACATTGATCATAATGGATGGTTATGGATTAAGAGATGACAAAGTTGGAAATGCTGTTAAAATGGCAAAGACACCTAATCTAGATTTATTAATGAAAGAATATCCGAATAAGACATTAAGAGCTAGTGGGATGGCCGTTGGTCTTCCTGAAGGGCAAATGGGAAATAGTGAAGTAGGACATTTAAATTTAGGTGCTGGACGTATTGTTTGGCAATCGTTATCTCGTATTAATAAAGCAATAAAAGATGGTACATTTTTCCAAAATGAAGTGTACGTTAATGCAATTGAAAAAGTGAAACAAAGTGGTGGAAAACTACATATCTTTGGGTTACTTAGCGATGGTGGAGTTCATTCACATATTAAACATATTAAAGCATTGGTTACACTTGCAAAAGGTGAAGATGTAGAAGAGACATATGTACATGCATTCTTAGATGGACGAGATGTTCCCCCTAGAAGTGCACTAACATACTTAGATGATTTAGAGATGTTTATGAAAGACATTGAGTACGGTAAAGTAGGAAGTGTTCATGGACGTTATTATGCAATGGACAGAGATAAAAACTGGGATCGTATTCAACTTGCATATGATGTGTTAACAAAAGCAAAAGGACCGAAGTTTGAAAGTGCAACAGCAGGTGTTGAACACTCGTATGAAAATGGAATTGATGACGAATTTGTTATTCCTTTTACAATAGAGGAAAACGGAATTGTTGAAGACAAGGATGCTGTTATTTTTGCAAACTTTAGACCAGATAGAGCAATCCAAATTGGGACTGCAATCTCAAATCCAACGGAATCAGGTGTTGATTATGAAGGTGGACCTACAGAGGTTACATTTGTATCAACAATGAGTTATGCACCGTCAGTAAAAGGTGAAATTGCATTTGAACTGCAACAATTAGATAACATGCTTGGTGATGTGGTTAGTGCTGCTGGAAAAAAACAATTACGTATCGCAGAAACAGAGAAATATGCTCACGTTACATTCTTCTTCGATGGTGGAATGGATAAAGAGATTAAAGGAAGCGATCGTATCTTAGTAAAATCTCCAAAAGTAGCATTTTACGATGAAAAACCTGAAATGAGTGCGTACGAAGTTACTGATAAAGTACTAGATGCAATTCAAGAAGGTACTCACGATATGATTATTCTAAACTATGCAAACTGTGATATGGTTGGACATACAGGAGAAATTCCTGCGGCTGTAAAAGCAGTTGAAACAGTAGATGAGTGCGCTGGTAAAGTAGTAGATGCTGTATTAGATAAAGATGGTGTTTGTCTAGTAACTGCAGACCATGGTAATGCTGAAAAAATGCTTGATGAAGATGGAGATGCATTCACTGCACATACAACAAGTCTAGTACCACTGATTATTACGGATAAAAACATTGATATCGTTCATAATGGTGTGCTTGCTGGGATCGCTCCAACAATGCTACATTATATGGGTGTCGACGTACCGAAAGAAATGACAGGTAAAATATTGATTAAAAAATAAAGACACGTATGTGTCTTTTTTTATGATATAATATGTTCGGTGATGACAATGAAAAATGTACGTTTTGTAGATTTAATATGGGTGATAATCATCGGATTTATCACGTCGATAATGGCCGGAGCTTTTGCTGGAACAATGAATTATATGTTGATGAAAAGTGTGTCAATTGGACTTTTTCTATTTTATTTTGTTGGTGTTTATTTTATGGCTACTTACATACGAAGACAATATGAGGAACCTGCAAAATTATACAAGATTATCGCAGTTTATTTTGCGTTAGTAGGATATGGGTTTTCACAGGTATTTCCGTTTATTTTAGAGTTTCAAATGATCGAAAGTGTTCCTATGTCGCTAGTGCATTCAATTTTCCTGCTTTATCCAATCTCTCTAATCGCATTATTTTTTGTTAGTTTAGGCTTTGAAATTATTTTTGAGATGCTTGTCCTCTTTATCATTGGATATATTGCTTATCGAAATAGTTAGTGATTGAAAGTGTTTTCAATTCATAGATATTGTTTGTTTTATAAAATAATTTATTTTATAATAAATATGTATGATTTAATATAAAAAATTAAAAAAGGAGAAATACAAAAATGCCATATATTACAGATGTATATGCGAGAGAAGTATTAGACTCTCGTGGTAACCCAACTGTTGAAGTTGAAGTGTATACTGATTCTGGTGCATTTGGTAGAGCGTTAGTACCAAGTGGTGCATCAACTGGTGAACATGAAGCAGTTGAATTAAGAGACGGTGTAAAATCAAGATACTTAGGTAAAGGTGTAGAAAATGCAGTTAAAAATGTTAACGAAGTAATCGCTCCTGAAGTATTAGGTATGGATGTTACACAACAAGTGTTAATCGACCAAATTATGATTGACTTAGACGGAACTAAAAATAAAGGTAAATTAGGTGCAAATGCTATTTTAGGTGTTTCAATGGCTGTAGCTAGAGCTGCTGCTGATTACGTAGGTTTACCATTATATTTATACTTAGGTGGATTCAACGCGAAAGAATTACCAACACCAATGATGAATATCATCAACGGTGGTAGCCATGCAGATAATAACGTAGACTTCCAAGAGTTTATGATTATGCCTGTTGGAGCTCCAACATTTAAAGAAGCGTTACGTACTGGTGCAGAAATTTTCCATGCATTAAAAGCAGTATTAAAAGGAAAAGGATACAACACTGCAGTAGGTGACGAAGGTGGATTCGCTCCAAACTTAGGATCAAATGAAGAAGCATTAGAAGTAATTATGACAGCTATCAAAAAAGCTGGATATGAGCCTGGTAAAGATGTAATGCTTGCTATGGATGTTGCTTCAAGTGAATTCTACAACAAAGAAAAAGGTAAATACGTACTTGAAGGTGAAGGCGGAAAAGAACTTACATCTTCAGAATTAGCTGATTTCTATGTTGAATTAGTAGACAAATACCCAATCATCTCAATTGAAGATGGTTTAGATGAAAATGACTGGGACGGTTGGAAAGTACTTACTGATAAATTAGGTACAAAAATCCAATTAGTTGGAGATGACTTATTCGTAACAAACACTGAGAAATTATCTCGTGGTATTGAAGAAGGAATCGCAAACTCAATCCTTATTAAAGTAAACCAAATCGGTAGCTTAACTGAAACATTTGAAGCAATCGAAATGGCGAAAAAAGCAGGATACACTGCAGTAGTATCACACAGAAGTGGTGAAACTGAAGATTCAACAATCGCTGATATCGCAGTTGCTACAAACGCAGGACAAATCAAAACTGGTTCGTTATCAAGAACAGACCGTATTGCTAAGTACAACCAATTATTAAGAATTGAAGATGAACTTGGAGATACAGCTAAATATAACGGATTAAAATCTTTCTATAACGTTAAGTAATTATAAAAGCAAAACTACGGTTTTGCTTTTTTTCTTTTCTTCTTGTTATAATAAGGGTAGGAGGTGGTTTAATGAACATGAATGTTTATTATAACAACTCACATAAAGATGGAATTGAGGAAAGAAGGATAGGTGGACTGTATGAGTAATACGCGCACCTTTTCTATTTTATTGGACTCAGGTATGACCATTCAAACTATCTTTCATAACAGTTTTGCAAACCTTACATTTGTGGAAGATACATTGTTCCTGAACTATCTTAATCCATCTAGTACAACACACTTTTTAGATATTATAAGAGATGTAAATGAAACTTTATTTTCTCAAGGTGATTCTATTACGTTTACTAATCAAACTACCGGATTCAATGTCAAGGTGGTTTACTTGCATAATCAGTATATTGTTTTTGGTAATTATGACAACACAAACAGTGAGGACTTTATTAAAGAATTACTTGATATATGTAATGATCAGCTCAATGAGATAGCATTATCTCATACAACTATGAAGTCCGATGACTTTGATGCTACGATCTTTGATGAAATGGCTAAACTTAATAATCAGCTAAGAAATATACAACGAACATTGAATCAAAAAAATGCTGAGTTAACTGCACTTAATATTAAATTTAAACGAATGGGATTATTTGATTTTCTAACCGATTTACCCAATCGTAGAAGCTTCTTTGATGACATACATAAAGCTCTTATTGAAGAGAATTACGATCTGATTATGTTGGATTTAAACAATTTCAAACTAATAAATGATCAGATGGGTCATGATAAAGGTGATGAAGTATTGATTATCTTTTCTAACATGCTTCGTAACTATGTCCCTATTGAATCAGAAGTATATCGTTTAGGTGGAGATGAATTTGCGATTCTACATCCTTATAGAGTTGTAATTAACATTGATCAAATCATTACTGCAATCGAGAATGAACTACGAAAAGTCCATAAATCTCTTGGAGTAGCGTATGGAAAAGTATTGATGGAGAAGGATGGTAATGTGAATGATTTGGTAATTGAAAAAGCCATGCGTCAAGCGGATAACTTAATGTATTTACATAAACAAAAAGTAAAAAGTGCACAATAAAGTGCGCTTTTTTATTTGACAAATCAAAATATCTGTACTACAATATACCTTGTAATACAAAGTATGTTGTGAAAGAAGGTAAAACATGAAAGAGTTATTCAAAAATAAAAGTTTTGTTCTATTGTTTCAAGGAGCAATGGTATCTGCAATAGGTACGACCCTTTATGGGTTTGCAGGTGGAATGTATGTAATGGACTTGTTTCCGGAAAATGATGTAAATGGGAAAATTGGGGCATTATTCTTTGCTATTGTAGGTGCATCACCCATATTATTTAGAGTGCTATTTAGTCCAATGGCAGGAGCTCTAGTCGATAAATGGAATAAGATTAAAATATTGTATATGACGGATTTTATTAGAGGATTTCTATTTTTAGCATCCTTATATATATTACAGTCAGGTATAGATAAATATGAAATTATTATATTATTTACTATAGTAGGTGGTTTAGCAGGGATTAATGAAGCGTTTTTTGGACCTGCAGCTACAAGCAGTATTCCTGATATTGTAGGAGATGATCAAATACAAGCAGCACAAGGAGCTCAGAGCATTATTGGTTCGGTTACTGGGATAGTAGGTGTTGCTGCAGGTGCTGTGTTCTATGTTGCTTTGGGGATTCAGGTGGCAATTCTTGTCAATACAATATCATTCTTTTTAAGTGCACTAAGCGAAATGTTTATACGAACAAAATACAAACATGAAATTTCCAAAGAAGATAGAAAATTATCAGAAGATATCAAAAGTGGATTATCATACATGAAAGAAAAAACTGGATTACTGAATATGATGAAGTATAGCTTGATTATTAATTTTGCATTTACACCATTATTCGCTGTTGGGATACCATTCTTGTTCAAAACTGAGTTAGGTAGAAGTGAATATCATTTAATGACAACAAGCATCGTATTTAGTGTCGCTTTGATGATAGGTGGAATTGCTGTGGGAAGTATGAAATTTACAAGTATTAAATCAACAGTTATAAAGGGAATTTATGCAATGAGTGCAACATTTGCACTATTAGCTTTAAGTATTTTCCTTGTTACGTATAGTATCATTGGGTATTGGATTTTCTTTGCTGTATATTTGTTGATAAGTATCGGACTTGCTATGTTTATGAGTTTGACGAATATACCATTAAATACAGCAATGATAAAAGCAATTGAACCAAGTTTTAGAGGTAGAGTATTTAGTATCATCCAAGCTTTGGCAACAGGCGCAATACCACTTGCCATGGTACTAGGAGGAGTGATTATTAGTCTTAGTAATACAGCATTTTTAGGATTGTTCTGCACACTAGCTATGTTATACCCTATGTTAGGATTTACCCGAAATAGCAAAGTGATGACGTTTTTTGAAAGTTTAGATAAAGAGGAAAATGCAAGACTTCAAGAAGCAAATTAATAAAGGTGTATTAGAACTATCAATCCTAAAAATATTAAATACAGATGATCAATACGGGTATCGAATTATTCAATTAGTATCAAAACAAAGTAATGGGAATTTACTATTAAAAGATGGAACCCTTTATCCAATTCTCTATCGGTTAGAAGATGGGAAGTATATTGAAAGCTATTGGAAGACAAATGAAGAGGGAAGAAGTAAACCTAGAAAGTATTATAAAATAACATCCTTAGGAAAGGAACGATTTGAATCAATGCTGGCAGATTACCTAGAAATAAACGCTGGAATTAGTTCACTTCTAAAAAGTTAGGTGAAAGAAATGAAAAAAGAACAATATATCAAAGAGGTGTTACTATCTCTTAAAGTAAGTAGGAAAATTAAAAGGAGAATAAAAGAAGACCTAAGTGCACGTATTGATGAAGCACTTGATGACGATCCATTTTTTGACATAGTATCAAATATGGGCGCGCCCAAAGAATTAGCTAGTGAGTTTATGGAAAACTTTGAAAAACTAGGTGAAGTTCATTTTGGATATATAAAACCATACGAATATACAAGCAAAGCAACGCTTTTTGGAATTCCGTTACTTCATATCAACACAAGTGGAAGTTCATCGGATAGCAGAGTAGCAAAAGGGATTGTTGCGCTTGGTGATATCTCAATCGGTGTAGTTAGCGCAGGTGGCGTTTCTATTGGTGTTTTATCTGCAGGTGGGGTTTCATTAGGTGCAATTGCCATTGGTGGAGTTGCCATTGGTGGCGCAGCAATTGGTGGTGTAGCAATCGGTGCAATTGCTGTTGGCGGAGTTGCGATAAGTATTGTAAAAGGGTTTGGAGCAATAATGTTATTATTAAAATAAAAAAAAGTGGTTTATTCACTTTTTTTTATGGTAAAATAGAGGTAGTTTTAATTGAAGGAAGGGTTTTTAAAAATGGTTTTAAAAGGGAAAAGGATAGGGCTAATTGCCCTATATGTTAGTACATTGTTTCTGTTTTTTGTAAGGATGAAGTATTTTTTGAAGGATTCAGCTAATCAAAGTATCGAACTGGTACTTCTTTGGTTGGTCTTTTTTTGTTCTATTTTTGTCATAGGATTAACGTTACTTTATTATCGTAAGTTGATAGCGAAATACAAAGACAGATGGATTGTAGCTGGTTACATATTGTTTTTGGAAATACTATTTGTACTACTTTTGGATTTATCGTTTTCGTATATTCACATCTTTGGAGTACTATTTATTCTGGTTTTAACTCAAGTACCGCTCATGTTTTTATCCAAAAAGATAAGAACCAGAATTGATTATATTGTGGTCGTGTTTTTTACACTCTACGTGTTTTTGCAAGAATGTTATTATGCTGTATTTAATGACTTTTTTAGGTTCTTAGAATTTGGGACGCTAAAAGAAGGAATTGAGTCATCTGAAAACATGTATCAGTTTAGTATCGGGCACACTATTTTATTAGGTGGGTTACTAGTATTTATACTGGTATACTCACGCAGTAAAAAATCAGAACGTGTAAAATGGAATATGCATTTTAGTAAGAAGTATATTGTTGTTGTACTTGTTTTGTTTAGTATTGTGAATATAAACGCTATTTATCCTGTAAAGAGCGCGAGGATGCACTTGTCGGATCATTATTTATACACGAGCGTATTTTCAAAAAAGAGGTTTGTAAGCAGGTATGGGTTTACAAACTTGATATGGCGAGATATCTTTGAACTTATAACCCCAGATTTTTCATATCAAAAAGATGTTGAGATGGTAGAAGAGTATTTAGAGAGATATCCATTTGAACATGAACAAAATGAATATACAGGTATCTTTGAAGGAAAGAATTTGGTAATTATTTTGGGGGAGAGTTTTGATGAGCTTGCATTGAGTGAAGAGTTAACCCCAAACATATGGATGTTAAAGAATGAAGGAATGGATTTTTTAAATTATTATACACCAGTATTCCCGCGCACTACCTGTGACACAGAAGTCGCTATTAATGCAAGTATTATACCTTCAATTGATGATGGACCAACATGTTATGTATATAACGATAATTCGTATAAGAATTCCCTTGCAGAAGTATTTAATATACATGGTTATGAAACTTCTGCCTTTCATAATAATTACAAAGAATTTTATACAAGAGATGTTGTCTATGAAGGATTTGGATATGATTACCTTTTTGGGCAAAATGAACTACAGTTATCTAACTCAGAGAAACGATATGATTCATTGTTTATGTCAAGGTCATTTGATGAACTAGGAATCACAGAGCAACCGTTTATGAGGTTTTACTTATCACTATCAGGACATTCACCATATGTTTCAACTCATCTGGCAGTAGAGAAGCATATTGAGTTAATAGATGCGCATTACCCAAGTGATACTCCTCTTGAAATCAAACATTATATTGCCGCTCAAATAGAACTAGATAAGATGGTTGGTGAGTTGATTTCAGAGCTTGAGGAGAGTGGAGAACTACAAAATACAGTTATCCTGTTTACGAATGATCACTATCCGTATACGATTAAGCACAGTACATATGAAGAGTATACTGGTATAAGGGAAGAGTATAAGAAAAACAAGAGTCCTCTTTATATCTGGACTCCAGATATAAAGCATACTGAAATTGAGTTATTATCAAGTTCAATTGATGTGTTACCAACAATCGTCAATTTATTTAACCTTTCAGACGATTATAGTATGTATATTGGTCATGATATTTTTGATCTTAATCATGACCGTATTGTCTACTTTAAAGATTACTCGATTCTAACAGAACAAGGGTATTATAGATTGTCAGAAGAAGATGATTACGAAACACTTATTCAAATGGCTAGTGATATGTATGACTTAAGTAAGAGAATATTACGAACAGATTATTTTAAAAAAGAATAAAGAAGTGCATACGCACTTTTTTATATTTCTATTTAAAAATAGATAGAATATGATATAATGAGTTCATGCTTAAGGAGTGATTACAATGTGGTTCATTTTAGCACAATATTTATTACTTGCATTTATCGTAATATATGCAACTAGCAGAGCGAGTTATTATGTAGATGAATTAGATAAAAAAAGTCATCTAAGTGGAGCGTTAATTGGTGGGTTATTACTAGCTACAATTACCTCGATGCCAGAGTTTATTACCAGTATTACGTCAACCGTAGCACTGAATAAACCAGGACTAGCATTTGGGAATGTATTTGGTAGTAATCTATTTAATGTTATCATTTTAGCAGTAGCAGATATTATTTTTATAAAGCATCTATTTTTTAATAAAACAAAAGTACATAAAGCAACTAACGGATTTGTCATTGGAATGTATTTAATTTTTATTCTTCCGCTAGTACTACATGGTTTTGGTTGGTTAGATTATGATTCGTTTGGTGTTACACTTATTATCACATTTAATATCATTTCGATATTGATTATAATTATGTATTTCTTAAGCATTAGAAGTATGGGAAAAGAAGAAGCATCTGTACAAGAAGAAACGAGTGATTTAACGTATAAAAAAATTGGTATTATGTTTGCACTTTGGAGTGTTGTAGTGATTGCATCAAGTTATTTTGTTACAATCGTTACAGATGATCTTGCAACGACATTAAATTTATCTAGTAGTTTTGCAGGAGCAATTTTCCTTGGTGTTGCAACAAGTTTGCCGGAATTAACAGCTGTAATTACCCTAGTAAGACTTAAAAATTATGACGCAGCAATAGGAAATATTGTTGGTTCAAATATCTTTAATATGACAATCATAAGCGTCGTAGATATCATCAATGTGAATGAAGATATTTTCGATGTATTAGTAACAGATCAAGAATTGAGAGAAAATATCTCTTTCCTCTTGATTTTAGGGCTGTTTAACTCTATAATATTAATGTTCGCTTTATATAGAAAGAAAGCTATGAATATCTATACATACCTGATTCCAAGTGTATTGATTATATTAGCGTACATTGTGTACTTATTGGAATCAACGTATAATATTTTTTAAATAGGAGGAATATCATGAATTGGAATGACTGGTTATTATTAGTAGTGGCATTATTATTAATTGCTTTAGTAGTTATGCAAAGTTCAAAGGATAGTATCGACAATGCATTTAGTGGTGAAAAAAGTGAATTATTCAACAACCAAAAACAACGTGGATATGAGTTAATTATGACTCGCGTTACGTTTGGGACTGTACTTGCTTTTATCGTACTAAGCGTTTTAGCAATGGTATCTTAAGAACACTATTAAAGTGTTCTTTTTTTTGGTATTATAGTAGAGAGGTGAGATGATGAAAGAACGAATTATTGAATTACTGAAACAAGAAGACTCGAAGAAAGTAAACATTGAAGAACTAGCAGCATTTCTTCGTCTTTCGTCAAGCGAAGATTTTAAAGAAATGATGAAAACTGTAAATCAGTTAATAGAAGAAGCAGTTGTTATTGAAAATAAACGACATGAAATAACGTTAATCGAAAACACAGACTTTATCGTCGGTCATTTAGACTTGAAAGACAAAGGATTTGGCTTTGTAATTCCGCTCGATGATTCAGCAGATGATGTATTCATTCCAAAACAAGAAATGAATGGTGCAATGAATAAAGATAAAGTACTTGTTTTTTTGACTAAGCACCGTAGTGGTTTTAGAAGAGAAGGGCAAATTAGAAGAGTTGTTGAACGTAAGTATACGTACATTTTAGGAACGATATCATATCGTAATGGTATGGGATTACTTATTAGTGATGATCGCACAATTAAACAAGAAATCGTCATTAAAAAAGAGAACTTAAATGGTGCGCAGAAGAACGATAAAGTCCAGGCGAAAATTGTAGACTATGATTTTAAAGGACGAATTGAATGCATCGTTAGTAATATACTTGGAAATAAGAATGATGCAGGAATTGATATATTATCAAAAATCATCAAATACAACGTTGATCCGTTTTTCTCTGAAGACGTCTTAAAAGAGGCAAACAAATTTACAAATCTTCGCGCAGAAGATTATAAAGATAGAAGAGATTTAAGAGATGAAAAAATCATCACCATCGATGGTGATGACGCAAAAGATTTTGATGATGCAGTTATCGTAAAGAAACTACCTAATGGAAATTATCACTTAGGGGTTCATATCGCAGATGTTTCACACTATGTCAAAGATGGTAGTTTATTAGATAATGAAGCATTTAATCGTGGTACAAGTGTTTATTTACCTGGTAGAGTAGTACCGATGTTGCCATTTAATTTAAGTAATGGTATGTGTAGTTTAGTTCCAAATGAAGATAGATTGACCATCTCATGTGATATGGAAATTACTAAACAAGGTAAAGTGGTTAACTATGAAGTATATCCAAGTGTGATTCGTTCCTATAAACGAATGACATACAATAAGGTAAATGCAATCTTTATGGGTGATGTTGATCTTAATAACGAGTATGTTGATTTAGTTGAAATGTTTTATGATATGCGAAATCTCGCAAAAGCACTTAAAAAACAAAGAGAGAAATTTGGATCTATTAACTTTGAAACAGATGAAGCATATATCACACTCGATGAACAAGGAAAAGCAGTTGATATTAAACTGCGTGAACGTGGTATAAGTGAACATATTATTGAAGAGTTTATGTTAAAAGCAAATCAAGTAGTTGCTGAACATGTGTTTTGGCTTAACTTGCCGTTTATTTATCGTGTTCATGATAAACCAAAAGAAGAAAAACTTCACCGATTATTACGCATGGCAAGCGCGTTGGGATTTACGGTGAAAGCTAAAAACGAGATCAGTAATTTTGAGCTTCAAAAACTACTGGAAAATGCCAAAGATAGTCCTGCTGAAAAAGGACTTAATTTGCTTACACTTCGTAGTATGCAAAAGGCGATTTATAGTGAGTTAAATTTAGGTCACTATGGATTATCATTTAAGTATTACACACATTTTACATCACCAATAAGAAGGTATCCTGATTTGATAGTTCATCGATTACTTCGAGAATATTTATTTATGGATAATCAATCGACTGACGTGATTGACTACTATGAGAGTAATATGCCTGAAATCGCTAGACAAACAAGTTTGACTGAGCGTAATGCGATGTTACTTGAACGAGAAGTAAATGATATGAAAAAAGCAGAGTATATATCAAGATATATAAATAAACAGTTTGATGGTATAATAAGTAGTGTTACAAGCTTTGGATTTTATGTTACTTTACCTAATACTGTTGAAGGGTTAGTACATATTACTGCACTTACGGATGATTTTTATCACTATGATGAGAACATCATGACGTTGGTTGGAGAAAGACGTAAGAGAGTATATCGCATCGGTGATCAAGTACGTATTCAAGTAGTAGGTGCAAATATCATGCAAGGTGATGTGGACTTCAAAGTAGTTCGAGGTGATTAAATGAAGTTGATTGCGCAAAATAAAAAAGCCAGACACGACTATTATATTGAAGATACGTATGAAGCAGGTATTGTATTAAAAGGTACTGAAATTAAAAGTATCCGTGCTGGAAAAACGAACATTCAAGATAGTTATGTTATTGTGCGAGATGAGGAAGCATTTGTTGTGAATATGCATGTTTCTAAATTCAAACAAGGAAACATCTTTAATCACGAAGAAACTCGAACAAGAAAATTACTTCTAAAGAAAAAAGAAATTATCAAGATCCATAATAAAATGGTTCGTGATGGTTTAACGTGTATACCACTCAAGGTATACATTGAACGAGGGTTATGTAAATTAGAAATTGCGTTAGCTCGTGGTAAGAAGAAATATGACAAACGAGCAAGTCTAAAAGAAAAAGATCAAAAAGAACGCATTCGCAAATCAATTAAACAACAATATTAAAGGGAGAGAAAAAATGAAAAAGGGATTAATCATATTTGTATTACTTTTGGTAGTAACACTAAGTGGCTGTAAAAAAGAAAAAGAAAAAGAGATTGATTTTTTTGCGGTGAATGAAACTGACATAGAGGTTTGCTCTGATTGCGAAGGAACTGCAATGGACTTTCAATTACAGAAAATAGTGTACGATGAACATATTTTAAGCACTGGAATTGTAAGTGAGATTGATTATGAGTCTGATTTTAACTTCTTTCATAGAGGAGTTGTGACGGATAAAGAAGATCTTGAGCGACAACATCCTCTCAGTAGATCTATTGAGATTCAAATTGATGCTCCGTATTCATTTTTAAGACAGTATTGGGGATATATGAGAACGTTTATCTCAAACTGCGAAAATCAAGAAGTGTGCACTGAATACGATATGTTTGTTGGTGCAAATGAAAGACTTTCAAATGTGAGTTATGGATTTGATGATACTAGCGGTCATTATTCGTTTGATGTAGTGGATGAAAATGATACATTAGTTCGCAGGGAGTATTTAAAGTATGATTTACAGGAAACACATTTCAATTATGAGTTTTTACTGTACTACCCTGAACATAATCAAGTTAAATATACATATATGGTTGATGGAGAGATGCATGATTATCATATTGTTGATGAAAAACTCACATCACTAGGATATGTCAACTTACATACAGGTAAAACTGTATACATTCAGTTTGATGATAGAATGGGATTCTTTACATACTACGATCCTACTGATGAAATTGCATATACATATAATAGCAGTCTTAACGAATATTGGTTACAATATCACGATAATTATGAAATGGTTGTTAGTTATAGTGAGATAGATACACAAAAGAATCTTGGAATTGATTTTTATTTTATGAATGGATGGGATCAAGTCTATCAAGAAGATGGAGATATTAGTCAGTATGTTGAGCTATATAACAACGATGCAAGAGTATTTGAAGAGTATGATGTATACATTATAAATTCACCAAGATACGTTGAGTTATTTGCGCCAATTAAAGTTGAAAACCCAGAAACCTTTGAATTACCAGAAGAATTAGATTTTGATGGTGATTTTGATGATATATACAAAGAGTTTTCTGCATTTAAGAGTCTAGAGGATCCGCTAAGTATGATTGGTTTAGATTCAGATAAAATTGAAGAAAAAACAACAGAACTTTATAATAAAATATCAGATGAGTAAGAACTTATAACGGTGCATGCATTGCATATTGAATAGACAAAGAGGTGCTTTATGACAACAGAAATGATTTTGATACTAATACTTGTATTTGCGGTATCTGCATTACTAAAAGGTTGGGCAGGTTTTGGGACAAATTTACTTGCATTACCATTACTATTGCTACTTGGGTATGTGAAGACTGAAGCAGTTCCAATCGTTATGAGTGTGAATGTTGTCTTAAACATCGTAATTCTATTTGAAAATAAGAAGTTTCGTTTCTCTGCGTTTAGAGACATTTGGATTATGGTTTTAGCCGGAGGAATATTTACATTCATTGGGAACTTTTATCTGCAAGAAAGTAGTGAAGAGTTTATTAGAATACTAGTTGGAGTAGTCTTAATCTTATTTGTATTAAACAAGATATTCCATCCGACATTTGTCATTAAACACAAAGAACGTTATTTCATACTTGTGGGAATGTTGTCAGGAGCACTAAATGGTCTTGCTGGATTAGGTGGCTTACCTGCTCTGATTCTACTTAGCAATAGTGGTATGAAGCGTGATCGTTTTAAAGCGACACTTGTGTTATACTTCTTAATGATGAATATCTTTGTTGTTATTTCAAGTTATGTAAATGGATACTTTACAAGCTTTGTACTAATTAATATTGGTTATGCATTACCTGCTGCAGTTGCTCTTACACTAGTTGGTGTATATCTATCTAGACGAGTAAGTGAGAAATGGTTCCAACGTAGTATGTTAGTAGTTCTATTTGCGCTTGGTGTTAATTTAATTGTTCGGGCAGTTCAGGCACTATAGGAGTTGATTCGATGAATATCATTATTGTTATAATAGGTATACAATATGTATTACGAGGAATTCTGGGAGTATTTTTACGTTTGAATTATATTAATCCACTGAACCTAAAATTCCGCTCTGTAAACTTTGAAGATGCATTTGGAACAGCGACTGCTAGAGGGATTTTTATCTTTTTTGGTACGATGTTAATTATATTTGGGTTGATTATTTAGATTCTTTGGTATAATATAAGTGAGGCAGTAACTTGCTTCATCATTTGGGGTTGTTTATGGATTCGACAGGGTAGTTAGAGCTCGATAAGCATGCCAAGGTAGTGCTTGTAAAAACACAGGTTAAATATAACCGGAAACACAAATTACGCTTACGCTGCTTAAGAAATAAGCGCGATCTCCTCCTTTAAGGGCCTACACTTTTAGCTAGGAGAACAGTTGAGTAGGATATATTTCAAATCTGCCGTCTTAAGAGATGAAATGAATTTAATAAGACTCGTTCGTAACTTGGTTGTTTGTTCCTTGGTTGCGAATTAAATTAATGAATAAACTAAGCATGTAGAAAGTTTAGTTTCGGCTATTTTGGACAGGGGTTCAAATCCCCTCAACTCCACCAT
>CAZZAP010000030.1:0-21847 GCA_964652375.1 uncultured Candidatus Izemoplasmatales bacterium
CACATTAATTCGTGAAAGGTCTTTCTCAATTTTCTTAACTTAACGACATTGCTCTTCGGAGTTCTTTTTTTTGTTGATGAACACATCACAATTATGTATAATCAGATTAAGTGCTTTGAACATCAAACAAAAAGGAGACAACAATGTTTAACAAAGAGTTAGAAGGTACATTTCAATTATTCTCTTTATCCCATTTAATGGGAGTACTTGTCGTTTTATCACTTGTTTCACTCGTTTATTACCATCGAAAAACATTAAAAAAAGATAAGTATTTTAACAAGGTTAGAATGACGTTAGCCATCTTAATTATTCTTCAGGAAGTATCACTTAACATCTACCGTATAACGCTAGGAGAATGGGAAATAAGTACCAGTTTACCATTTCAACTATGTGGTCTTGCGGTACTTATGAGTGCCATTGTATTATTAACGCAAAACAAAAAGGTATTTCTATATTCGTTTTTCATGATGATGATTGGTGCAACGCTTGCGTTGCTTACTCCAGGTATTGAAAAACAACTAGGATTTCCGCATTATCGATTCTTTCAATTTTTTGTATCACATGGATTGATTGTTATTAATTTTACATTTATCCTATTTGTAATGGGTTATGTCGAAGATGTTACATATAAACACCTTCTATACAATTTCTTTACACTAGTCACAATTGCATCCCTTGCAGCTGTGATTAACATTATTGTAGATGGTAATTATTTATATTTAATGAGAAAACCAGATGGTGATACCGCATTTGATTTATTTGGTGAATGGCCATGGTATTTGGTAAATATTTTATTGATTGGTATTCCAATATTTTTCCATATATTTTACCTGCCATTCTATATACGAAACAAGTTATTACAGAAAAATCAACTTGAAGTTGCTTAAGAGTATTACAGATAGTAATACTCTTTTCTTTGTGGTAAAATAGTACTAGATGCCAATGAGTCTAGGAGGTTATATGAAAGCAATCAAAGTAGAGAATTTAGTGAAGTATTATGAAAATGGTGTGCTCGCTGTCGACAATATCTCTTTCGACGTTGATAGAAACTCCTTTTTTGCCTTTTTAGGGCCAAACGGAGCCGGTAAAAGCACAACCATCAATATCATCTCAACTCTTCTTGAAAAATCAGAAGGAGATGTCTATGTGTTTGATCACAAAGTAAATGAAGAGGATATGAAAATAAAAGAAAGAATTGGTGTTGTGTTTCAAACATCGATGCTGGATGATTTATTAACTGTCCGTGAAAATCTAGATGTACGAGCATCTTTTTATAAGTTATCAAACCAAGCGTTTCAAAAACGATTAGAAGAGATAGATGAGTACTTACAGTTCTTTTCGTTTCTTGATCAACGATACGGGAATTTAAGTGGCGGACAAAAACGAAAAGCGGATATCGCAAGAGCGTTATTAAACTGGCCAGAGATTTTAATACTGGATGAACCAACTACGGGATTAGATCCAAAAAGTAGAAAAGATATTTGGACACTTATTAATCAGCTAAGAAGGGAAAAAGATATTACCATCTTTCTTACGACACACTACATGGAAGAAGTATTAGATGCATCAAAGGTGGTTGTGATTGATAATGGAAAAATACTTGCTGTAGGTAGTAGTGAAGAACTGCGTGTTATGTATTCGAATGATCGATTAAAAGTGATACCAAAGAATGGGTTTGAAGAGATACTTAAACAAGATAATGTGAATTACTATATTATGAATGATACAATTAACATCGTGCTAGAGGATTGTTTTGATGGAATTGAGTACGTGAATAAGTATAAGGATAACATCAAAGAGTTCGAAATCTTACGTGGTGACATGGACGATGTATTCTTGGCGATCACAGGTAGAAAACTAGGTGATGAATCATGAAAATATTAGGTAAATTAGTAGTACGTAATTTAAAGTTATATCTACGAGATAAAGGAGCAGTATTCTTTAGTTTCTTAAGTGTTATTATTATCATTTTAATGTACGTTTTTTTTCTTGGGAAAATGCAGATGGACAATATCACCAATGAAGTTGGAGATATTGATGGAGTCGGTTGGCTTGTTAGTTCCTGGATTATGGCAGGACTAGTTACTGTAAGTACAGTCACAATACCACTAGGTGCAATTGGGATTCTAATTGATGACAGAGATAAAGGGTTATTTAATGACTTTTACACGTCTCCAATCAGTCGAAATGTACTCGCATTAAGTTATTTAATTAGCGCATGGGTAATTGGGTTTATTATGGTATTACTAAATTATATTATAGGACAAATATATGTCGTACTATCAGGTGGAGAACTTCTTCTTGGTGTAGATTTATTGATGATGCTAGGGTTAATTATGCTTAGTATTATGGCCTTTAGCAGTTTCTTCTTCTACATAGCAAACTTTGTGAAGACAAGAAATGCATATGCAACACTCGCCACACTAACAGGAACATTTGTTGGGTTCTTAGGTGGTATCTATATACCGATTGGAATCCTCAGTAAAAACGTCCAAAACGTGATGAACATCTTCCCAACAGCACATGCTGTAACTCTAGTTAGAAGAGTATATATGGAAGATGCCATGGCAGATGTATTCCAGTATGCTGATCCGTTATTTGTGGAAGAGTATAAAAACATTTATGGACTAAATGTCCAAATGTTTGATCATATTCTAACCAATTTTGAAATGTTCTTATCGCTTGTACTCTTTATGTTGATATTTTATGTATTAAGTGTTTTAAAACTTTCGAAAACAAAATTACAATAATTCACAAAATATACAAAACTAAATACTATAATAGTTTTGTAAGGAGGATTATTATGGGCTTATTTAGAAGAAAGAAAAAAGAAGAAGATCAACGAACTGAACTTGAAGCAAAATTCGAACAAAAGGGACAAGAGGTCGGATTAAAGACGGGGCAGGTAGTACAAAAAAGCATTGACAAGGCAAATGAGTTAAAAGAGAAATATAACGCAGATGACAAAATAGAAAAAGTAAAAGAGATCGCCAAAAAAGTCGATCAAAAAGTTGATGAAGTTATTGAAGTAGCCACTCATAAAACAAAAGAAGTGGTTGAAAAAGTGAAGAAAAAAGTAAATAATTAAAATAAAGGTAGATTACCTTTATTTTTTTATAAAGAGGTGCTCACATGTTAGAACTTATTCAATACAGTATAGAATTTTTAGATTACTATGGATATATCCTTGTTATTTTGTTTGGAATGATTCATCCTTTTATTGGCTTTCCACCACATATGTTAATCTTAACAGCATCCATAGCACTCTATGGATTTGTGAGAGGATATTTATTCTTACTTCTTGGAAATGTTATTGGAATCGTACTTTTCTATGTGTTTGTAGTCTATTTAAAAAAGATGAGAAAAACGAACATTAAACAAGATAGTTTAATTGATAAAATCTCTGTATGGCTTCGCGAGGAACCCACATGGAAACACCTAGTTGTATTGGGGCTACCATTAATACCGACTCACCCTATTAAATATGCACTACCACTAAGTGGAGTATCATTTCAAAAACATATGAAGATCTTTATTGGTGGTTATTTACTGCTGTTTGTTTGTGATTCATTGGTATATTTTGGGACACTGAGCTTCATTACAGACCTCATCCCTACACACATAGGAGTAATCCTAATCACCATATTTGTTATCGTAATATACTTTGGGAAATACATCTTCAAAAAACAAGAACTAACTTAATGGGCGCTGCCCATTTTTTTATGCTTATTATTTTTTGGTATTTGAAATTACGATATACTATAAGTGAGAGGTGATTATATGTCAGAAGAAATGAAAGAATATAAATTATCACTACAGAATATTAGCCAAGTAGGCGAGGATTACTACATATTTGATTTTGATAAGCCAGAAGGTTTTACATTTAAGGAAGGGCAATACGGCGTCTTTAAACACGTAGACAAAGAAGTAGAGGGGAAAGCATTTAGAGCTTTCAGTATTGCATCTTCTAACCACGAAGAGTCTGTACGTATTGCAACTAAGATTATTGAAGAACCGAGTGACTTCAAACGCATCATGAGAAACTTAAAAAAAGGTGAACTCATGTCTTTTACTGGGTTTATGGGAAATTTCACTCTTGAACAGACCCATCATAGTATTTTCATCGCAGGAGGTATAGGAATAACTCCAATTAGAGGAATCATTGCAAGTCTACAATCGATGAACTATGAAATGGATGCAAATCTGATTTATAGTGAACCAAGAAAAATCTACCCATTCAAAGATGAGTTTGATGAATCAAAGGTGAACTCTTACTATGCATACACGATTGATAATACAAAAATGCTGATTGAGAAGTTTGCCAAAAAGTTTGTAAACACTGGATACTATTATATTGCTGGTAGTAACAATTTTGTAAATGCTGTAAAAGAGCAATTACAATCACTTGGAGTAAATGTAGAAAATATTAAATTTGATCGATTTACTGGTTATTAGGGAGGTGATGTGAAATGTTTAATGCAATTTTAATTGTTTTTCTGTATTTTTTTGTATTTTTTATAGTTGCAACGATTATTACGAATAACTCCATCGTCGATATTGGATGGGGGTTAGGATTTGTAGTTACTTCATGGATCCTATTTGGATTAAGCGCTGAATACACTGTATACAAGATAGTTGTGAATGTTTTGTTATCAATATGGGGTTTACGTCTCTTTTATCACATACTAAAAAGAAATGCATTTAAGGAAGAAGACTTTAGATACGCTAAATGGCGCGAAGATTGGGGTTCTTATGTTATCCCAAGGGCTTTCTTACAAGTCTTTATGTTACAAGGACTATTTATGCTAATTATCGGTAGCGCTGTATTTTACATCAATATAAAGGGTGGAACATTCAATTGGGTTAGTTATGTAGGAATAGTTGTGTTCTTTTTTGGTCTCGTTTTTGAATCAATAGGTGATAAGCAACTTAAGAATCATATCTCATCTAAGAACAGAGGGTTACTCACTACAGGACTTTGGAAGTATACAAGACATCCGAATTACTTTGGGGAAGCAGTCCTTTGGTGGGGATTATTTTTAATCGTTTTTGGAGCAAGTGGACCACTAATTTTAATCGTTTCACCTATCGCAATTACAATCCTTTTAAGGTTTGTTAGTGGGGTACCAATGCTAGAGAAAAAAATGAGTAAAAAGGAAGGTTGGAATGACTATGCAAGAAGTACAAATGCCTTTATTCCATGGGTATCAAAGCAATGAAATCAATTGATAAAGTAAAACAGATATCTACAAAAAAAGGAGACAGTGGTCAGTCAAAGAACTATGTTAATGAAACACTATCAAAAAGCGATACACTATTTGATGTACTTGGCGATATCGATGAGCTCTCAAGTCAACTTGGAGTAACGTATCATCATACTGAAATATTTAAAGAAGAAATAAAAAAAGTACAACTGAAATTACAGCACATTATGTCTGTTATTGCAACTCCTAGAGGGGTAAATAAAACCAAGGTTTTAAGTAACATTTCAGAAGATGATTTAATGTACTTGGAGAAACTAGAAGAAGAAATACTAAAAACGGCTAAAATAAAGGCTGAATTCGTATTGACGGGAAGTGATTCCACATACGAAAGTGCGCTGTTAGACCTATCAAGAAGCATCGTTAGACGTGCGGAAAGGCAACTAGTTAGATACTACGAAGAGACAAAACGTGAAGAACTTAGACTCCCGCAGAGGTATCTAAATAGGTTATCAGATCTATTGTTTATCATGGCGAGAAGTATAAAATAAAAGCGAGGATTTCCTCGCTTTTTCTTTAGTCTCGTTCCATATACATTTTTACATATTGTGTAATTGCACCTAGTGCTGTGATAATTGCTAGCACTAACATCACTACTCTGAACCCATTGTTTAAGAATGTTAATCCTAATTCATCAAACACTCTTTGGTCAAATATGTTATTGTTAGAAATATATAGCAAAATCATAGCGCTAAACATCTGTGAAAGAAATTCAAGTGTCTTTGTAATCTTGTTCTTTTTCTTTTTGGCTAAATAATAGATTGCCACTCCCAATTGGAGTATCATATTGATGTTTATAAACGGTAATATTGTTTCAAAGTTTTGATTTAAAACTGGAATACTGGTACCTTCGTGCTTGATACTAATTAGACCTGGTTGTAGGTTTAATATATAGAGGAACAACACGGTTCCAATAATTGTAATTACAGCTTCTACAATTGATACCGTAAATACTTTTTTTGGTAACGGAGGTAAAGCTTTTGGTTCAAACTCATGTACCTCGAGTCTAACGTCTGCCTCTGAGTAACGTTCAATCATTAGAAATACAAAGAATATTGTTCCACATGATAAGATCACTGCATTTAATAGTGATGGAATGCTATAAGCCCACATGAGTAATACATCCATGACTGTGAATGAACTTGCACTATTAATGAATGCCATTGTTTTACCCAGTAAAATCGCTATTGGCACAAATATCGCTACATTCTTGATAATTACCCACATTACAGCTTCAAGCCCTTCAGACATTAATGGCTTTGTATTCTTATAACGATATGCAACTACTCTAGGTTCACCAAATTCCTTTAAGATATCATGAAGTGCTTGTTCTTCTTCAATACCTTTTGCAAGTCGTTCATCTAATTGATCTAAAATAAGGCTTTTCAACTCATTTAATGTATCTTCTTTTTCTTTTTTATTTAAGAATCTTCCTACTTGGAATAAATATCGATCTAACAATTTCATTATTCTACCTCCTTGAGCATTGACGTAATGGTTTTAAAATTATGCTCTATATCTTTCTTTAGTTCTATTAATATCTCTTTCCCAAACTCACTTAGTTGGTAATACTTTCTTGGTCTTGGTTCAACTACTTCCCATGTCGACTCCAAAAGTCCATTCCCATCTAATCGCCTCAATAAGGGATAAAGAGTGTTTTGATCTATCACTAGTCCTTTATTATTTAGTGTTTCAACTAGACTATATCCATAATGTTTTTCTACTAGCTGTGATAACACCGCTATTACAAGTGTACCTTTTCGTAATTCTTGTCGTAGATTTTTCAGTAAATCTTCTTTTTTTGGCATTTGCATCACCTCAATTATAGTATACTGTATGATATACACTATTGTCAATAACAAACTATTGTAATTTATTCATACAACATAGTTGTATGGATTTTCATAAAATGCGTATTACAACATCACATATTTCCTATATGATAAAATTATAATTAACTAGAGGTGATAAAATGTTCGAAGTTTTACGTAAAGAAACACTAGGGAATGCTGATTATGGATGGTTGAGACCAAGGTACCATTTTTCATTTGCTGGGTACTACAACCCTGAACGTGTTAGAGTAGGTACATTGCGCGTATTAAATGATGATTTAATTATGCCTCATAAGGGGTTTGATACACATCCTCATGATAATATGGAGATTGTTACGTATGTGATTGATGGAACGTTAACACACAAAGATTCAATGGGTAATGAACGAAAAATTTCAAGAGGTGATGTGCAGTATATGAGCGCTGGAACTGGAATTACTCATAGTGAATACAATAATGAAGATGATCCTTTAAGGTTACTACAAATATGGATATTTCCTGATCAGAAGGGATATGAACCTACATATGGTGATAAAACCTTCGATAAAAAAGATAGACACAATCAATTTCTTCATGTTGTTTCTAATTACGATAAGGATGGTGCAATTCATATTCATCAAGATGTAAATATTTTTGTTACTGAATTAGATGAAGGTAAAACACTAGAATTTGATATCGGTGAGTATAAATATATCTACCTTGTCAATATTGAAGGAAAAGCAATAATTAATGGTAAAGAGCTCCATTATGGTGATGCGTTACAAACCGATAAGAATATTACAATCAAGTCATTGGAAAATTCACATATTTTACTTTTACAAATTAAGTAGAAATGAATCGATATGAAAAGAAAGCAAGAATATATTCTTGCTTTTTAATTTTTTAAATTTAATTATTGTGTTTTGCACAGTAAGTGTGATATTATATAAGTGTGTCAGACACAGTAAAGGAGGTATGGATATGAATTCTCAATTTAAAAAAGGTGTTATTGAGATGTGTGTACTAAAGATGATTGGTCACAAGGACATGTATGGTTTTGAGCTTATCCAAGCCATTTCAAAAGAGATAGAGGTTAATGAGAATACACTTTATCCAATCCTAAGGCGACTCACAAAACAAGAATTATTCAGTACTTACACTGAAACAATTGCTGGTGTAGGTGCTCCCAGAAAATATTATCAAATAACAAATCTTGGGGAAGAAAAATTACTTGGGTATGAAACGGAATGGAATAAGTTTATTGAAAGTGTACAACGTATTTTAGGAGGTGCTTCTAATGAAAACTAGTTATTTAGAAGAATTGAAAACACTATTAGAAAAATATCAAATTGATGATAATGAAAAAAATGACATAATCGCTGACTACAACGATATGTATGATGGTTGGATTAGCGAAGGAATGACAGAAGAAGAAGTAGAGAAGAAACTAGGTAGACCAAAAAGTATTATTGGAGACTTAATGGTTGGTGCTAAAAGGAAACCTACAAAAGCGAAAAAAAGTGAGAAGTATATTGCAATCACGCCATTTATTGCTTTGGTAATATTCTTTATTGTTGGATTTGGATTTAATAAGTGGGAGTTATCTTGGCTTGCATTTTTAATTATTCCAGTTACAGCAATTATTCTTTCGATGGATGATGATAGAGAACATGTTACAACGGCACTTAGTCCATTTGTAGCCCTTGTTGCCTATTTCATTCTTGGATTCTACTATCAGTACTGGCATCCTGGATGGTTAATCTTTCTAATCATTCCAGTAATTGCAATATTCAATTCAAGAAAAGAAATGAAGTTCTTTGAATTACTAACAGCATTAAGTCCATTTGCAGCTCTTATTGTGTTCTTCTATTTAGGGGAACAAGGGCACTGGCAACAAGGATGGCTTGTATTTCTTGCAATCCCAATGATTGGTGTATTGAATGAGAAAAGCCTCTTTAAAGTACTTGTATGGGAAACATTATTTGCTGTGGCAATTTTAGGATACTTATATATCGGATATACCTACACTGAATGGAATCTTACATTATTAAGTTTCATTCCACTTGTTATATATGGTTTAATAGTTGGTGATGTACGTATTGGTTTGATTGAAGCACCAAAAGAATATAAAATGATTATTGTAGCCTCTCTTGCAATATTCTTAGTTCTTGGGTTCTTAGCAAACTGGTGGATATATGCTTGGATTGTTTTCCTTTCTATTCCAATGTATGCTGTCTATACTGAAACAGAAGACCCAGAACGTATCATTGCACTTACACCATTTATTGCAACCATCATGTTTATGACACTAGGATTTTTCTTTGGTGTCTGGGCGTGGGCTTGGATCGTATACTTGTTGATTCCAGTGACTGCAATTATCAAATCCGCTTAAAAAAGGCTGTTAAGCCTTTTTTTATTTGCTATAATAAGAGTATAAAGGAGTGATGTTATGAAACGTTTTGCACCAGGATTTATTTTATTATCGAGTTTTATAAGTGCTATTTTAGTCTTCTTCTTAATTATTGTAATTAGTGCAATTGCCTCAACAAATCCCTCAATAGCTATATCACTACTTATAGTAGTGCTACTATTAATAGTATGGCTACTAGCACTATTTGTTATTTCTATAGTGGCCCTTTTTGTCCATATAGGGGATAAAGAGAAAGTTCACTTTAAGGTAATCTACTTATTCAATGTAGCAGCCACATTATTCTTTTTTGGCTTAGTAATAGTCTTTGTGTTTATATTGATTATTGGAGCTGGAGTGCTATTAGCCCCAGTCCTATAAAATAAAAAAAGAATTCCAGCGGAATTCTTTTTTATTTTTTTAACGATAAAACGCATCTCTAAACAATCCAAGATAGTGATCAAGGAACATCATAAACTCATCGTAAGATTCTTTCTTCGTTGGGTCGTTTTGTTGTTCTCGCCAATCTTGTTCTAAGTGATTAATTGTCCATCTAACTACGTTTAGACATCTGTCTACGTTAAGGATATCTTTAAATAAATAGTAATCAATATTACTAAATAGTTTTGTATAACCTTTTTCGTACGCTTCTAGATTATATGCATGTAGTTGTTTTGTAATGCTTTCGTCTTCAACGTTCTGTACACCTTCAAGCAATCTAGTAAATGAAGTATGTGTTAGTGTTGAGTTAATTTTAACTACAGCTGCTTTGTGCATTCTATTAAGCACATCGCGATCTGCAAAATTGACACTTTCTACAATATCTTTAAGTACAGAATCTATTGCAGATTTCACTAAGTAAATAAATAATTCTTTTTTACTAATGAAATAGTGGAATAATAACCCTTTTGATACTTTCGCTTCCCGAACGATCGTATTTGTTGAAGCTTTCTTATATCCTTTTGAGGCAAACTCTTCTAAAGCTGCTTCTAAGATACGACTTCTACGTGCATCATCATGTGCTGTAAACTCACTCATATTTTTCACCCTTTCCTAAAAAAAATATGGTATTGACCAATTCTATTTTATCATTGTATTGACCGCTTTGTCAAACTTCTCTCAAAAATTGTCTCTTAAGAGGTCTAACTGGTTTGAGAAAAAAAACGGATTTCCATTTTAAGGCCTTTAGAGAGAGGGGGTCTAATTCATCAAATAAAAAAATAGGTGAGAATTTCACCTATTTTTCTTCTTTTTTAAGTAATAAACTGATATTTGATTTAGTGAAATATTTATCCGCAATTAGAAGGACAATTCCATATAGAATAATTAGTAAAATAAATCCACCTATGATATAGAATGTATTCATTTCAATTACAAACTTAAAGCCCATTGTTTCTATTAGTAGATGAACAAATACATCAAATAAAGCTGCTGTAATTGGGATGGCTATAATATAACTAAAAGTGAGTAATAAAGCCATTATTCCAAAATACTTGTAAAGTATTTCTTTGTTGTTGTACCCAATTGCTTTTAAGGTGGCAATGTTGTATAGATTATCATCTAAATAGGAAATGATTAAGATTGTAAAGACAAAGAATGCTAGTAAGACACTTAAAATCGTCACAAATTGTAATATGATACTAGATGTATTAAAGATGATTACTAACTCATCTAATGCATCATTGTAGTTTACTCTTCTATAGATATTAGGGTTACTATATTGATTGTCAGTAAGAAATAGTCCGTTGTAATATGTATCATCAACGTTATATGCATCTTGTATTTCGGAGATGTGTATAAACATATTGTTCTCGATTAACTCGTTTGATATTCCAACTATTTCGTGTTTGACTATTTTTGAACCGATTGTAAATGTTATCTCATCTCCGACTTCTAATGAAGCGTGTTCTTTTAGGAAATCACTGATGATAACGCCATCTTCTAGTAGTATATTGTTTTCCTTGTTGTTATCAATTAATAGTTTAATTTCATTGGTTGGTTCAATTCCATAGATATACGTACCTAGTTCAGAAGTAAGTTCTTGATCATTGATGGCTTGAATTTCTGATTTTAAACGAATAAAGGGTTCGTAGTCTTCACTATATGCTTCGTTTGTCATTGATCGTAACATTACAAACGTTTCGTAGTTGTTTCCTTCTACAGTGGTTTCTTTAAAGGTATCAAATAACGAGTTAGAGTTAAGTCCAAACAGTAGAAGTATACTTACGACTAGGAAAATGAATCCCGATATAATTTGGGTACGTAGTGGTGTGTATTTCGTAAAAGGTAATACAATTCTTTTTTGTGATTTCTTTGATGGGAATGCTCTTAGTCGGATATAGATATAATTTATTACGAAGATACTTATCATTGGTAAGATGATTACATACAGGATAATCGATATATCAATACGAAAGAGCGCTTTTGGATAGTAGTATCTACTAGAATAAAGTGTAAATAGTGAATCAGATAAAGCAAGTCCAATAAGATAGCCGATAATACTCATAAGACCAACGATGAACGGAAAGACCATCAATGAGAGTGATAACTCATTTTTTGAGTATCCCATGGCATGTAATATCTGGATGTCTCGTTTGTTTTTATCAATGTATTTTTTCATAAAGATTAGTAATAAAATCGTTGTTAAGATGGTGAATAACCCTAAAAAGAGATTAATGAATGTATTCGCAGTTTCCACTTCGTCATTAAGTGCAGTGATGCGATAATTTAATTCTCTTGGCACGAGTAAATCAATTAACTGCATTTCTCTTCCTAAAACACTGTAATCTTGGTTGTACACTGATTGATAATTAAATTCATCAAATAATAAACTTAAGTCACCTGCTGAAGTGTATTTTGTTGTTAGTGTTGTACTTAGTTGTTTCATGGTTGCATCATTTGCAAGAATTAGTGTTTGTTTTGATTCATCGTATTGAATTTGATTTGTTGAAAAAATAGGTAATCCATAATCAGGTGCATAGAACGAACCGGTTATAGTGTATTCTATATCCTTAATATAATAGGTATCACCGATTGAAAGGTCATTGTGCTCCATAAATTCTGGGTACATCATGATTTCATTATTTTGATACGGCAATGTTCCTTCAATTACATAAGGAATATCAATTTCATATGTGATAGATCTAAATTTGTATTTATATGAACCATCGGATACATCCCGCACATATTGTTTTTCGACTTCGACATTATAACGATTTTCAAATTGTGCGACATAGATATCAATTAAGTTTTCATAGGGTTCAGGATTTTCATTTATTGCTTTACTAAGAACAGCATTTAAATTGTTTACAACAACAGGGTCATCTAACGATAGAATATTATCTGCGCATTCTGTTTGTAAATTATATGTTGTACATAACTCAATGATTGCAGTGCCGCCTAAGTAGGAAACATCTACCTCACCCATCATCATATAAAACTGTTCAACGTTTTGTGTTTCAAGATATTCGTTATAGTTTGCTCCCAAGCGTAAAACACTGCTTTTAAAGGCAGTGAAACTAATTGATACAATTAGTATAATTAGACTAATTGATATGAAATACTGCATGTTCTTTTTAATCTTCTTTACTTGGTTTTTAAGTAGTAAAAACATAATAACACCTCTCATCTATTATACGGTAAAACATATGAAATGGTACACATATATTTTTTTAAAAAATACACATTATATTCACAAAATTATGTTATAATCTCTATGTAGTATAGTATAAATAAATTTTTTTTAATAATATTTATGGAGGTGTACAATGAAAAAATTATTTATGTTAGTATTAGGGTTAAGTTTTATGATTACACTTGCTGCTTGCGGCGATGATGGTGAGGTAAATCTACCAGAAGAACTGGAAGATATGACTCCACAGGAAGTTGCGGATAAGCTTGTAAATGACTTTGATGGGGATCTTTCTCATTTAGAAGCAGCAATGGATAGTATGGATCTTACTGAAGCATATGAAATGACAATTGAAGGAGATGTTCAAATGTCAATGGATGGAGTTACAGTTTCTTCATCATATAGTGTTACAGATAAGATGGTTGTTGTTGATGGATTAACTACATATAGTCGTACTCAATCGATGGATGTAGATGGTATGTCATATACAACTGAAATGATTGTGGAAGAAGTAGCTGGTGGAGTAAATGTGTACTTCAACGTTGGTGAATTAATTGATTCTCTTCCATATGATGTAAGAGGTGAAATTGAGGATGCACTTGCAGCATTTAATTTAACAGAAGATTGGTTGTTCTTCCATTTCGAAGATTCACTTGAGAATGTTGTTGAAGTTGAAGCAATGAAAGATTTTCTATTATTTATCTTAAAAGATGAATTAGGTGCAAATGCATACGATGAGTTACAAACTGAACTAGAAAATGAAGTAGGATTCGATTTAAACCAATACGGTGTAGATATTCCTGCATTTGGAGCTTTACTAGAAGACAATGATTACGATGGATTGCAAGGAGCCTTAGAAGAGGTTGATTTTGAAGGAATCCAAGCAGAGTTTGGTGATGAATTGAATAACATGATTCCTGGTGTTAATCCACTTGGTATCCACGATGCTTTACGAAATGTTGATCAAGTAGCATTCCGTGATGAATTAGAGACATTTGATTTTGAAGTTATGTTACAAAACGTAGCATTAGGTGAAGCTGGATTTGAAACATATTTAAATACAATTGCTGGTGATTATCCAGAAATGAAAGCTTTATTAGAAGAGTATGTACCATTTGTGGCATTCTTAGAAGAAAATGATGCATTAAGTGAAGTAGGATATGTAGCAAATAACATTTCTACATTCGATAAATATTTTGAATTGCAAACATACATCGATGAAGAAGTAGTTAATATTTCTGTTGAAGCAGTTAATGGAACAGATGTTCTTACTACAATGATTGTAGAACCAGAAAACTTCGGTACGTTATTCCAAGAATTAGTAACTGATGTGTATTGGTTTGCATACCAGTTCCCTGGTAGTGATGTAGGATATGTAGAGCACATTAATTGCCCAGTACAATCATGTGACGAATTTGATATCTATGAAGAAATTGAAGATGAACTAGCGGGTGTAGATCCGATTGAAATGGAATTTTTATTCCATCCTGGTGCTGATGCTTCAATGACATTTACAGTTGATGGTGCAGATTTTGTAGAATCACTAGCAGCATCACAAGGTGAAGCAGTAATCGCACAAAACTTCGGTATGTCGATTATGATTAAAGAAGGAGCAACAATTGATGTTCCTGCTGCATATGACGATTTAAAAGAAACTGCAACTGAACTTATTAAGATGCAGATGGTTCAAAGTTTAGAATGGAAATTACGCGATGTATACTGGCAAAGTGAATACAATAACTTCCCAGTAGATACTGCGATACCTGTAAGTGAATTAGAATGGGAAATCTTTAGCGGTGCAATCAATTCTGTGACATCAACATTCACAGTTCATAGTGATGGAGACGTTTCAGTTGACCTGTATTGGAGAGATGGCGGAGCTATCTTTGCTGAAGAGATTTCAATGAATGACCTAGATGCACTTGATGATTCATTCTGGGGTGAACCATTCTCTAGAGAACAAGTTGAAGCATATCTTGCATATATCAATGAAGATAACTTTGATTTAGGAAAAGCATTAGTTTACATGATGCTTGACTAGTATTATTTATTTAGAAAAATAGCATTTTACTTTGTAATTTTGAGGGAGTTGTTATATAATATAGTTGTAGCAGAGATGCTACAACTTATCCCTTACATAGCATGGTGAATATTATTAATATTCACACATCCCCTTCCTTAAGAACCGTGGAGACACGGTTCTTTCCTTTGTTTAGGGCAAAAAAAGATGTTACATACTCGTAACATCTTTTATTATTTTTCCGAATTTAATATGTGTAACAAAGTATAGTAAGTTCATTGTTCCAAAGATTAGGATAATAAATGTCATAATATAAATTGTCCAGTTAGGGAAGAACCCTTGTACGTGTTCTGGGATATAGGATACAAACCAATAATTGAATGGTTCGAGTCCATCTCCAATTAAATGTGCATTCGTGATATTGTTGATTAGGAATAAAATAAACATACTGATCAAGATATCTCTAAACACATGCAACATCATATGATAGTTCACTCTATAGTGATATGCTTTGTAGTAATATAATGGAACAGCCACTATTAACATATGGATAATGATAAAGTGATAATACCTCATGTTCATATAGGTGTATCCATAAGATAATGGAATTAGTAATGCCCAAGACCCACCAAGTATTCCAAAGAAGAATGCGTAATTAAATACTTTTTTAGAATCGGTTAGGAGTAATGCGATATTCATAAATAAAGCAAAACTACAAACGTGCAGTGGTAAACTAAAACGTGGATACGTCCAGTTATGGATATGATAGAAAAGTTCTAATCCAAATAGAGCACCAACGAGTACAACTTTGATTGTTCGTTCTTTTGAACTAGCTTTTATTCTATCCGCATATATTAGTGTTAAGGCATAACTCAAAACAAGGAATATCACATATACAAAATGATGAACACTTAATAATGTAACAGCCTTATCAAAGTCGATGTCATGCCCGAAAAAACGATTTAAAACCATAAAAAATCCCCCCAGTTACTTCCTTATTTTACCACATTTACAAGTTTTTTATAACCACTTTACAAATAACTTGAAAGAATTTTAAATCATCCCTCTTGACAATTTTTTAAACCTATATTATTATATAAGTGAATATTAGCACTCGCAATCATAGACTGCTAATAACAAACTATCAAAGGAGGAATGTTTATGTTTAAAATTATGCCGTATAGGAGTTCGTTAAGAAACCGTGATGTATTTGATTTGTTTGATGATTTCTTTGGGGACAGAGTATCGTATAACAGTTTCAAAATCGATGTAAGAGAGATGGAAAAAGAATATCTGATTGATGCAGAGTTACCAGGTTTTGTGAAAGAAGATATTCGTATTCACTTTGAGAATGAGCGATTAATCATTAGTGTTGAAAAACAAGAAGAAAAAGAAGAGGATACAGATAAATACTTACATCGAGAAAGATATAATCAAGCGTACAAGCGTGCATTATACTTAAAAGATATTGATCCTAAGAAATTAAAAGCAAGTCTTAACAACGGAATCCTAACAATTACTGCACCAAAACTAGAGTCTGCAGTGAGTAAGTACATGGTAGAAATTGATTAAATAGGTAAGCAAATTGCTTACCTATTTTTTCTTATTAGGGTAAAACTTTTTTAAATAGGGGCCTTTTGATTGATGTATACTTAGGGATAATGTAGAATAGATATGTTGATATATGATGGAGGTGATGCATATGGATACTTCTACAGTTTTATTTGCATTAGGATTAACGGTATTTGCAGGGCTATCTACTGGTATTGGTAGTGCACTTGCATTTTATACAAAGAAAACAAATGAAACATTCCTTTCAGCAGCACTAGGGTTTAGTGCTGGTGTAATGATTTATGTTTCTTTAATTGAGATATTTCCAAAAGCAAGAGATGCTCTTGAGCTGCATTATAATAGTGCGAGTAAAGGGTACTTAGTAACAACACTTGCCTTTTTTTGTGGGATTGGACTAATTGCTTTAATTGATAAGTTAGTACCGAATGAAGAGAACCCACATGAGATTAAAGGGGTTGAAGAGTTAAGTGAGGAAGCAAGAAGTAAGAAAGCATTACTTCGCATGGGAATGTTTAGTGCATTAGCGATCGCAATCCATAACTTCCCTGAAGGATTAGCAACATTTATGAGTGCGATTCAAGATCCAACGCTTGGGGTTTCAATTGCCATCGCAATTGCGATTCATAATATTCCAGAAGGTATCGCGGTAAGTGTGCCAGTTTATTACGCAACTGGTGATAAGAAAAAAGCGTTTATGTATTCGTTCTTAAGTGGTTTAAGTGAACCTGTTGGTGCATTGATTGGATTTTTCATCTTACGTAATTTCTTAAGTGATGGATTATTTGGTATCGTCTTTGCTGGTGTCGCAGGTATTATGGTATATATTTCACTTGATGAGTTATTGCCTACAGCTGAGAAATACGGGAAGCATCATGTCGCAATTGGTGGTTTAATTGCAGGTATGGCTGTAATGGCAGTTAGTTTAGTATTGTTTGTATAACATAGGAGGAAGAAAAGATGTTTAAACGAAAAGAACTTGGCGTATTACCATGGATGTTATTAATCGCAATCTTAAGTGTTCCAATCTTAAATCTTATATTCTTGATCTGGGGATTTGTAACAAATCGTTTCAGTAAAAGTGTACAGAATTTTATTATTGCATTTATGATTATGTACTACGTATTTGGAGTATCGTTATTCTCTAGAGGATTACTATAAAAAATAAAAGGATGTTCGCATCCTTTTTTATTTATTTGTAATGAATTATGATATAATGAAAGAAGCTAAATGAAGGAGGATGTTGTTATGAAAAAGACTGCTGTAATCCTATTTGCTTTAATCCTTGTATTTACGTTATCAGGATGTAGCAATGAGAAATATAGAGTATACACGTTTGATGAGTATATGGACGGGTTTGAAGAATATGCGAATGGTAGTGTTGTAAAAGTTACAGCTATTACCACATTTGTTGCTGATGAGTTTACGGATGAATCGGAAGATTTGAAGTATTATGATACAAGAACAAAGATATTAAAGATAAATGCCTTTGGTAGCAAAGTGACCTCAGATATTATTGATGGTGATGAGTTTTATTTATTAGATGAAAAGGGAGCTACGTATGTTATTCCATTTGAAGAAGACGTGATTGGGGTAGATACAACATTTGATGATTTCGAGGAAATCATGATTGGTAGATTAGGAGATTTATTTTTAGGTGTTAAAGGTGAGAAGGAAGACGGTAAAGTGACCTTTAGTAAACGAAGTGTTTTTCAAAACCTAACCGCAATTGATGAGAGTATGTATTTTTATGTGAATGACATGAACTACATGGCAAGGGTATCTGTTTCTGCGACATTTGATGAAGAAACAATGATGCTTGAGCGTTTTGAATTAGATTTATCTCCAGCGCTTCAAGCAGAAGGATATGATAATGGAGTCTCTACAACGGTGAATGAGTTTGAATTAGTAGAGATGGATGAATTTGAAATACCAGAAATCACCATACATGATGATTTCTTTGGTGATCCAAATTTCTCAATCGGCATTAGTGATGTGTATGATTTAGACGAAACAATCCACATTAATATATCATCTAATATGGATGTAGACTCAATACTATTTGCTCCATATGTCGGAAATTACACGATGACGATTGAAAGAAGTAGTTCTGAAGGGATTATCAATTTTGAATTAATTTTATATGATGGAAATACTGCATATTACGATTATGTAGATAATGAAACCTTTGAAATGGAACTTGTTTTTGATGGGATATATGCACTGATGATTGGTACTGATTCTGACATAGAAGACGAGGATATTACCATCACATTTACATACAATGATTAAAAACTTGCGGATTCCGCAAGTTTTTAATTTATAGTACTTTATAATCAAAATTCACAAATTTGTCATTGCATTGTCACAAATGTGTGTTATACTGTGCTTATAAAAAAATAAAAAAAGGGTAGTAAACGCTTTGTTATTATATTTTGTGGGGGATATGATGACACTTGAATTTTTGTGTGATGCAGCTTTCTGTCTGTAGCACAATGAAAAAAAGTTTTTGAGTGTTTTTTATTTTGTAAAATAGTAAAGGGGGGATGATTATGAAACGTTTCATTTTAGTTGTACTGTTTGGATTACTACTTACTAGTTGTAATACCAAGGAAACCATCATTACAAAACACCAAGAGAACCTTCTAAAATTAGATTCATACATCATTTCATTTAAAGAAATTAAAATCAAAAATGGATTACCAACAGAATCATATCAATATCTATTTGTGGATAATGAGCATTCACTGTATTCATTAAAAGATGTATTAGAATTAGGAGATACATTATCACCTGATGACATGATTATTGAGAAATCAAATAATCAGCTATATACATACTTATATAATGAAGGGTGGACTAAATACCACATCAACAACAAGTTAGAAGCGCTAACTGATTTTTATCTTAATGCATATGATTTATTTGATGTTCAAATCTTTGAAACAATCACAAATCACTATCAATCAAGAATACAAGCTTCTGAATTGAATGAATTAGTGTATGGATTACTTGGTATTGATATTAGTGATGAAATGAAATATGAAACAATTATAATTCAGGCGAAATATGATGCTGAAAGAGAAATGTTCACAAAACTTGACATCGATTTATCGAATATTGAAGAGAATTGGACATTAGAAATTGAGTTTATAGAAGAGATACTTGAATTTGACTTAGCTGTTCATGAGTATTCAATCGATGACTACATGAATAATTTCTTATATTACGACATGTATGGTTTAGATGCAAAAGATTCATTTGATTTATTTAGAGGCTCTGTGAACTATATGACTGATCAAGACATTATCTCAGTTCAGTTTGAAGAAGAAACAATGTATCGATTGATGCTTCGTGATATCACAGAAGGCGCTAGTGTAGACGTTCAGATACTAGATGCAAATCTTAATGTTATAAGAGAATTTAGATTATCAGAACATAATGAAATTACAAGATATTACACGTATGATAGTGGGTTATTCTATGTAATTGTCACAAATAATAGTGATGATGTAGAAGTAGTTGACTATTCATTCTTGTTCTTATCAACTTCATAAGTAAAAGAAGGTTATTTAGAAAAATAACCTTCTTTTTTTATATTATTTATATATGAATACCCTTTCATAAATTAGACTTCAAAAAAAGTGACATATAGAGTATAATATAATGTAGGTTATATATATAATATATAAAGCGAGTCAAAACTTAGGAGGATAACATGGAACAAAAAGAGATTAGTTTAAAGGAATTATTCCTTGTAATATGGAAAGGTAAGTATCTCATTGCAATCGTTGCGTTTGCGTTTTTATTCGTAACAGCAGTAGGTGCTTTTATTTATGATAAAACAAACAGTGAAGTAGCAACAATCGTTACTCTTCAGTGGACAGGAATCGGTCAAGGTGAATACCCAGATGGGTCAAGATTTGACTATTCAGAAGCAATTGAACCGTACGCAATCACCTTAGCTATTGCAGAAACAGGACTTGAACTAACAACTACTGATGTTAGAGAAAACTTGAGCTTAAAACCAATTGTACCTACTAACATATTGTCTGTTATTGAAACTGCTCTTGAAGAAGGAGAACAAGTTACGTATTTTGCTACGGATTATAAGGTAGTTCTTAATAATGGTGAATTAGGAATTACTGTTGAAGACGGGATTGAGTTAGTAAATAACATAATCGAAGAATTTCGTAATGATTTTGAACGTAAATTTATCAATCAAGTAACAGTATTAGATTTTGTACATGAGGTTGATGATAATGGAAATAGAGTGTTAACTGATTTTGACGAGTATGAGTATATAGACGCTTATAATATTTTAGCTGATCAAATTTCCTTGATTACTAATGCTATGTATGCTAGAGATGATAGCGGGTTTTATTCTCCAACATTAGGTATCACGTTTGATGATATTATTGTGCAAACTGATTTATTAGGCAGATTAGAAATGACACAAATTGCAACGAGAACAAATTCTTACCTTTTGAGCAAGGATAAAGACTATGTTGTATTAAACTACGAGTATAAGATTGAAGTTGCACAGCTAGAATTAGACAAAACAATTCAAAAAGAAGCTGATGCAGCAACTATGGTTGATAACTATGCAGGAAGCGTACAAACAATAATAATTCCTGGTCTAGGTGACACTCAAGAATTAGAAATTGATACATATTATAATACCTTAATTAATAATCAAATAACTATGCAAAATAGTATTGCAGAGTTAGAAAAAGATATTGAATTTTATCAATTACAAATTGATCGCTTAAATGGTGATGATCCAAGTTTCAATGTTACACCTGAGACTCAAGCGGAAGAAGCTGTTAAGGTTTCAAATTATATTGATGACGCTATTTTTAAACTTGGTGATGTTGTTGATGATTCAAATGTATTATTAGCTGAGTACAATGTGTATGTTACAAGTAATGTAATTAAACCATTGATGGCTCCTGAGTATCAATCAACAGTTAGTGTATTGTTGTTTGCAGCTGTAGGTGCTGTAGTAGGTGCGGGGTTAGGAACTGTTGTTGTATTGTTTAAACACGATTGGGAATAATACAAAATGGTTGGCATAAGCTAACCATTTTTTGCAGATATACAGATAAGGAGGACTAGTATGAGAAAATCTGATTTTAAATGGGATGG
>CAZZAP010000031.1:0-2144 GCA_964652375.1 uncultured Candidatus Izemoplasmatales bacterium
TAAAAACTAACTATTTACATTATTTACTTGATTTATTTATAGCTAGCTCCTTTATCGTCAATTATTTCATTATATGCTGATTAATCACTATACTACTATTGTACCATTTTTCATGATTATTTCATCATTCATGACAGAGATATAAAAAACACCCTTAAAAAGGATGTTTTTTATATATAGAATGAAAAAATTATTTAGTTGTTTTTAACAATTTTGATATAGTGCACCGTTAGTTCACCACTAATATTCCCTGTAAAGAGTACGTATTGTCCTCGATCGGTATTTGTAGTTAATGTTGGTCTAAAATCTTGAACAATTAATTGTGGTTCTCCAGTTAAGCTAAATTCATCTTTTGTACCATAACCATAATAAATACCAAGTTCAGATGTCATTGATTGCCCTGTAGGCCCTTCAACAATTGTACACACAGTATAATTTACATCATTTTCAAAGTTGAAATACTGGTATCCTAATCCTGAATCATAGTACTGCTCAAACTGTGTACCAATTAGACCTTGAATTACAAGTGAACCATCTACAACTGATGTTTGTTCTAGTAATGTAGTTGCTTCCGATTGCCCCCATACAACAAAATTATTTGCGGTATGTTCTCTTCCTGGTTCATTGTCTACTAATGTTGATGATAAAGCTGTAAAGTCAGCCTCGTAAAACACTTCACCTACTACGGAATCACATGTTAAAGCTGGCTCTTCATCTAGTACACATGCACCATCTTCTTCATGGTACCCTTCATCACATACGAGTGGTTCTTCATCAAGCACACATTCATCTCCAACAAGTGTTGAACCTTCGTCACATGTAATTGGTGTATCATCTGCGACACAAAGTCCATCTACAAGACTAGTACCTTCTCCGCAAGTTACATCAGTTGGTTCTTCATTTTCATCTTCTTCTACTTCAGGTGAAACGCACGTTCCATCTTGTATAATTGTTCCTTCTCCACAAGTTACCTCAGCTTGTGTGCAAGCAGATAAGGTAATTAGTACAGTAAGTGCGATAAGTAAGGTAATTATCTTCTTCATTATAATCCCTTCTTTCTTAATCAAATGTTGGTTCTGCAGTAATTGTAATTGAATCAATCATGAATTGCCCAGCTTCAGCATTATCCATTGTTCCAAAGAAGAATCCAATTTTTGTATCTGCATTATCTACTAATGGTCTAAATGTTAACTCAACAGTAGTCCATTCAGTTGTAACTGTAAATGTCACATCTGCATATTTTTCAAATCCGTTATCTGTATCCTCTGCGAATAAGATAACATCTCTTTCAACTGTTCCTTTAATTACTACTGTAATTGTGTAATTTGTCCACCCTTCAGCAATCAAATCACCATATGTAACATTTTCTTCCCAGAAATTACCTGTAAAAGCTGTTACATCTATTACTAAATATCCATTTGCATCATGCGTAAGAGCTACATTACCTTCAGTTACCCAGTTAGATATATCTGAATCAGTAAAATCACTATTAAGCATTTCTTCAACTTTTGTTCCAACTAAACCTGATTCTTTCACAATGATAATTTCATCGATGATCACATTTCCTAAACCAGCATTTACCATTTCACCAACGAATACACCTAGTGTAGTATCATTGTTGGTTGTAGTAGCAACATAAGTATATGTAAATGTTTGGAAATCACTCGTTAGTGTTTCTGTTTCTAAGAAGTATTTTGCATATCCTGCATCAGTATCTTCTAAGAAAAACTGAACATCTCTTCCACCAGCAACATCCGTTTTAGCAACAAATGATACTGTGTATGTATATCCTGATTGTGTAACTAAATTACGAATCAAAAAGTTTTCTTCATAAAATTGTCCTGTAAAGCTAGATACATTTGCAACTAGATATCCACTTGCATCGTGTGATAATGCTACATTACCTTCAATGCTCCAAGCACTTAAATCTGAATCAGCAAAGTCAATGTTCGCAAGTTTCTCTAACGCATTAGCTGGCGCATCATCTACTACTTCATCTTCCACGCATGCTCCATTTTCTTCATGATAACCTTCGTCACATACTAGTGGTTCTTCATCTTCTACGCACGCTCCGTTTTCTTCATGATATCCTTCGTCACATACTAGTGGATCTACATCTTCTACGCATGCTCCGTTTTCTTCAT
>CAZZAP010000031.1:2244-21323 GCA_964652375.1 uncultured Candidatus Izemoplasmatales bacterium
CCTTCGTCACATACTAGTGGATCTACATCTTCTACGCATGCTCCGTTTTCTTCATGATATCCTTCGTCACATACAACTGGTTCTTCATCTTCCACGCATGCTCCGTTTTCTTCATGATATCCTTCGTCACACACTAGTGGATCCTCTTCATCAAGTACACATGTACCCTCTACAAGAGTTGTTCCTTCACCACAGATATCTGTTTCTTCATCGTTTTCAGGTGCTACACAGCTACCATCTTTAAGAACTGTACCTGCACCACATTTTACAGTTTCACTTGGTTCACATGCAGCAAGTAAAAATGCTGCACCCAAGATTAATATTACACTTAAAAGTTTTTTCATATGAATCAACCTTCTTACTCGTTTGTTCCAATAGGATCTCTCGTAATTTGAATCTCTTCAATGATTACCATCCCTGTGCTATTCGCAAAATATACTCCAAGTGATACATAATCACTTGATGTTGGTGTTACCGTAAAACGATATGTTTTACTTGATTCAAGAAGTGGTACGGTTGTTTCAAAGAAACTTTCTCCACTTGTTGTTTCACCAAATACGATAACATCTTGTTTTAGATTAGGAGCTTCTGTTCTTAATGTAAATTCAAATGTGTATTCGCACCCTTTTGTTAAAAACATTCCTGATTGTGTGAATGATCCTTCCCATGCATTCGCTGGAACGGTATGAACATCAAATACTGCAGCTCCAAATGCTTGAATCCATGCATTATCCGGATCTCTAACTACATGTCCACCAATAAATGTCCAGTTAAGCCAAGATGAGATTGTATACATTTTTCCACCAGGTACAGTATGTAATCCAGTTTCATTTGTACATACTTGAGGTCCAGATGGACTAATATCTCCAACTAAATCTTCTATAAGATCCGCAAGCACAACACACTCACCATCCATTAATACTTCACTTTCATCACATACGTTCGTATTCTCATCTGCGACACATTGTCCGTCAACAAGACTAGTACCTTCACCGCATGTTACTTCTTCTGGTTCCTCTTCAATTAATACACAAACATCACCTTGAAGCTCAGTTCCTTCACCACATGGAGATGTCTCCTCCGTACATGCTGTAAGCAGTGTAACTGACACTACAGCAATCATTACTAACAATAATTTTTTCATAGTTTTCTCCTTTTATTCATTATTATTTTGATAGATTCGCACATAATCTACTTCCATTGTCGTAGACCATTCGCCATCTTGTATTCCTCTTTGTCCACCCCAAGATCCTCCAACTGCGATATTTAAGATCACATGGAATTCCGAATCAAAAGGCCATACATTTGGATCAGATAGATTTGAAGGTGCGTATGTCATTTTTAACACACCGTCCACATAAAACTCAATGCTATCTTCATCCCATACTACTGCATACTTATGAAACTCGTTATATATATCACTAAGATACCCATGAGCACCAAATGATTGCCCATCACCCCAGTTATGAGCTTTTGTATGAATGTTCCAATGTACAATGTTATTTTCAAATCCAACAGCTTCCATAATATCAATTTCTCCACCATAAGGCCATCCACCATGAGGTGAGTTCGTCGGTAACATCCAGATTGCTGGCCACGTACCTAGACCATTTGGCATTTTAGCGCACACTTCGTATACACCGTATTTAAAGTCTGCCTTATTCATCGTACGAACGCGACCTGATGTATAGTCATACTGTGCATATCCATCTGTAGATGCAGTGATTTTTAACACGCCATCTTCCACTTTAACATTATCTAAACTATTAGAATAGTATTGTAATTCGTTGTTACCCCATCCAGGTAAACCATAGCTTCCACCATTACCAATTAAATATTCCCATTTACTATCATCTAGCATTCCTTCATAATCAAACTCATCTGCCCAAACTAGCTCAAATGTTGATGCCACTGCACCATAATCGCTTAAATCAGTTGAACAAGTATCAACAACGACAGGTTCATCTAGCACACATGTATCATCTATTAAAGTATACCCTTCATCACATACAATTGGTTCTACTTCATCTAATACACACGTACCGTCTACTAGTGAGTACCCTTCATCGCATACAATTGGTTCTACCTCATCTAATACACATTGATCATCAACCAACGAGTATCCTTCTTCACATAAAGTAGGCTCTTCAGTAGGAACACATTCTCCCTCTATTAATTCAGTTCCTTCTCCACACATAGGTTCAGGTTCTTCTTCTTTAACACAATATCCATCCTCTAATATTGTACCTTCTCCACATGTTACCTCTGTTGGTTCACATGCAGAAAGTAATGTCACAAACATTACCATTAAACTTACTACAACAAATCGTTTCATAGTTATCTCCTTAACTCAATTATTTCGCAACTGCGAAACCGCTTTACCTTAGTATACAACGAAACCGGTTTCCCTGTCAACATAAAATATTTTTTTATCCACATCACATATTACATAAAATAAAGGAAAAGCGCTCCATTAAGACGAAGCACTTACTTTTAATTTAACCTTTTACAAGTTTCTCTTTCTATTAACTCAACATCAAGTATATGAGATGTTACGTCTTTACCAGCAATTTGATCCAATAAGAACGTAGCACATTTATCACCGATTTCTTCTTTCCTTTGGGATACCGTTGTTAGTGCAGGATTAGTGAACTTAACAAAATCTAAGTCATCATATCCGACAACTGACACATCATGAGGAACCGCAATATTGTGATTTGAAAATGCTTTAATTGCTCCAAGTGCTAACCAGTCTCCTCCTGCGAATACCGCAGTAGGTAAAGTGCCACTTTGAATAATTTCAAGTGCTTTGTTATACCCATCTTCAAATCCATAGTTATCAGCAACTAGTACATCATATTCTTGATTGTTATGTTGTTTCATAACTTCTTCAAACCCATCCAGTCTGTTCTGCCCTGAAACAGTGTACAATGGTCCTGCAATATGAGTTATTTTTTTATGTCCTAATCCTATCAAATACTCAGCTGCCAGTTTCCCACCTCTTACATCATCCGAGGTAACTGATGGTATATCGAGGCTTCCAACTTCACTTGAAATTATTGGGATTCCACTTGCTATCAGCTCAGGTAACTGTTTTGATAAACCATACGAGTTCACCATAAACACGCCCTCCACTTTGCGATGTTGACAATATTCAAGATATGTCATTTTCGTATTTCCCATATTTCGGTTAATAAATGTTACTTCATATCCTGAAGCTTCAACCTTACGTTTAAAGTTCTCTAAAATTACTGAAAAATACGGATGAGAAAATCCACTCCATAGGTTATCGTTAAAGATCACAGCGATAATCCAAGATTTCTTTAGTGATAATGCCTTTGCATGATAACTAGCTACATAGTTTAACTCACTAGCTTTCTCTAAAATTTTCGATCTTGTACTCTCACTAATTCTTCCAGTATTATTAATTGTTTTTGATACTGTTGAAACAGAATATCCAGTCGCCTTTGCAAGCTCATATATATTTATCTTGTTATCCATACTCATATTTCAACCTCCTCATTACTATTATACATTACTTTACTCGTTTGGCGTTTTTATTATCTCAATATTATCTATTGTTATATTATCAAGTGCTCCAGGAGTAAGTTCAATCTTAATCCATCCAGTTTCTGTAGTAACATATGTATCAGGAATTACTAATGACTGACTAAATGTCCCTGTCCCAGCTACTGTCCATGTTTCGGTATTGGTAAATCCATATCCACCTAACGCTTCCATTTGAACCCACACCATTCTTCCAGCTTCAGATGCAGTATAATCAAAACGTAATTCATATGTATAACCTGACTCAAACACATAGCCCATTAATTCAATACCGGTTCTTTCTCCAGCATCTAGATATGCAGTAAATCCAGTTTCAGTAAAATTGTAATCACTAATTTCTTTATTCCCTGCAGGGACTGTTAAAATCGCCCATCCATCAAACCACGCTGTTGGTGTTCCGTTTGGTAGATATCCATTATTTGCAGGTACACATTCAATTCCTTTAATCACTTCATTCTCTCCACATGTAGGCATAGCGTACTCAATGATTTCAATATTATCAATTGAGATACTAGCAGGTACACCAGAAGGTAATAATTCAATCGCTAATATCCCACCAGTTGTACTAGTTGTATCAGGATGCATTGGTAAAATCTGTGAGAATGATTCTGTTGATTCTGTTGTCATTACAGCAGAGTTTGTAAATACATTCCCACTATGTCCTTGCAGTTGCACAAAGATTGCATTCCCAGCTGTATCAGACGTGTAATCAAATTTAACTTCATAGTAATATCCAGCTGTAAGTTCTACATTGTATTGTACAATTCCAACACGCTTTCCAGCAGGTAAATCAACAGAAAATCCCGTTTCTGTGAAAGAAAGTGCATTCAACGACAAGTCACCAACTGGCTCAGTCATTAACGTCCATCCATCAAACCATGCAGGTAAATCTACGTTATCTAATACACATTGATTAAACTCAATATGGTATCCATCTTCACATACTAATTCATCTATTACGCATGTTCCATCTTCCTCATGGTATCCATCTTCACATACTAATTCGTCTTCAACGCATACTCCATTTTCTTCATGATATCCAGCATCACACACTATATCATCTAAAACACATGTACCGTTTTCTTCATGGTATCCAGCATCGCATACTAATTCATCTATTACGCATGCTCCATTTTCTTCATGGTACCCTTCATCACATACTAATTCATCTATAACACATGTACCATCTTCATCATGGTACCCTTCATCACACACTAATTCATCTTGAACACAGGTCCCATTTTCTTCATGAAAACCATCTTCACAAGAAACTGATTCGGCAACACATTGTCCATCAACCATTTCTGTACCTGGTCCACACTTAATTTCTTGTTGCGTCGTGCACCCTGTCAATACTAACATACTTATAAATACTGTAACTACAATCAATTTTTTCATTTTTCTCTCCAATAAATCACTATTTTTGTTTAATGTTCACATAAGCGAAACCGCTTTACCTAATTGTATGTTATAAACCTTCTGATGTCAAGATTTACAATATTCTAAATAAAAAAGCCTTTCTCAAGGCTTTTTAACAATTCTATTTATCATGTTCATCGTAGATTTCTCCTACAATTTCCTCAATGATATCTTCAAGTGTAACGATTCCTTGCACTTGTTTCTCCTCATCAACAATAAACGCCATATGAATCTTTTTTACTTTCATCTCTAATAATAAACGATTAATTTTCATTGTATTTAACACAATGTATGGTTCTCTTATAACATCCTTAATATCAATGTTTAAATCTTCTGTATGATACATCCTTGCTAGGATATCTTTTACTAGAACAACACCTTGTATATTATCAATGCTTTCACTATAGACAGGCACTCTAGAAAACTTAGACTCTATTACTTGATCAATCAATGTGCTACTCATATCATCAATATTAATCCACGTAACATCTTCAAGCGGAGTCATAATGCTATCTACATTTAAGTCATCAAATAAGAAGATTCGCTCCAGCATTTCCTTTTCTTGTTCCTGGTACAGACCTTTGATATGTCCGTAGACAATTAATTCACGTATGTCTTTTTCAGTAACACTTTCTTTCTTCTGTTCTGATTTAATGCCAAATAATCGAACTACACCTCTAGTAGATACTGTTAAAAGCCATACAAATGGCGCAAATATCTTCATGAATACATAAATAATCGGTGCACTAAATAATGCAATTTTTATAGATTTCACAAGCGCAACACGTTTCGGAACTAACTCCCCAAAGACAAGTGTAAAAAATGATAAGAAGACTGTAATTATAACAACCGCTACATTATCAGCCATCGTTATCCCTAATGTTGAGAAGAACTCAACCAAATAAACAGATAGCCTACTACCAGCAAATGCACTACTTAGAAAACCAGAAAATGTAATTGCTACTTGAATCGTACTAAGATACTTTGTAGAATCCTTGGTAACTTTTTCAAGGATATAACTATTCTTTTCTTCTCTTTGAATCAACTGATACATTGTACTTGGTTTAATAGATACAAGTGCCATCTCACTTGCTGCAAACAAAGCATTAACTGCCGTTAATAAAATAATTACTAATAATATAGGAAACATATCATCACCGCCTATGATATTATACCATATCTAGATATGAATATGAATAATTCAAAATACTACAGCATTACTTTTGTTTTTCTACTAAAAAAGCAGGTACAATAAAGTATACAGAAAGACTGGAGTGAGGAATATGAATCAAACGTTTATAATGCTTAAACCAGACACAATTGAACGCGGGTTAATTGGCAATATCATTAGTATGATAGAGGCAAAAAACTATCGTATAACGCAAATAAAATCACTAACTCTCTCAAATGATATTATCAACAACTTATACAAACATCACCAAGATAAACCTTATTTTGGCCACATCGTTAACTATATGACGAGAGGACAAGTGATTGGTCTAATCGTTGAAGGTGAAGATGTCGTTAATGGTATTCGAGACTTAATTGGTGCCACCAATTGTGTTGAAGCTTCAAAGGATACAATCCGTGGTGCATTTTGTGATCAATCATACGAAAATCTCATTCATGCATCTGATTCCGTTAGTGCTGCCGAATACGAGATTTCAACCTTTTTTAATAACGATTAATGAAACTAATTTAAAATAAAAACGCTTAATTTAAAAAAAGAAGCTCAAACAGTGTACATCATTTTATTTATGCACATAATTATTGTAATCTAATACTATCAAAAGAACTAAGGAGCTGATTAAATGGCAAAGAATTTAGAAATCCTATTAGATACAAATCCAAGTGGTGGATGCGGATGTAATTGTGGATGTGGTGGCTCAACAGTCATTGAAGACATGAATGAGTTAGCAGAAGAACTAAAACAATATTCATTTGATACAGAATTGAACGTAAATGTTCTTCCGATATCAAATTATAAGCAAGATGAATTAATCAATAAAGTAAATACATTACTAGATAATACAAAAGCAACATTTAGAGTCAATGAAGGTAATATTGATGATGCACTTAAAAATATTCTACCGTTGATTATATTAGATGGATCTATCTTAACAGCATACGGTGTACCTACATTGCACGATGTAGTAACAGAAGTACAAAAAAGCTTATAACGCATATAAAAACTCCTTAATTTAAGGAGTTTTTTTGTTCTTATAAAGCCAATAGTTTCAAATACAATTTTGCATCATCAATAATATACTTAGCATCCTTCAATCCAAACTTTTGTTTACTTAGATGATACGTATTAAGTGTTTGATTAATTTTATTTGTTAATGATTCAACATCTCCATCTGACAACTCTTTCATTGAAGTATAACCACTGTAATATAATGCATCAAGGTAGGTTGCATGCATATATCTTTGTCTTGATAAATCTGCAACACATGTTATGTATTCCATATCATCACACGAAATTTCAGTGAATCGATCAAATAAATCTTTTGTTGTTTTAATACCAAAATTACGAAGATACTCTTTTGTAGAAGGCTTCATCATTTTAAAATCTTCAATACTTCTGGGTTTGGCGATTAGAGACAGAATATGTCTTCGCAACACAATAACATAGTCCTTATCAATATTATTTGTTTCAGAAAACACAACTACTTTACTTGGAGTTTTAATATCACTATATAGTTGCTTTACATTCTTGTACCCTAACTCTTTAAAAGTAGCTACATATTTGTCAATATTCTCTTTCAAAATTAGATGCGTTTCAAACACCCTACTCCTCTTTATGTAGTCATAGAACATTTCAGTCGTAACTTTTTCAAGATCAATATAAAATCCCATATTTCACCTCATTAAATTAAAAGAACACATAGATATCTAAACAGCTATCTATGTGTCTTTTTTTACTTTTCGTTTATATTTGTATAGTAAATCATCAACACGACTAATAACAAAGTCTCTGTAGATAGTATCAATTTCACATTGAGATTGAACTTCAATTTCACCAAATGATACCGATGTATTTTTATGCGATTTACGTAAATGTACGTTCAATCCCTCAATTTCTATCTCAAACGATATATCGTTGTATGGATAGAGTAATGTGAATTCGTCTCCACCCAAGCGATATGCATCTCCGTTGTATTTTGTAGCTATCGCTTTAAGTAACTGAGCAAAGTCATGTAAAGTATTGTCCCCTTTAGAGTGTCCATACTGATCATTTATTAGTTTAAAATTATTCAAATCAATTAATACCAAATTATATTTAGAGTTAACATCAAGTGCTAGAAAATCTCTATAAAATTTCCTTCTATTACCAATGTTTGTCAAACTATCATTATATGCTAAATCAAAGTATCGCTTGTTCATCAATTCAAGTTCATTAATCGTTTCTTTCAATTTTTGTTTTGAGATTTCCCTTTCAGTAACATTTTTGCCTGAGGATATCACACCAAAAATATTACCATCCTCATCAAAAACAGGAGAACGAGAAGAATCAAAGTAGATATACCCATCATCTGTGAGTACTTGAATAGTTTTGCTGATGATTGTCCCACTATCAATAACTTCTTGATCAAGTTGTTCAATGACTTTTCGTTCTTTTTCAGGATAGATTTCTCGATAGTTCTTCCCAACAATAGTGTCGTATCTACTGTTATAATATTCATCAACTGCTTTATTTGCATAGATATAAAAACCATCCAAATCTTTAATTGCAATTAATTCATTCACAGTGTTTAATGCCTCCAAAAGTATTTCCATGTTTATTTCAGCATGTTTCTTTTTCATTTGACTCACCTACCTCAAAGCAAAAATAACGGTTACATCTTGATTAAATTATATCATATAAAACTATTTTTTTCTTCTTTACAAACCTAGGAAAAGAAATATGCGTATTTCGAAATAGAACACCATACCTTCTTTCCTCATATTATTATTCAAAAAATAAAAACAATCGCTTTTCAGATAAACAGAATATAGCAATTGTTTTTTATAGTAATTTATGTATCAGATTATATAGTCATTAAAATCGAAAGTATTAATATAGTGAATGATATCATCTAAACTCATAGGTTTACCGAAAAGGAATCCTTGTAGTACACGACACCCTGCATCCTTTGACAATTCAAGTTGCTCATATGTTTCAACACCTTCAACGCATACAGTACTTCCCGTTGAGTTTACTGCTTTAATAATGGTATTAAACCCTTGAAGTCGTTTCATATCATCTTTGTTTTTAGGCAACATCGATTTATCAGTTTTAATTGCTGCTAGTTTACCTGATAATACATCTGATAATTTTGAGACACCAGATCCAAAGTCATCAATAATCAGATTATATCCTTGAGCTGATATATAATCAATTGTTTCATTTGAGATAACTCCAAGGTTTATATCCTCTGATATTTCAAACACCATCTTCTCTTTTGGAATAACTAACTCTTTAACATAATCGTTAAATTTACTAGCGTCTTTCTCGAAATCTTTCAATATTTCAGCTGATAAGTTAACTGCAAACGAGATATGATTGTAATTCTTACATTCCTTGGTAATGACTTCATAATCAACTTGAAGTTTATTGAATAAGTTACGATCTACTAACTCGATATATTTAATGCGTTTCACAATATCGATAAACTGCCCAGCAGAGACTAATTGATTCTTATACTCCCACCTTGACAGCACTTCGATTGAATCAATACATTTCTTCTCTATGTCGATTATCGGTTGATAGAACACATGTAAATTGTTATTGGTAATATCCTCTATTAGTAGCTGTTCTTGAATTTTTTGTTCATTATATTTTTTCATCAACGTTTCATCAACCAATGTATATGTACTTTTTTGTTTTTTTGCATCATACATAGCATAATCTAAATATATCAACATTGTCTCAAGACCTAAACCAGCATGGATATTCTCAATCACACCAACAGATAGTGTAATTTCAATCTTTTGTCTTAATTCGGGGTTATAGTACTCCGTTTCAAACAAGTTAATGTAATTGAGGAATGACTCTTCTTCCATAGGTTTACGTGATACTAAAATGAATTCATCACCACTTATTCGGTACGTTCTAAAATCCCCACTATTCATAAATTCTTCTGTTATTTTTATGAGCGCCCAGTCACCAAAATGATGTCCTAAAGTATCATTAAGTATTTTAAACTTATTGATATCCATAAACGCAATGAGTTTTCCTATCAAACTACCATTTTCATAGTCTCCAACAAACTTTGTTCTATTATAACTACCAGTTAAAGAATCATGATTTGCCTTAAACTTAACTTCGTTTATCAAGTTTCCGTTTCGATACACATAATAACAAACTATTAAAATAGTTAACACTGCCACTACTCTTGTCCCAAATTTCACAGTATTAGCTGTGTTTATTGCTGTAGCAGATAACTCATAAATCGTAAGTTGTAACTCCATGTGATTATTTGATATTGTACTCGTTACTGTTCTGGTACTAAACTTTTCTCCAATATGAATAAACGCTTCACCACTTGTGTATCCTATTTCAATCTCAACATCATTCGCATCTGCTTGTTCTTCAAGCAAACTAATTAATTGATCTGCATCAATAACTGTTGAGATTTGTCCATGATACGACCCGTCTACAATAATTGGAGTACGAAGGATAAATGCCTTTCCTCCTTGCACAAGATCAACAGGACCGGTAAAAAGAGAATCAAAGGTATCTTTGATATATAAAATGTCTTCACTTTGTCCTGCAACTAAGCTTAAATCAATTCCTATTGAACTACTGTTTTCCTCAAAAGGGTAATTGTATTTAATGGTTGTGTCTTCTATATATGCTATGTTTCGTACATATCTCTCCTCATGAGATAAAAGATGCTTCAAAAATTCCTCAGACTCCTCCAAAGATAAATCAGGATTCTCAGTAACAAATGATTGATATGCATCTGCAATTGTAAATACGTTTAAAAATATACCTTCTACTTCAGACTGAATCGCAAAAGACTTCTTATTCAGTTCTGTTTCTTCGCCACGCAATATAAACAAACCTTAAAAAACGATTGTCAGTTCAAAAATACAGAACAACAACAACCCAACTATGAAGGTTTTAACACGCAAATGATCATTTATTCTTCTCATAGTAACCTCAATCTGCCAGTGATTAACTCTCTCGCTTTTTTTAAAGTGCACCCTTTATCCATAGCAGTTACTAAAAGCAATATAAACCTATTTAATTAACTTAATAAATGTATGATTTATCTTATTCATTGAAAAGGAGTAGTCCCCTTTATTAAATCCAAACCTTGTATTAAGGTACTCAAACACATTAACTACATTATCAATATGATCCATATACTCATAGCTACTCATTAATGACTTTCCAAATGTTTTCGCCTCTTCTATCGATTCAGCTAGTACAAAATTATAATTATGTAATTCATCAATGAATCCTGCTTTATATCCTCCATATACAATCATGTATAGACTTTTATTAGAAGTTCCACTCAAATCAATCTCGTATCCATCTATGTAGTTCATTTCGATGTAACTATCAATATGAAGACTCGTTCCATACCATCTATCTTTTACAATATCAAATGCTTCTTCTTTTGTTTCAGATATAACAAATTGCATATCATGAACTTCAATCGTTGCATGTTCCACACTTCCACCCATACCAATCATATATATCTTTTTCATAGACCCTCCATTTAAAATATTTTCCAACTTTAGGTTCATTATACCACAACTAATCTAGATAGATAATCGGATATTGATTTATCACTATCTACTACTAAAATAACGCAAGTAAAAAACCCAATAAAGGGTTTTTATTTTTCGTTGATATCTTTCGATTTATTTTTACACTTTTCCTTATCAATATACATTCTCTTATCGGCATAATTAATCAGATCCTGAGAGGATAAATCAGATTTAGCAACAGCATATCCTATTGCTACTTCCACAGGTAAACGATTAATCCCAAATAAGTTGTCACGTAAATAAGTTTTTATTTTTTTAATTACTTTTTTAGTATTTGATTCATCGATGTTAGTCAAAATAACAAAGAACTCATCTCCACCCCACCTAGCAATAAAATCAGTATCACGTACTGATAACACCAATGCATTTGCAACAAACTGCAACACCTGATCACCTACGGAATGTCCATATGTATCATTTACGTTCTTAAAATCATTAATATCCACAATTAGAACGGAGAAGTGTTTAAATCCCGATGTTTTCTCAGATAGACTATGCACTATTTCATTCGCTTTTCTACGATTATATAATTTTGTTAAATCATCTGTTTCACTAGCTTTTTTTACTTTTGAATTAATCGTTTGTAATAAGTTGTTTTTTTCTAACAACTCTACATAATTCACATGATTAAGCTCATTATAGTAGGTCGAATACATCGTGATAATAATAATTGCCACAAGCAAGGACGCTATTATATCAAACATAGGAATACTATTACTTTCCTGAATTACATTCAAAACAATGACATTTACAGCACTTATAAATAAAAGCAGTATGACTACAACCGATTGATAGAATGCGATCATTTTTTTATACATCAAGTCAGATCTTATTAATCTCACTACGAATACAACAAAGGGAAACATAAGTGTTATTGAATATACTAGACTGCGGAGCACATATATTTCAGTTGCCGTAGCTAAAACCATCATAACACCAACAAACACTGAATAGACATCCATTATGAAAACAGAAGCCCCTATATCTTTTTTATATAGATCAAATATACTTCTTTGAAATAGTCCTAAAGAAAATAATAGTGATGAAAAAGAAAAGTATGTAAAAATAAGATTTGGTTTTTCATTCAATAAACCTTGCACATCAAAATACAGAGTTAGAAGTGAAACAAAAAGTAAAATACTCGCAAGGTTCACAAACGTCATATCTCTGAAACTATTTTGGAGCAATGAAGAAAGCAACAATGCAAAAGTGCCCATTAATGATACTAATGCAACTACAAAGATAATTGATAATACGTCCATTCTCTCACCACCCAATCTCACTTATAACCATTATACCATACTCAAACGTAATATTCTTTTACAAAAGTATCCCTTACGTATGCACTGCACTCATATACTCAATTAATTTATCTTTATGATGCCCATACACAATTATATGGTGATTCCCATACGGATTTGACAGAAAGTACCTTGTATCCTCTAATTTTATTTGGATTTGTGTTCTACACAAGTTACATTCCTCAAGATTCTTAGTAATTGTTCCCTCTGCTACATAGAAATCAGTAAGATTGTTACTTAGTTTAAAAATGGTAACATCTCCTTCATTCATCTGACCTCTAAAGGCAACCCCAATTCCTGATTCATAATGCGTCATTACATCATATGAACTAGCCATATCTAGCGGCAATGTACAATGCGCAAAAACAATTTCATTCTCTTCCTGATCTATTTTTGATGGATTAGCCTGAAATCCTGGTTTTCCAGTCACTTTCTTTAATATATACATTGATAACATGGAAGGAATATCCCCTTCGCATGTTCCGATTGAGTTTTCTGAATTTAACAATGCTAGCCCTAAGCAACCTGTTGTTTGGATAGTGCTAAGCAGGTCAAAACAACGCAGAGTCAGACCAAAAAGGCGATATTTCTTCTTCAATAAATTGAGTGCTTTGCTCAATTTTTTTGCATATGCTACTTCTTGTTGATCAAAGTCAAGTTTCAAGTTCTGCTTATAATCACCTAGCTCAATCTTATTGTAGGTATCAATAAGTTCTTGTAAATCAATATCAACAAGTTCAACATTAAATATCGATCTACATTGCTTATAATCAACATTTGAAGCAATGAGCCAATCACTAGGTTTCCCAATCACACCAAGCCTCGTCGTAGTTTTGTCTTCTGCAATTAACAACGATTCTAACCTAGATGTAATATAAGCTGGTGAACCATGTAATATTTCAGCTTGTTGATTTTTATTTCGCAAGTACGATAATATCTCCATCGAAGCCGCAAGTGAATTATTTGTCCCATACGTTAATAAGTAGTAAGGAGGTTTTAACTTTTTTTCCATCTTTAGAAAGTATCCTTCAGATCCACCACTTTGAACAAGAATTAGAGAAAGTTCCGCATTGTAAAACGTCTCTATCTCAGACAAAGAAAAAGTGAAATCACTTATGGATTCAATTTCGTTTAATAACCTAGTTGTTTCATCATTAATTTTATCTTCTTGATGTAATCCTGAAACAATTGGCAAAACGTGTATTTTCATATCATCACCCCTACTCTTATTATACCATGTATATCATTAGATTAAATCACAATTAACCCTATAAAAAGAAGCCAATAAACGGCTTCTTTATGTTGTATATTAATAAATAGTTAAAACACGCTTTATCATATCATAACATTTAGTTCTTAAACTCTGTAATTAATCCTTGAACAGATTTTTTCGCATCTCCAAACAACATTCTTGTGTTATCTCTATAGAACAACGGATTTTCAATACCTGCATATCCAGGACTCATTGAACGTTTTAATACGATGGTTGTTCTTGCCTTGTCTACATCGATGATAGGCATACCATAAATTGGTGAAGCTTCATCTTCTCTTGCAGCCGGATTAACAACATCATTCGCTCCAATAATGATCGCTAAATCCACTTGTTCAATTGTTGGATTCACATCATCCATTTCTTTAAGTTGATCATAATCAACATTTGCTTCTGCTAATAATACATTCATATGACCTGGCATTCTTCCAGCTACAGGGTGAATCGCATAATTCACTTCTGCGCCATTTTCAATTAGAATTCCAGCTAACTCTCTTACAGCATGTTGCGCTTGTGCAACTGCCATACCATACCCAGGTACAATTAATACATTCGTTGCAGCTTCTAAAATATAATATGCATCTTCCACAACAATTGGATTAGGATCCCCTAAATCCTGGCTTGATGCAGCTGTTTTTGACGGTGCACCAAACCCACTAAATAATACATTTCCTAATTTTCTATTCATTGCCTTTGTCATTATTTGAGTAAGAATCAATCCACTTGATCCTACTAAAGCTCCTGCAACGATTAATACATTATTAGATACAACAAATCCAGTAATACAAGCTGCGACACCACTAAATGAATTTAGTAATGAAATTACAACTGGCATATCTCCTCCACCAATTGGAATAACAAATAGAATACCATATAGTAGTGATAAACCTACAATTACATAAATCAATACTCCAACAGGTAGGATAATATTAAGACTGAAGAAGACTATACTAGCTATTATAGCCAGCAATATTAATACATTTACAACTTGCTGTCCTGTATATAGAACTGGTTTACTAGTAATCTTCCCATCAAGTTTCCCGTAGGCGATCAAAGAACCAGTAAACGTCACTGCTCCAACTAGAATCGCTAATGAAATTACAACTAAACTAAATATACTTTGTGACCCAACTGTGCCAGCATATACATATTTTTGGAATTCAGCCCACCCAACAAATAGTGATGCAATTCCACCAAATCCATTAAACAATGCTACCATTTGTGGCATTGCTGTCATCGCTACTTTTTGCGATGCAATGACACCTACAAAAGAACCAAGTACAACAGCAATAACAATGTATTCCCAATGTAAGATCTGTGCACTTAATAATGCTGCAACAATCGCAATAAGCATACCTACACTTGAAATAAAATTACCTTTACGAGCAGTCTTTTGATTCCCAAGCATTTTTAATCCATAAATGAATAGAATAGAAGCTACGATATATAATGCATCAATCATTATTCAGCACCCTCTTTCTTATCATCAAACATTTTTAACATTCTATCAGTTACTAAATATCCTCCAACTACGTTTACTGTAGCAAAGAATACTGCTAAACTTCCAAAAATAACACGAAGGAGTTCGTCTTCAACTTGAAAACTCCCAAGCAAACTTAGAATTGCTCCAACAATTGCAATTCCTGAAATTGCATTTGATCCAGACATAAGTGGAGTATGCAATTGTGAAGGTACTTTCGATATAAGCTCAAATCCTAGGAATGAAGCTAAAATAAGTACAAATATTAACAGTCCCATATTAACCTCCATATACTTCTTTCAATTTTTTATTTACTAAAACACCATCTTTGGTAACCAAACAACCCTCTAATATTTCATCATCGTTATAATCAAATGATTTTTGTTTAGCATCCCAAAAATGAGTAATCAAATTCACCATATTACTACTTAGCATAATAGATGCGTCTTTACTTACTCTTATAGGTAAATGTTTATCACCTATTATTTTTACACCATCTATTTCAACAATTTCTCCTACCTTTGTTCCTTCAACATTTCCTCCAGTAGAGGCAGCTAAATCAACAATGACAGAACCATGTTTCATTCCTTTTACTACTTCTTTCTTAATAATGATAGGCGCCTTTCTACCAAATAGTTTTGCAGTTGTAATCACTAAATCACTATCTTGAATAACTTTCGCCATTTCACGCTGTTGTATTTCTAGTTGTTCTTTGGTTAAAGCTTTTGCATAACCACCTTCTGTTTGCCCAGTATCACCTAAATCAATTACAAGGAATTTTGCACCTAAACTCTCAACTTGCTCTTTTACAACAGGTCTTGTATCAAATGAAATTACATTTGCACCAAGTCGTTTTGCGGTTGCGATCGCTTGTAACCCAGCAACACCAGCACCAATGATAAATACTTTTGCAGGTTTGATAGTCCCCGCAGGGGTCATCATCATCGGAAATATCTTATTCATCTTCTCACTACCTGCGATAACAGCAGTATATCCTGCTAATGAAGCTTGAGAACTTACAGCATCCATTTTTTGAGCAAGAGTAGTTCTAGGAACCATCTCTAAACTAATCGAAGATAATTTATTATCCTCCAAATGTTTTAAGTACTCTTTATTACTAAATAAGTCTAAGAAGCTTATCGAAAGAGTACCAGGTTTTAATTTCGCAAGATCTACCTCATCTAACTTGGAAACACCTAAAATAATATCCGCATTTTTTAGTGCTTCGTCTCGCTTCATAAGAGTTGCTCCAGCATCCATATATTCTTGATCACTAAATATCTCTGAAATTCCTTTTTCTACAATAACAGAAACACCATCTAATCTCAGTAATTTCTTCACAGAATCTGGTACCAAAGAAACTCTAGGATCAATCGTATCTTTAACTGTAACTATTTTCATGAAAAAATCCTCCTAAATTGTCTTTTTTTCGTTTAATTGTTTGTTTCAATGTCATTAAGCAAGTATTAGTACAGCAATCAATATACTTACTTAATTCACCATAAAAAGTAAGGTAAACTCCTTACATGTTTCAATTGTACCACATGGAATAAGAAAAGGCACTATCGCAATTTTGTAAACTGTTTTCATAGTTATAAATCATTATAATTTGCATGCCTGAAATAGTATGCTAAAATAAGTGTAAAGGACGTGATAAAATGAACTATAGAGTATTAGGAAAAACAAACATCAAGGTAAGTGAAATTTCGCTTGGTTGCTGGCAACTTGGCGGTAAATGGGGAGATTCATTCGATCAGGAACTCGCAAAAAATACATTACAAATTGCGATTGACAACAATATAAATTGCTTTGATACAGCAGATGTATATCAGGGTGGATTAAGTGAAAAAAGTATTGGAACCTTTATACAAACACAGACAGAAAAAACATTTGTAATTACCAAAGCTGGACGTTATTCTAACCCTCATGTTGCTAGTGCATATAATAAAAATCAAATTAAAGAATACATCAATAATTCAAGAAAAAACATTGGTGTTGAAACACTAGATATGGTTTTACTACATTGCCCACCAACAGATGTCTACTATAATCCAGATATGTTTAAAGCATTGGATTCATTTAAACAAGAAGGTCTTATCAAACATTATGGTGTTAGCGTGGAACGTGTTGAAGAAGGAATTAAAGCACTTGAATATGATGGCGTATCAGCAATCGAAATAATCTTTAACATGTTTCGTCCAAGGCCAATGGAACTACTCTTCAAATTAGCAAAAGAAAAAAATGTAGGTATCATTGTTAGAGTACCCCTAGCGAGTGGACTCTTAACAGGGAAGTTCAGCAAAGATACAACATTCTCACCAGGTGATCATCGCACCTTTAATCGACAAGGAGAAGCATTTGATAAAGGCGAGACATTTAGCGGTGTGAATTACGAACTTGGATTACAAGCTGTAGAGGAACTTAAATCTGTGTTCAAAGATAAAAATCTAGCTCAAATTGCATTGCGTTATATTTTGATGTTTGATGCAGTAAGTACAATTATACCTGGAGCATCTAGCCCTAAGCATGTAGAGCAAAATGTACAATCATCTGATCTACCACCACTCACAGATAGTGAAATGAACGAAGTGAAGAGAATATATGATACATATATCAAAGATTCAGTTCATCATTTATGGTAGAAACCTAAAATAATAATCATTTATATATGATATAATAGAAGATAGAAAGATAACATATGGGGAGGACAAAAAGGGAATGAAAAAAGTACTTTTCTTAATCGCTTATATTTATGGTATACAGTTCTATTTTCATATTTATTCAGGTGGCACTACATGGCTTGAACAATTACCAATCGTTACTAATTCTTTTAACTGGGAAGAAATTCTCCAGCTACACCATCTAATTCTTTTTCTATTTTCAACAATTCTACTCGCTACTGTAAGAGTCGAACATCCAAAAAAGAACCTCGTAGTTTTATGTTATGCTGGTGTATTCACAGGAGCAAGTGTTTACCTCTACATGGTCTCATACTTTGGAGCAGATAGATATGCAATCGCATTATTGGTTCATACGAGTTATCATGTTATGGAAATAGCGCTCTACGTAATTATATTTATTTACACACTAGCAGTGTTTAAATTGAAGTTAAAATCACGATTCATTCTATTAGCATTTAATGTCACTTTTATACTACTAAGTTACTACATCATACTATATGACATATATGGTGGCACTGTATAAGTAGAAAAGACCGAAAATTCGAGCTTACTGAAAAACTAAGTTAAATAAAAAAGAGATAAAATTCATGAAGGAT
>CAZZAP010000032.1:0-20768 GCA_964652375.1 uncultured Candidatus Izemoplasmatales bacterium
TAAAAACTAACTATTTACATTATTTACTTGATTTATTTATAGCTAGCTCCTTTATTTATATCGTTTTGTTGCTATGTAAACAAGAATGTAAAGTAATAAAAATGCAGAAAATCCAACGATTTCCATCCATATAATATAATACGGTATTCCTCCAAATTTTGCAATGAGGGGGAATTTATCTATTTTTGCAGGATCAACAAAGATAAACATAAAGTCTGTCCCGTAAAAATAGTTGTAAACACCCATAAAGATTGCCAAACTTTGTAAAATTAAAAATGCATGAATGGTATCTTTAAATGATGGATAAAACTGATGTACTAATAAATAATAGATTGGCGTTAAAATTAGGATACCATGAGCAATGTAAAACTGATAATATCTGTAATATGCACTTGTGTACCCGTGAATCGGGGTTAAGTAACTTACAAAAGCACCCAATATTCCTGCAAAAAATGTAAATGCAAAAATGGTTTTGTTTTTTGTGAATAGTAAGATGATAGCCAAAAACATACTGATGCTACAAAGCTGAAACGGTAAAACGATTGGATCTTTAATCCCGTATAAATTGATTCGTAGTAGATAATGGCTTGAATATAATAGTATTAAGACGACACCAGTTACAATACGTATCCATTTATCAAGCGCGATGTTTTCTCGTAGTTGATGGCGATATTTGTATATAAAATAGATACCTAAAAATACTACAACAAATGGTATGAATTTCTCAAATAGATTCATCTCCATGAAGTTTTGTGTACGATAAGGACTTCTGTAATCAAAAAAACTAAGCATTTAAACCTCTCCTATCCTTATAAAATGGTGATTTTGAAGTGTTATAAAAAAATCCTAAGTTATTGGAAACCACTCAATGCAGAACCACTGTTCTACCATGGTGGTAGCCTCTTACTTAACCATTAGGACTCCTTATAAAATCTAAGGCACGCACACAAGTCAAGTCTTGGCCCCTATAAAAATAATTTGGGGTCGCAATGTGAGTGATTTCCAATCACCTAGGATCTATCTTAATTATACTCCTACATTTAAGTAATGTCAAAAATTTCGAATTGTAACTAGTATAATTTTAAATAATAAAAAAGAATACCTATTCAGTACTCTTTTTGGCTTTATTCACTTCTAAACTAGCTAGAATCATAAAGATGTAAATCATATAAGATGCATAGAAATACATCGGTTGTAGTGATCCATTTACAAAGGCTGTGGCAAGCAACAATAACAATGCATACCACTTAAAATCATCTACAGATGAAATGATGAGTTTAATTTTCCTAAAGAATAGGAAAACAAGTCCAATTAGCCCTAGTATCCCTAAGGTACTCGCCTGGGCAAATGTATTGTGGTAATTAATTGCTTCTTCTCCAGCTTCAGCAATGAGATACCTACTAGAGAAAATCCCTCCACTACCAATAATTGGGTGTTGTTTGAAGTTTTCATATGCAATCTCAAGTAGTATTAATCGATCGTCAAAATGCAGTACATCACGATTCATCAATGTGAGGTAGTATTCTGATATTATATCATGTTGTTCGAGGAAGAATAACCCCATTGAAACAAACATCACGAAGAGAAGTCCTTGTATAATCAAACTCATTTTTTTCTTTTCATGATAGAACATCAGCGGTACTAAAACTACTACATATACAGCGACGGTTAAAATCGATGAACGAGATAAGGTAAGTAATATCCCTAGTATACTAAATAGTGCAAGAAACATATACGGCAGTTTCACCTTTGATTTTACAACTAAATAGCCTATTAACGGGATAGACATAATATTTGCATAAATGATTATATTAAGATTTTCCCATCCTAAATCAATGGTTCTTTGACGAATGAGCGTAATCATTAATTCATCAGTTGTCCATATATAATACAGCATCTCAATTGTTACTAGCATTGCTAGATACATAAAGATTTTTGATATCATCACAAAATTATCTTGTCGGTTTTCAAAGGTGTTCACAAAATAAAAATACATTAACGTAACACTAAATATTTGAAAAAATCCAACGAGAGTAACATATCTGCTAATACCGTTAAAGCCCGTTAGTAGAGCAAGTCCTGATAGAATCAAGAGTGGTAACATCAAATACCCTAGCTTGGTAATTTTACGGTTTTTAATTACGTCTACAACAAGTAGAAATACGATAACAGAAGTATAGAGCGTTGTGACATCTGCATTGTCTCTCATACCGCTAAAACTCATCTGTGATGCCATCGCAATTGCGACGATATAAAGTACATTTGTTTTAAGAAGCATCATGATGATTGCTAGTAGGATAATTAACGGGAAGTATATATCGGTAATGTACCCTGTAAAGCTTGCGAAAGTAAGTCCTATTACTAGGAGTAGATAAAGGTCATATTTGATTGTATTGAAGACGTTTTTCATTGTTCATCACCTTACAAAATTATACCATAATATCACGTATAAAAAAAGCAGTTTGAAACTGCTTATTTTAATAACTCTACTAATTCTGCTTTTTTAAGAGCACTAAATCCAGTTAATCCTCTTTCTTTCGCTAATGCTTTTAATTCAGAAACTGTCATTGTACCGAAATCTTGTGCTTCTTCAGCTACTGCAACTTCTTCAGTTACAGGTGCTTCTTCGACTTTTTTCGGTGCAGCTTTTTTTGGAGCAGCTTTTGGTGCTGTAATTGCTTCACCAGCTAATCCTTTTTTAGCGATGTCAGCGATTGCTTTGAATCCAGCTGGATCATTTACAGCGATATCTGCTAACATTTTTCTATTTACTTCAACTTCTGCCTTTTTAAGACCGTTGATTAATTTTGAATAGCTTAACCCTTCTAATCTTGAAGCAGCGTTAATTCTTGCAATCCATAATCTTCTAAAGTTTCTTTTACGTTGTTTTCTATCACGGTAAGCATAGCTTAACGATTTCATAACTTGCTCATTAGCAGTTCTATATAATAGATGTTTTGAACCAAAATATCCTTTGGCTAACTTTAATACTTTTTTACGTCTTTTTCTAGCGACGTTTCCACCTTTTACTCTTGGCATTTTCTGTTCCTCCTACTTAATTTGAGCAATTTGTTGTTTCATGCGTTTCGCATCGCTTTTAGAAACTAACATTGGTTTTCTATTTCTTCTTTTTGATGCACTACTTTTTGCATCTTTTAAATGTCCTCTTTGACTGTGTGATGTTTTAATTTTCCCAGTAGCAGTCTTCTTAATTCTTTTTGCTGTACCACTATGAGTTCTCATTTTTGGCATTGTAATTCACTCCTTATTTATTATCTTTTATTGGTGATAATGACATCATCATGTTTCGACCGTCTAATTTTGGTCTACTATCGATTTTTGCGATGTCTTCACATTGTTGCGCATACTTCATTAAAACTTCGCGTCCTTTGTTTGTATAAGCCATTTCACGTCCTCTAAAGCGGATCGAGATTTTAAGCTTATCTCCTTTTTCTAAGAACTTGCGTCCATTACGTAATTTTGTTTCAAAATCACCAATATCGATTTTTGGAGACAAACGAATTTCTTTTAGTTGCGATGTTTTTTGTTTTTTCTTCGCTTCACGTTGTTTTCGTTGTTGTTCGTATTTGTGCTTGTTGTAGTCCATGAATTTCGCTACAGGTGGTTTTGCGTGAGGGGCAACTAATACTAAGTCTAAGTCTCTATCATACGCCATGTTGATCGCTTCTCTTGTACTAATAACTCCTTTTTTCTCACCATCATCTGTAATTAACATAACTTCTCTAGCTCGAATACCTTCATTTAGTAAGTGTTCATCTTTGCTTTTTGCAGGCATTTTGTTATCGTATCGTCTAATATCTAACACCTCCTTGTGTTTTTAGATTTGTCATGGAAAGAATATAAAAAGTGTGAGTACATACTGTACCCACACAAACATATCATTATTGTGTTGTGACATTTGCCTATTAACGTAATCAATCAGGCGAGAGCGGGTACTCTTCTTTCCACATATTTAATTTTACTGCATTACTATATTATCACAATATCCTTAATTGTCAAGTGTTATTGATCATCTTTCGGACGAATCAAGTTCTTTGCGTAATCCGCTTTGTTAATTTGTCTATTACGCGCAATCGCAAGCGCTCCTGAAGGTACGTTTTTGGTCACGGTACTACCTGCGGCAATAAAGACGCGATTCCCAACTTCAACAGGTGCTACTAAGTTCGTATTACATCCAATAAAGACATCATCACCAATAATCGTTTGATGTTTGTTTACACCATCGTAGTTTACGGTGATACTTCCACAACCAAAGTTCACGTTTTTACCAGTTGTTGCATCACCAATATACGCTAGGTGAGATGCTTTTGTTCCGTCTCCTGTGGTTGATTTTTTCACTTCAACAAAGTTACCAATTCGATTGTTTTTCCCAATTACTACACCATTTCTAAGGTGCGCAAATGGTCCAACTGTACTACCACTATTGATTTCACTATCAAAGATTAAACTGTGTTTTACTTTTACATCTTCATGAATTGTGCTGTGATGCACTTCTGTGTTTGGACCAAGTTTTGATCCTGTTTTAATCACAGTATTCCCTGTAATATATGTATTTGGATAAATTGTTACATTGTTTTCAATCTGAACATTGTGTCCAATCGTAACGGTATCAGGGTTAATAATACTTACGCCATTTAACATATGCATTTTGTTAATTTTTTCACGTAAGTTCTTTTCAGCAACACTAATGCTGTATAAATCATTCACACCCATTACTTTTGGACTATCCCACATTACAAATGTACCAACGATGTAGTCTTTTCTCATAATCTCAACGATGTCAGTTAAATAGTATTCACCTTTTCGTTGATTCACTTCAATTTTGTCGATTTCTTTAAATAATAATGAGTTATTTACAACATAAATTCCAGTATTAACTTCTTTAATGCGTTTTTGTTCTACTGTGCAATCTCGATGTTCAACTATGGATTCAATATTTCCATATTCGTTACGAACAATACGTCCATATCCTTTTGGATTATCAAATTCAGTTGTAACAACCGTTAAGTCGTTCCCACGGTCTTCATGGTACGAAATCACTTTATCGATTACTTTACTATCAATTAACGGCATATCACCAAGCATAATAATCGTTGTTCCGCGGCGTTTTCCAAGGAAGTCCTTTGTTACCATCACTGCATGACCAGTTCCTAATTGTTTATCTTGAACAGCGTATTCAACTCTGTCTTTTAAGATATCAATCAGTACTTCTTTTTGATGTCCTACAACGGTAACAATTTCATCAACAACACTTTTTTCAATGTTCTCAACAATGTATTCAATCATTGGTTTTTTTAGTATCGGAAACGCACATTTAGGAAGTGCTGTTTTCATTCTAGTTCCTTTACCAGCTGCTAAAACAATTGCAAACTTTTTCATTATTCTTCCTCCTTAATTTTGTTGATCATCCCACAAATTAAGTCCATATATTTCGTTAAATCTTCTTCTTTTTCACAACTTAGTGTTACACGTAATAATGGTTCAGTACCACTTGCTCGTACAAGTACTTTCCCATCATCTTTTAGGATGTTTTTCACTTCTTCAATAACAGAAACTACTCTTTCATCTTGTAGTATTTCTTTTTTATGTGTTTTGATATTCACTAATTTTTGAGGCCACATTGTAATATCTTTTGTTAGCTCTTTTAGTGTTTTATCAGTCTCTTGTAAGATTTTTAATAATACGATTCCAACTAGTAATCCATCTCCAGTATTGATGTAGTCTTTTAAAATAATATGCCCACTATTTTCGCCACCAATTGAATAGTCATGTTTGTTCATTTCTTCTAACACGTACTTATCACCAACACCAGTTAATACAACGTTGATTCCTTGACGATTAAATGCTTTGATAATTCCTAAGTTACTCATTTTTGTTAAGACTACAGTATCTTTATTCAGCTTACCTTGGTCTTTTAAATATGTAGCAATAATGTAGATAAGTAAATCACCATCAATCTCATCTTGCTCATTATCAACAACTAATATGCGATCTCCATCACCATCAAAACTGAGTCCAATATCCAGTTGTTTCTCTTTTACTAATTGTTTAATACTCTCTAAGTGAGTACTCCCACAGTTTAGATTGATATTCTTACCATTTGGCTCATTCCCAATTTGATATGATTCACTACATAATTCAGTGAGTATCCCTTTGGCAATTAAGTAGTTTGCCCCATTGGCACTATCATACCCTACTTTAAGATGAATCTCTTCTAAGTCTAATTCTTCTATTAAGTCAGCGTAAAGATCAAGTACCTCTTCACCACTGTATGTTTTCCCAACACTATTAATTTGAAATTTGTCTTTATCATCAATAAATTTTTCAATCGCAAGTTCTTCTTGCTCAAGTAATTTATTTCCTTTATTAAATACTTTAAGTCCGTTGTCAGTATACGGGTTATGTGATGCGGTAATCATCACTCCTGTGATTCCTTTTGCTTTTGAATAGTGACTAATAAGCGGGGTTGAAACAACACCAGCTACCATTACATCAATCCCCATTGATTGCGCACCACTAGTTACACTATAAAGTAATTCACTTCCAGATTCCCTCGTATCCATTCCAACTACTAATTTGTCTGTGCCAAGTACACTTTTTAGTGATTGACCAAGTTTAAATGCAATAGCATTATTAATCTCTAATCCGACTCTTCCTCTGGTCCCGTCAGTACCAAAATATTTAGCCATGTTGTACCTCCATTATGTCCTAATTTTTGTATATAAACGATGCAAAAAGTTAGGTATTACCCCAACTCTTTATTTTATTCTACTGTAACACTTTTTGCAAGATTTCTTGGTTTATCAATATCATATCCTCGATGAAGTGCTGCATAATATGCGATAAACTGCGAAGGAATGATTGTTAGTAGTGGACTGAATAACTCAAATACATCATCAACAACAATTTGGTCTTCTTTTTCATGTACACTCTTTGTACTAATTACAAGCGTGTTTGCACCTCTACTCTTAACCTCATTTAAATTACTTCTTGTGTTTTTACTGATTTTTCTTTGTGAAATGATTGCGATAACAGGTGTTCCTTCTTCAATTAGTGCAATCGTTCCATGCTTTAATTCACCAGCCGCAAACCCTTCGGTTTGGATGTAACTAATCTCTTTTAGTTTTAAACTTGATTCCAATCCAGCAAAGTAATCAATCCCTCTACCGATATAGAAACAATTCCGTTTTGTTAAGTACTGTTTTACAATGTTTTCAATATAGTCTTTTTTATCAATAATATTTTCCATAGAAATGGCTACTTTACTTAGTTCTTTGCGTAAATTGATGTGTTTATCACTCAGCATATGCGCAAGAATTGATAAAATGGTTATTTGTGCAGTATATGCTTTTGTAGAAGCAACCGCAATTTCAGGTCCTGCATGAATTTCTACAAAATTATCTGCTTCTCTAGCGAGGGTACTCGTCTTGACATTTGTAATCGTTAAAGAGCGGTATCCTTTTGCCTTCACATTCACAAGTACAGCTCTTAAATCCGCTGTTTCACCACTTTGTGATATAAACATAAATAGTGGTTTTTTTGATAAAAGTGGCATATTATACGCAAACTCACTTGCGATATGAACCTCGCATGGAATACCTGACATTTTCTCAAACATCTCTTTTCCAATAAATCCAGCATTCATACTTGTACCAGCAGCAATAATGTAAATACGATCTGTATTTTCAAGCATTTGCTTTACGCCTTTATTCATTGTTACTTCATCACCATCAAAGTATTCACCAATAATGCGGCGTACTACAGATGGTTGCTCGTTAATCTCCTTCAACATAAAGTGAGAATACTCCCCTTTTTCGATATTAAAATAATCAACATCGATTACTTTAATTTCATATTCACGTTCATACCCAATGATGTCATATAATTGATAGTCTTTCCCATCAGATACAACAAAGGTTTTATCTTCTAAAGGGATATACTTTGTTGCGTAGCCAACAAGCGCCATAACATCACTAGCGATAACAACACCCTTGTCACCAACACCAAGTAATAATGGGCTTTTGTTTTTACAGGCATAGATTTTACCAGGATTTTCGCGGTCGATAATTGCTAAGGCATACGACCCTTCCAGTAGACTCATTGTCTTACGAATTGCTTCTTCTACAGACATCTTTTTTGTATATCGCTCAATTAAATGAGCGATTACTTCTGTATCTGTATCACTCTCAAAATTATTTTCATTAAGTTTTGTACTTTTAAGCTCTTTATAATTGTCTATAACACCGTTATGAACAATGCAAAAACGACTTTTCATTGATGAATGAGGATGGGAATTTACTTGATTAGGAACACCATGTGTTGCCCATCTAGTATGTCCAATCCCAAGTTTACTATCAAACGAAAAGTCGGTAATTTCTTCCAAATGTTTTACTCGTCCTTTATCTTTAAAAATATGAAATGTATTCTTTGTATTATTATATAGAGCGATCCCAGCAGAATCATATCCTCTATACTCTAATCTAGTTAATCCATTCAGTATAATTTCACGTGCATCTTCAGTACCTAAATAACCAACAATACCACACATATTTCTCACTTCCTTTTCAACAATATAATATACCATATTATAGTCGTTTTTTCAAAAGAAATTTCAAGTATCTGTGCTTATATAGGCTTTTATACAAAGGATTATAAATAAGCATGTAAATGATAACGCATACACAGAGCCAAACAGAAAATCATACCCTATTTCACTATATTGATTGATATCAATGAAAAGCGTATTTAAGCTGGCATATATCAGAGATACCTCATGTTTTTGTATGGAGTAGTCACTAAGTAAAAAGACAATCAAATAGCCAACCATAATCCCCAGTAAACTATAAAAATGTTTAATCACAACTAATAGATAGCTCATTAGTGAAGCATAATAAAGGGCAAATAAACACATTTTGGGTAATAGTGCTACCATTGTTTGAAACTGTACATAAGGTGTTAAGAATAGAGGAATCAATGTAATGATTCCCCACGTAATGCATACGTAGAGCAGCATTTGCATTATGACATAGAGTAGTTTCGTTACAATAAAGATTGTTTTTGTTGTGCACTTTAGGATGAAATAGTCATATTGATTTACATAAAACGTATGGTAGATTACATAAAGCGTTAGTACAAGTGTCAGTAATTTCCAAAATGCAATGATTTCAAAGATGTACTCGCTTGAATAATATAGCTGGTTATACTGAAGTAGTCCTTCTTCAATATAAAACCTTGAAAAAATGATGGAAAGTATACATATAAGAAACATAAAACTCGCAAATACATAGTACATTATTTGATTTGCTAGTAGTTTATTATGTAGTTTAATCAATGTGAATAACCTCTTGTGCGATGTCTTCAAACTCTTCTATCAGATGAGATGCAATTAGAAATCTTGATGAAGAAGTTTGCATAATGTGTTTCATTTGTTGGATACTTTCCTGATCAACACCACTAAATGGTTCATCTAGTAGATATATATCTTTCTCAAACATATACATCACTAAAAATCGTAGTTTTGCCTTCATTCCTTTTGATAAATGATGAATGTATTCATCTACTTTTTCTTCAAGTGACAACAACTGAAGCAAAAGAACGATATCTCTTGTCCTCTCAATACTTGCCATCGCATTGATAAAGTCAAGCACCTTTACGTAATGCGGAAACACATTCATCTCAGAAGAATAACCAGTGGTTCCGTTGATATGGATGTCTCCTTCAAAGGTAATAAATCCCGCTATCGCCTTTAATAATGTGCTTTTTCCTGAACCATTTTTCCCGTGTATTAATGATAGTCTTTTTTGGATCGTGATATCGTTCACCTGCACAAGATGATTCTTGTATTGCTTTGTAAAAAAATGGATTTTAATCTTTTTCATACAAAACAAAAGAATCCTCTAACTCAGGTTTAAATAACGGTGTATTTATATAAGGGAAATCATCGATAATATAGATTTTCTCTTCTCCTTCAATCTCAAAAACAACCTGAAGGGGAAAACGATAAACAAAGGCAACGTCACCATTGTATAAAAGTGGTACAAAGAACTGATTGGACTGATTGGCTATGATGGTATATTGTTGATTGTATAACGCGTGTTTCTTTGTATGGCTATACTCCTCAATAAGTAAGATATCGGTTACTTTGTCATAGTGTAATGGCACTTCTTCGATTTCTTTTAACATATGATTATCAAAATAAAGTGAACCGAGTGTTTCAATCCGTTTGATGGTAATGTGATGATCTGTTTTGTTGTATAATTCAACATAAATGCCGGTGATGGTATCAACCCCATCTAGTTCACCGTGTAGTGCAAACAGATTATCCAGTGATAAGTCGTTTAATGTTTCACCAAATAATACATAAAATGAACCGATTTCAAGTTCAAGGATTTCACCGTTATCATACGTTAGTTCTAGCACGCTATTTTCGAGTAGAATTTCGCCCTCAGCTGGCACGACTGTGATGCCCAGTTCAAAACTAACATATTGGTATGTATTTTCCATGTAAATGTATTCATTTTCTGAGAAATGAATATCTATGATATTCATATCTATAAAATTGTGCTCATTTTTTATAGTCACGTTACTAATTAAATCTTTGTGAAAATAAGGGCTTTCAAGGTCGTTTGTGAGTGCTTTTATATAAACTGATTCACCTGCTTCATCTTGATAGCTCGAATGAATGCTTGGCAAGGTAATAATTCTGAATGGTAGTTCTCTTTTGGTAAGTAGTAAAACACCTAACGCTGTAAAAAGAAATACTAGAATAAATACAAAGAGTTTTCCTTTCATAGTTTCTCCTTTGTAATTGAATAGTATTCGGTCGTGATGACAAATATTTCAAAGCCACCTTTTTTTACATTACGCCAAAATCGGTAGTACTTCGCAACACCGTTTGTTACTTTGGCTTCTCCTGCGATTTGAACTTTCATAATTGTACCTGGATCAACGGTGATTTTAATTTCGACTGATTCTTTTGTGATGTCTTCTGTTACCAAACTAGTTTCAGCTTTGATTTTTTGCTCCAGCCCTAGTTTGAACCCATTGTACTCTCCACCACCTTTTAAGCCAAGATTTCCGGATACACTGTATTGTTTTTTGACACTGCTTTGCATCGTAAACTTTAGTTTTTCAACAATTTCTGTATACCCGTCATTTTCAATTACGTACAGGGTTTCTCTTGTGTAATAGGCTTTCTCATTTTCAAATGCAATAAAGGTCTTCCAGCCCCAAAACCGACGTTTACTTGACATGTAGTCATAGTATCGTTTAAAGTCATGTTTGTTGAAGTTTTCAAGTAGTTTTACGGTTGAGAACTCAAAATCAATATCTTGATAGGTGGTATAATCTGCATCTACATGAGTCCGAAAGCTTGATAAGGTAAATAGAATTGCGATAATTAATAGTTTTTTCATAAAAAACACCTCCATAGAGATAATAGCTATGAAGGTGTTATTTTTCTTTTACTAGTTCTTTGATTTCATCAATCACTTTCAAGGTATCTAGATACCCCATTTCAAACCGTCTTTCAACGTATCTCCGTTTAAAGTCTAAAACGCCACGGAGTCCTCTTTTTGGTTTAATGCGTATCAGTTCAACATTGGATTTACGAACCTTTTTCGATAATGGCTGGAATTTAAATAAATCGATGACTATGATTTTATCGCACCCAGCTTCAATTAGCGGCTGGCAAGGTACATTGTCTAATATTCCGCCATCATAAAAGGTTTGGTCACCAATTGTGATGGATTGAAAGGCGACAGGAATAGCGCAACTAGCTAGAACTGTTTTTTTGATGGTTTCTACGTCTAGTGTTGCTACGTTCGTGTATTTAATATGGTTATCTTTTTTCCAAAAATGTTTGTAGTTTGCTTTAAGTAGATCGATAAATTTACTTTTTTTATCTCCTACGTAGGTTGTTGATACATAGATTTCTTTTCCTTCTATTAAGGACATATCAATTGTGTCATCCATTAGTTCTTGTAGTTTCTTTGTGTTGTAGACTCCTCTGTCTAAGAAATCTAATTTTTCTTTAAAAATACGTCTAAATATCATTCGTTTTTTCACTTGAAATAAATCACGATCGGGTAGACTCATCCAAATGTCTTCAGCCAAATCGTAATTGCCCATTGCAAATAAGACGGCGTTTATGCTCCCAACACTAGCGCCACTAAATGCGTCAATACGTTCCATTATTCCATGTTCTTTTAATGCTTTCCATGCGCCAACTTGGTATGCTCCTCGAGCACCACCACCTGCTAGTGCAATACCTATTTTAGCCATGCTTTCCCCCCTTTGATGTTAGATAAATTTTAGTTCTTTGATTTTGTCTCCTTGTTTTACTTCAAATACATATTCCATACCCTCTACTACTTCACCAAAGACAGTATGAACACCATCTAAATGTGGGAAACTATCATAACAGATGAAGAATTGACTTCCACCTGTGTCTTTCCCAGCATGCGCCATACTAAGACGTCCAACTAGATGTTTGTGTGGGTTATTTGTTGTTTCACATTTGATGGTATATCCTGGTCCTCCAGTTCCAGTTCCGTGTGGGCATCCACCTTGCGCTACAAATCCTGGAATCACGCGGTGAAATGTTAGTCCATTATAAAATCCTTTTTCGGCTAGAGTCTTAAAATTTTCTACCGTTGCTGGTGCTTCTTTTTCAAAGAATTCAATTACTACTACGTTGTCATTTTTTTCTAATGTTAGATGTGCTTTCATGTTTTCCTCCTAATATTGACGTTTTTTACCGTCTTTATACGCTTCTTTTATAAATCCGCCACCCATGCAAACCTCACCATCATAAAAGACTGCTGCTTGCCCTGGTGTTACGGCTCTAACTTCTTCTTTAAATGTTACAAATAGGTCGTCACCTATGTATTTTATTGTGACAGGAACATCTGCTTGTCGATAGCGGAATTTCGCAGTACAATCGATGGTTCCTTCGAATTTCTTTAGATTGATTAAGTTGACATCTTCCACTAAGCAAGAATCGCTGTATAGTGTGGGATGATGAAATCCTTGTCCAACAAGCAATTCATTTGTATCAAGGTTTTTCCCAATGACAAACCATGGCTCATTTCCAAATTTTTGGCTACCACCAATCCCAAGCCCTTTTCGCTGGCCGATGGTATAGTACATTAGCCCTCCATGCGTTGCGATTATTTCACCATCAAGTGTTACCATGTTTCCTGACTTACTTGGTAAATAGTTATCTAAGAACTTATTAAAGTCTCGTTCACCTATAAAACAGATTCCAGTTGAATCTTTTTTATCTTTGGTTGCTAAATCGTATTTATTTGCGATATCACGAACTTCTTTTTTATCTAAATCACCAACAGGGAATAACACGTTACTTAGTTGTTTTTCTGTTAGCTGACTTAAAAAGTAGGTTTGATCTTTATTTGAATCAATCCCGCGTAGCATCTGTGGGTGCTTTCCGTGTTTTACTCTAGCATAATGTCCCATTGCGATAAAGTCTGGATTAAACTGGTTTGCATGTTTTTTAAATGCATCAAATTTAATAAACTTATTACATAGGATATCAGGATTTGGTGTTCTACCTTTTTTATATTCATCTAAAAAATAACTAAAGACATAATTCCAATATTCTTCAATAAAATCAACACGATATAGTTTTATCCCTAATTTTTCAGCAACTTTTTCAGCGTCTTGATAATCTTGTTCTTGTGTACAAACCTCGTCATCAAGGGTTGGGTTTCCTAGTACATCATTATTGGTTGTGCTGTCCCAGTTACGCATAAAAAGACCAATGACTTCATAGCCTTGTTCTAGTAATAATGCAGCTGCGACACTGCTATCTACTCCCCCACTAAGTCCAACTACAACTCGTTTCATTATGTACGTCCTTTCTAATTCAAAAGAGCTTATACCTATTTTTTCCAAACACGCTAGTTTGAATAATCGATATCGCTAGGTAATCGTAAATCCCCGCGAGGAGAAATACTAATATCTAGAATCTTTGGTGAATCTGGTAGTGCTTGTCGTTTAAATTGCTGAGAATAAAATCGTCGATAGAAATTCTCGGCATAATTATATGCTTCTTTTTCCGTTAAGTCAAAGACTTTGCGAAGTAACCAGCGTACACGTTCTTCATTATCTCCATAGCGTAGTAAACGATGGACAATAAAATCGTTAATTTCGTACTTGCCGATTGTGTCTTCTGTCTTTTGATTACTGGCAAGTTCTGGGGTAATTGGTGTATCTACAATGCTGAGCAATGTACCTCGAACTGATTCGTCAAATTTATGCATTGCATAATTGTGTATCATAAAACGAACGAGTGTTTTTGGTATTCCAGCATTGATTCCATACATACTCATTTGATCACCATTATATGTGCACCATCCAAGTGCAAGTTCACTTAAATCACCTGTACCAAGTACAATTCCATGATGTTTGTTTGCTAGGTTCATTAAAATCATTGTTCTTGCTCTTGCTTGTGTGTTTTCATACGTAATATCTTCGGTTTTACCATCGTGTCCAATTAATTTAAAATGTTCCTTAACGTGATTGTTAATATCAATATCTAGTGTAGTTACCCCAAGAGCTTCCATCATATCAAGTGCATTTTTTTTGGTTATATCTGATGTGTGTAATCCTGGCATGGTAACCGCAATGATTTCTTTTCGATCTTTATGCAGATTATCATAAACACGTACTGCGATAAGCAGGGCAAGTGTACTATCAAGGCCTCCACTTACTCCGATTAGTAAAGACTTCGCACGCACATGTTTGATCCTTTTAATCAAGGCATTTTCTTGAAGTGCAGCAATTTTTTCAAACACTTCTAAAATCTCTTTTTTCGGTACAAAAGGCGTGCTATCTAACTTTTTTTCAAAATCGTAGTCCTTTGTTTCAGTTAACTCAAACTCTACAATTTGATACTCAAATGAATAGCGATTGAGGGTATCTCGGTACGATGCATTGGTTCTTCTAGCAAAATCGATTTTTGCGATATCCACATCACCGTATATAATTTCTGAATCTTGGTTAAAGTTTTCAGTTTCAACAAGTAGTTCACTGTTTTGAGCAATGACGTTGTGCCCACTAAAGACGGTTTCACTAGTTGATTCATTTACACCAGCACTACTGTATACATAGGCACCAGCATTACGTCTTGAATGCTCCAAAATACTCCTTCTCCTGATTTCTCGTTTCCCGAGAACTTCATTAGAAGCAGAGAGGTTTAAAATGATTCTAGCGCCATTTATCGCTAGTATATTCCCTGGGCTGATTGGCGCCCACATATCTTCGCAAATTTCAATCCCAAAACTACATTCGTCTTTCGTATCTTTAAAGACAAGGTGTCCAAATGGTACTGTTTGTCCTAGATAGGTTACTTGTTTGACTTTTCCAACAATGTCAAATCCACTTTGGAACCAGCGTTTTTCATAAAACTCTCCTGTGTTTGGTAAATAGAATTTTGGTACAATACCAAGGATTTTATCTTGTTTTACTACAAACGCGCAGTTGTATAAGACACCATCAATTTCAAACGGTGCGCCAAAGACAACAATTCCCGTATCGGGATTGTTTTGTAAGAAAGTATCGATTGCTTCTTTGGTACTTGTTAGTAAGCTTTCTTGGTAAAATAAATCATTACAGGTATAGGCAGTTACTCCTAGTTCCGGAAATACTGTAATACTTGATTTAATCCCCTTTAATAATCGCAACATCTCTGTTACGTTATACTGTGGGTTCCCAACTTTCAATTTTGGTGTTACACTTGCGACTTTAATAAAATTCTTACTATACATCATTCTCACCTCTGTATAAGTCATGATCAATAATATAATCAAATACGTTTGGATCTACTTGGTTTTTATCCCATGTATTTCGAAATTGTGTACTAGAGATATCGACATTAAAATCCTTCAGTATTATAAAGCTTTTACGATGTTTTTTCAATACATCTTTCTCATTGATTTTTGTGTAAATGTCAATGTTATTACGCGGCAACACAATCACTTTAAACTCACTTAAAATTCCCTCAATATTAATCCATGTTTCCATATCGAGAATATTATCAGCGCCGATAATAAACGCTAGTTCTTCCTCCTCTTTATCATAAAAACGAATTAGTGATTGGTAAGTCCCTAAAAAATCATTGTCTTCTAGTTCCAATTCACTAACAACCGCTTTGTCTAAAGGCGAAATCGCTAATTTTAACATTTCTAATCGATGGTAGTTGCTTGCTAAATCACGTTTTGTATAAGCACTAGATACCGGCAAGTAAATAAACTCACTGGCATCGATGTCTTTCATCACGCGATGATAAACGTCTGTGTGGGCCTTTGTCACAGGATTGAATGCCCCGCCAAAAATTACTTTCATAGAGTATCACCCCAAAATTATTATAACATATTCTATATGTTTTAATACTATGATATAATAACGTGAGGTGATTTTACATGAATTTAGATAGAGATTATATTTTAACACTGGCAAAGGAGATTCTTTTAATTCCATCTCCAAGTGGTTATAGTAAGTTAATTGTTCCCCGCATTGAAGAGGAAGCGAAGAAATATCAATTAGCGACAGAAAAAACGAAAAAAGGTAATTTAATTATTACGATGCCTGGGGCAGAAGATTATACAGTTGGGCTTAGTGTGCATGTTGATACGCTTGGCGCAATGGTGCGCAGTATTAACGATAAGGGTGAAATTAAATTCACGACAATTGGTGGACCAATTTGGCCGACACTTGATGGTGAATATTGCACGATCAAAACACGTGACGATAAGGAGTATGCTGGTACATTTTTATCAACTAGTCCAGCGATTCACGTCTACAAAGATGCCGCAAAAAAAGAACGTACACCTGAAAATATGTTTGTTCGTGTTGATGAGGTTGTAAAGAATAAAAAAGATGTTAAAGCGCTTGGTATTGAAGTTGGAAACTTTATTTTTATTGATCCAAAAACAACCATTACCAAAAGTGGTTTTGTGAAATCAAGATTTTTAGATGATAAAATCAATGTAGCGAGTATTTTTGGTTTAATTAAATACTTCTATGAGAATAAGATAACACCTAAGCACACCGTAAAATTCATCATATCTACCTACGAAGAAGTTGGTCACGGTGCTGCATTTATTCCAGAAATGGATGAGATGATTGCGGTTGATATGGGGTGCATTGGTGACGATTTAACTTGTACTGAGTTCGATGTATCCATCTGTCCAAAAGATTCTTCTGGACCATATGATTATGATCTAACAAATCGTTTGGTTGCGATTGCGAAAAAAGAAAACATCAATCATGCGGTTGATATCTACCCGTATTACGGTAGTGATGTATCTGCGGCAATACGAGCTGGTAACGATGTAAAAGGTGCGTTATTGGGACCTGGAGTACATGCATCTCATGGTATGGAGCGTACGCACATTGATGGAATTGAAGCAACCATCAAGTTACTTGTCAATTATTTACAATAAAAGAAGAGAAATCTTCTTTTTTTTGTGATATAATTTAGTGTTAAAAGGAGGTACAAAAATGAAACTATTTTACCCGAATTATAAAGACTCAATTATGAATGTAACCAACTCCTTTTTGCACTATTACGGTGTAGAAACTCCCTATAATGGACAAAAAGAGTTAGACAGTGTTTTACGTGAGAAACAACCAAATCATATCGTCTATGTTTTACTAGATGGATTAGGACTGAATGTGTTACAGAAACATCTAAAAGAAGATGATTTATTACGAAAACACATTGTAAAAGGGATTAGCAGTGTATTCCCACCAACCACAGTTGCTGCGACAAACTCAGTGTTATCTGGATTACCTCCTATTACTACTGGTTATTTAGGGTGGGTTCAATATTTTAAAGAATACGATCTAAACCTTGCGGTATTTCTAAATAAAGATTTTTATCATAGCGAGCGTCCAATTGAAATAGATATCCCAGGAAAACATCTTGCTTATCAAGATTTTCTTTCTAAAATTAAAGCGAAAAATCCTGATGTCAAAGTACAACGATTCTTCCCTTCATTTGTTCCAAATGGAAGTGAATCATTTGAAGAAGAAATCGAAAAAGTACTGATCCTTAATCAAAACACTGATAAATCCATCTCTTATGTATACTGGGTAGAGCCGGATTTAACGGAGCATAAATATGGCATTTACAGCAAGGAAGTTAAAGAAGTAGTTACGCAATTAAATAGACAGTTTACCGATTTAACTAATCATGTTACAAAAGATACACTTATCGTACTCATCGCAGATCATGGATTAACGGATATTGAGGAAATTCCATTATTTAACTATCAAGAACTAGTACAAATGTTAGTACGAAAACCATCACTTGAACCTAGGGCAATCAATTTTTTTGTAAAAGAGGAATTTATTCCGATTTTCAAAGAGGAATTTAATAAACACTTTGAAGGGAAATTTGAAATTCACTCGAAAGAAGAATTTTTAGCTTCTAAGCTGTTTGGTGATGGACCAAAACATCCAAAAATAGATGACTTTGTAGGTGACTTTATCGCTGTAGCGATTGATAAGTACATGTTTTCTATTCATGATGAGAAACATTACAAAGCACACCACGCAGGACTATTAGAGGATGAGATGATCGTGCCATTAATCATAAAATAACACCTAAAATGGGTGTTTTTTGTATGTAAATAATTTTGTATAATTTTTAATAATTTTATGGTATAATAGTTATGGGGAGGATGATTTTATGTATTATGTATTTTTGTTTTTATCGCTACCAGTCTTAATTGGGATGGCGTATTATTTTAACCGTCAAAAACTTCGAAACGCACCGATAATCATAATCTTAAAATCGTTTGCTGAAGGGGTTGTTTGTTACGGATTAATACTACTTTTCTTTTTATATGGGTTTTACCCGTCACCACTTTATGTATTCGTTTCAATATTTACTGTATTATTTGCTGCTTATTTTGTTTTATTTAACGATCGAGAATACGGAAATGATTTTGATGTACAAATGGAGACTTCAAAAAATACGATTGTTCTATTTACATCAACTGTATTACTTCTTTTTGTTTTACTGACAATCTTTCGATATATGCACCCTTTGTTCCAGTTTAGTCTTGCCGTTGGTATTACGGTGATTCTAAATGTGATTCTATATTTCATGAAAGACCGTTTGGTATTATTTTATGATAACTTTAGCGTTAGAAACCTACGCACGGTAAGTTTCATTGCTGTTAAGATTTTCTTCATTTTGGTTTTTGTGTTGTTTTGTGTCTTATTTTTTAATTTCCCAAGAGCACAAGTTAACAATGCATTAAACTTGGAACATCACAGTGATTTCTTTGCGTTTTTCGAAGCCCCTGTGACAGTTACAAACCGCTATGATAGTGAATTACTCTTTAAAATAGATAAAGAGATTAATAATCGTCACTTACAAGCGGACATCACAGTTACAGATACATATATATTCATCTATTACGACTCGAGCGTGGTGATAGTAGATAAAGAATCCAGTACTGTTTTATACGATGGGAAGATCGAAGATAACGATACTGCTATTTTGGTACCTGATTCATCTGTTGAAGACAATGAAACTGAAATTGTTAGTACGTGTGGCGCAAATGAAATCTGCGAAGTAGAGCAAATTGTATATGACTACAAGGATGTAAGCTATGAGCATTATATTAAATTAACCCGTTTTGATAATTTAGCATATGACTACTCTGAAACAGCTATATTTGATGAAGAGAACATTTTGTTATTTAATGAAGAACAGGCTGATTCATTGTTTAAGCCAAACTTAATTGAACCATTTTGGGATTATGAAATGTTTGATGGGAAAATCACTGATGTGGATAACGGTGAAGGGAAACTCGTTTATATTGTGACTACATCACGTCGTAATCAGAATACATTCGAAGTGTATGAGATTGTTGAGAAAGAGATTGGATTACCATTACCGTTTTATACGTATTTCCATTTTGGATCACTGATTGTTGTGCTTTTATTCGCATTAATTCCAATCACAAATTATGAAGCGTATACCAAAGAAATTAGTTTTGATACGCGTGTATTTGGCAAACAAAACACCAACAAATAGTTGGTGTTTTTTATTTGCAATGCACTATTTATGTTTCACTTTCCATTTGGTGCTGTAATACTTCTTTTTCAATGCGTTTAACGTATTCATCAATATCAAATTTTCGTTTTAATCCAGCCATGGACATATAACGAAGTTTGCCAAATATGATGTGTTCTTTAAAGGCTCTGTCGTGCCGTCCAAAACACCAGGCTACACCTGCATAACCGCTTGGCGTATTTCCGTCATAAAAGTAGTAATTATTTAAGTACATCGCTGTTTCATACGCTTCTTTGTATGTTGCGCTCCATTCAATTATTTTCTTGCACCAATACATTCTCATATACCCGTGCATCTTTCCTAGATGCACCATTTCTTCCATCGCTGTATTAAAGTATTTATCATGGGTTGAGAAACTAGTATAATCAACGATTGTATAGTGGTATTTACGTGGGTCTTCTTGATGCGCCTGCATTGTTTCATAGGCCCAATTATACGTCATATGTTCAAATTGATTATAGTTTTTATTGTAATAGACAAAGTTGTAGGCTAGTTCCCTGCGAACTAGTAATTCTTCTAAAAAGAGGTCTTTATTTGGGTGTGTTTCAATTTCTACGCGTTGATAAATTGTAAGTGGTGAAGTGAACACTCCCCCACTTAATTGATACTCAATTTGAAGAAGGGGCTTCATGGG
>CAZZAP010000033.1:0-19061 GCA_964652375.1 uncultured Candidatus Izemoplasmatales bacterium
CCCTCACATCTAGTGTGAGAAGATCTCTCTTTAATTTCTTAACTTAATGACATTGCACCTGTGTTGTGGTCTTTTATTTATTCTTCTCTTAATAGAAAAAGTAGACGCCAATGGAGGGCGTCTACTTTGATAGGAGGGACACAATCTACAATTGATTTAGTCCGGTCTTGTATGCGAGTAAGTTTAAATCAATAAACTTTTCCTTAACATTTTCTTTGATAATTTTTTCGAAGTTTAAATGCTCTAACTCTAATGCCTTTACTGCGGCACCAAGCATAATAACATTCATTACTTTGTCAAACCCTAGTTCAATTGCGGTTTTTGTTCCTTCGACTTGATACGTTTTTACTTGTTTTGTTAGTTCTTCAATTATGTTTTTAGGGTATCTAACTTTACCACTAAGTGTTACCATACTATGAATCTGATAGTTATTAACAATTAGAATTCCTTCTTTTTTAAGGTAGTTAATGTTTCTTGCCGCTTCCATTTGTTCAAGTGATACAAGTACATCTGCTGATCCTTTTTCAATCACAGGGGAATAAACTTTTTTACCAAACCGGATTTCACTAGATACATTTCCACCTCGTTGGCTCATCCCGTGTATTTCAGACATTTTTACATCATAACCAGCATCAACTAAAGCTAGTGTTAATAACTTCGCTAGTAGAATGGTACCTTGTCCACCTACACCTACAATTTTTATACTCTTAACCATAGTTCTCATCCTTTACAATTGCGTCAAATGGACAAATTTGAAGACAAACGTCACATCCTACACAGGTATTTGGATTTATTCTAGTTTTCTTTGTTTCAGGATCAAAGATTAATGATGAACATCCACTTCTTAGACATGCTTTACAGCCAGTACATGTATCTTCTATCACTTTGTCCTTTGTGCGCCACATTTTGTCATAACGCTCAAAATCTTCTTCATTATAGGTTTTCTTTAACTTGCATGGCCAATCGGTAATAATCACAGATGTTTCTTCAAGTTCCATTGCCCAGTTAATTGTTTCTTTTACGTTCTTTAGCTCGTTCGGATTTACTTTTCTAATGTGTTTCACACCAATCGCCTTGCAGATTGCTTCAATGTCCATGATATCCGTAACTTCTAAATCTTGAAGTTTCTTACCACTACCTGGATTATCTTGTTGTCCCGTCATACCTGTAATACGATTATCTAAAATAACATTGATTGTATTTCCTTTATTATAAACTGTATTCAATAGTGAGTTAATCCCTGTATGGAAGAATGTTGAATCACCCATAATGGATACTAACCTTCTATTTTCATCATCATTCTGATCAAAGATACGTTGTGCACCATGAGCACTACTAAATGCTGCACCCATACAAATTAGCCAATCCATCATATTATATGGTTCACCAACTGCGAGCGAGTAACAACCAATATCTCCTGCTACAACAATTTTCTTACGTTTCTTACCTAGTTCATAGAAGAAGCCTCGATGAGGACACCCTGTGCAAAACGTAGGTGGTCTTGGTACAAATAAATCGTTATTTAATTCAATCTCATCTAATTCTTTACCCAAAACGTGTTTTTTGATAACATCAGGTGTCATTTCCCCTGTATAAGGGAATAAATCTTTCCCAACAACCGTTTTACCTAATTGCTTACAGAAGTTTTCAATGTATGGATCGTTTTCTTCAATCACATATACTGTATCGTATTTATCGCAAAATTCAGAGATTAAGTTCCTTGGCAACGGGTTTGTGAAACCTAATTTTAAGTACGATACTTCATCACCAAATGCTTCTTGTGCATATTCAAAACTAATTCCAGAAGCAATGACACCTACAGTAGACTTGTTATCAACTTCGTAATTCCATTTACTCGTTTCAGTATATTCTTTTAATTTATTAGTACGTTCTTCAACTGTATGTCGTAGCCTTCTTGCGATAGAAGGAACAGCCACATACTTAGAGAAATTCTTTTCATAAGGTATAATCGCTTTTTCAGTTCTCTCACCTAATGTAACAATACCTTTTGAATGACATACTCTAGTCGTCATGCGGTAAAGCACAACACTATCAAATTTCTCACTAATATCAAATGCATCAACCAACATATCTTTTGCTTCTTGTGAATTACTAGGCTCCATCATCGGTACCTTCGCAAACACTGCGTAATTACGATTATCTTGCTCATTTTGACTTGAATGCATTCCAGGCTCATCTGCAGTGATTAAGACACTACCAGCATTTACACCTTGATATGCAAATGTAAATAGGGGGTCTGCCGCAACATTAACACCAACGTGTTTCATTGCTGCTAAACTTCTCCCTCCTGCAAAACTTGCTCCAATAACTGTTTCAAGAGCAACTTTTTCATTCGGTGCCCACTCAGCAATAACCTCTTTGTAAGGTGCTATATTTTGTAGGATTTCAGTACTTGGCGTACCTGGATAGGCTGATGCAAAGCGCACACCAGCTTCATATGCCCCTCTTGCTACAGCTTCATTTCCTGTTAATATTTTTTTCATATAAAATCTCCTTCGTTACGTCGTGATTTTACCCTTTACATGGTCATTATATCAAATCAATTTTAAAATCTCAAAGGGTAGAAGGTACTTTTATGAAAACGCTAACACTTTACTTTGTTAAAGCAAAGTGGCAAAGCAAACAAAAAGGCTCTTTTTGAGCCTATTTTTTAATAACCAAAACATTTAGTTCTTTACTTACTTCAACATACCGATCAATCAATATTTTACCAGGTGCCCGGTATATATCAAATGCCTCTGGTTGCTTTGTAAACAATGCTTTATAATTTTCTTTTGGATGCCGTATTGTTGCTACTCTATGATGACCTGCCACAATCGTTTTCTGTGGAACTCTATCTAATTTTACTTGATAATTCCACACCATGCGTTTCTTTGGTGTATCTTTCCAGTTATCTAAACTTCCATCTACACCACCGTGCACAAAGATGTAATCGTCTAATTCGTAGTAATATGGTAGTTCCCGTATGAAACTCTCTAAGTACGGATAATTATGGATTATTGCATCTCTAACTATATGCAATCGATCCACATCACAAAAGGTTAATCCAGATAACACTTTAAGTGTTTTATCAAAACCATTATGTTTGATGTTAAACAAACAATTTAAATACTTCTTATCAAACAAGTCTAAAAGGAATGAATCATGATTGCCAAGAATAATAGTTGCTTTCTTTTGTATATATAGGTTGTATAGATACTCTAGTACTTTATCTGATTCTTCACCACGATCAAACATATCCCCAACAACAATCAAATGATGACTTTTGTTGGTTGAATCATATCCTGATTTATGTAATGATTCAATTAATACATCATAATATCCATGAATATCACTCACAACATAATACGTCATAATAACCTCCTATAATACTACTTTAGTGATAGAAGTATATCCATTTAAGTATGCGGCTTGCTCTGAATCAACGGGTACTTCATCAAGCCAATAATAACGACGATTTGGCACATAGTTTTCTTCATAAAGCCGTTCATCATATTTATGCATTAACGCATAAATTTTTGTGTGTTTGATTCCTTTAGAATGCTCAAACTTATCTTGAGGTAAATTCACATTCAACGTGTAGTCGTTTGAAAGCAGGTTATTTTCTAGTACGTATTTAATCGTATTTCGAAGCTCTACTTCAATCATCTTTGAGCCATGGTAATCTGAAGAGATAGCGATAGAAGGGTACCCAAAATACTGCGCTTGAAGCGCTGCACCTACAGTGCCTGAATAACGAATATCAATTCCGATGTTATAGCCGTTATTTGTTCCTGATACAACAAAATCAGGCTTTAATTTTAAGGCAAGCAACGCAAAAGTAGCACAATCCACAGGAGTTCCATCAACTGCATACGTAAACATATCAAGTTGTTTGTAACTTGTTCCTCCGTACGTTAACGACATGCTTTTTGCACTTTGTTCTTTCGCTGGAGCGACGGTATATACCGTGCCAAACTCATCTAGTATGTTTCTTGTCATTGCAAGTTTTTTTGATGATATTCCATCATCGTTTAGTAGTAATATTTTCATACAAACACCTCGTAATTAGTATATCATAGATTTAATTAAAAAAGAGTAGCAAACTACTCTTTTCATTATCTGTTTTACTCCCACTCAATTGTACCAGGAGGTTTTGATGTGATATCGTATACAACTCTGTTGATACCTTTTACTCTGTTTATAATGGTTGATGCAACTGTATCTAGGAACTCAAATGGTAAACGACTGAATGTAGCTGTCATAAAATCTACTGTGTTAGCGCTACGTACTGCAGCGACATACTCATACGTACGTTTATCACCCATAACTCCTACGCTTTTTACTGGAAGCAATACAACGAATGCTTGGGATACGGTATCGTATAACTCTTCTTTAAATAACGCATTGATAAAAATATCATCTGCTTCTTGTAAAATCGTTACTTTCTCTTCTGAAATTTCACCTAATATACGAATTCCTAGTCCAGGTCCTGGGAATGGATGTCTCATAATCATATGTTTCGGGATACCAAGTGCGAGTCCTACTTTACGCACTTCATCTTTAAATAACTCACGAAGTGGCTCCAGTAGTTCAAAGTCCAGCTCTTCTGGTAATCCACCAACATTATGATGTGATTTAATGGTTTCACTTGGTCCTTTAATCGACACAGATTCAATGACATCTGGGTAGATGGTTCCTTGTGCTAAAAACTTTGCATCTTTGTGCTCATTTTTAAACGCTTCAAATACTTTTATAAATTCATTTCCAATCACTTTACGTTTTGCCTCAGGATCAGAAACTCCTTTTAATTTAGAAAGAAATTGATCTTTTGCATTTACACGAATTACATTGATATGATAATTATCGTGATATAGCTCCATCACTTTATCTCCTTCGTCCTTACGAAGTAATCCTGTATCAACAAACACACATGTAAGTTGATCACCAATTGCTTTGTGAATCAGCATTGCAGCTACACTACTATCTACTCCACCACTCAGTGCAAGAATCACTTGATCGTTTCCAACACGTTGTTTAATGCGATTGATGGTTGTTTCGATGTATCCCTCTAAGCTCCACGAAGGAACTGCTTTTACGATATGTAGAACGAAGTTCTCTATAATTGCTGCCCCAAACTCAGTATGGGTAACTTCTGGATGAAACTGCAGGTTATAGATATCTAATTCTTTGTGTTTGGCAATTGCCATACATGAGTTGGTTTCACCATATAACTCAAATTCACTTGATAATTCATCGACATGATCACCATGACTCATCCAAACAGTTGATGTGCTAGGTAACCCTTTTGTCAGTACTGAATCTTTGAGGATTGTTAACTCGCTTTTACCATACTCACGTTCATTTGAAGGTGATATTTTACCACCATATAAATACTGGGTAATTTGCATTCCATAACAAATTCCAAGTACTGGTTTTCCGAGTTCATATAGTGCTTTATCAATATGAGGAGCTCCCTCATCATAAACACTATTTGGTCCACCAGAAAGAATAACCCCTTTCACGTCATCTTTTTGTAGTTCACTAAGATCAGCGTTAAATGGTAGTATCTCCGAGTACACTCCGAGTTCTCTTACTCTTCTAGCGATTAATTGGTTGTACTGTGACCCAAAATCAAGAACAATTATTTTATCCATGTTTATACCTCTTTATAGTGCGCGATAGCCAATATCAGTTCGATATATTAAGTTATCACATTTTATTTTATTTACATTATGATACGCATTACGCTGCGCTTCTTGTAGTGATGTTCCTTTACCAGTGATTAATAGGACTCTTCCACCATTCGTTACAAGAGTATCTCCATCCATTTTTGTACCCATATGAAAGACCAGATCTTGTATCGTATCCAGTCCCTTAATTGGATGTCCTTTTGTATAAGAAAGAGGATATCCTTTTGACGCCATAACAACACCAACATAGTACTTGTTAGACCACTCTATCTCTATCTCTTTCTCATTAAATAAAGCAAAGATAATATCAATGATATCCGTTTTAAGTTTTGGCAAGATAACTTCTGTCTCAGGATCACCAAAACGAGCATTAAACTCAATCACTTTCGGTCCTGTTGTTGTTAACATTAAACCACCATATAAGAATCCTGTAAAGGAATTATTTTCCTTTACCATTGCTTTTGCTGTCTTTACCATGACATTTAGATAGGCTTCTTCTACAACATCAGCAGGAATAATAGGGACACTACTATAAATCCCCATACCTCCCGTATTAGGTCCTTGATCTCCATCTAATAACCTTTTATGGTCTTGGCTTATTGGCATTGGAATCACTCGATTATTGTGCACGAATGTCATGAACGAGAACTCAGGGCCTTCTAGATACTCCTCAATAACCACGTTTGAGTTTCCATAAACACGATCTTTCAGCATAAGCACAAGCGCATCCAGCGCTTCTTGTTTGCTCATCGCAACAACAACACCTTTTCCCCCTGCGAGTCCATTGTATTTGATAACAATTGGGATTGGACCATTTTCAATATATGCCTTTGCCTCTTCGTACTCATCAAACACCGCATAGTCTGCGGTAGGTATGTCGTACTTTTTCATTAAGTCCTTTGCATACTCTTTACTAGATTCAATCATTGCGGCTTGTTTGGAAGGCCCAAACACATAAATATCTGTATCATCAAATGTATCTTTAATCCCATTTTCTAAGTACACTTCACTACCTGGGATAATCAACTGAACATTATGTGTTAAGGCAAACTGTTTAATTGCCTCATTATCCATTGGATCAAGTGCAACACATGTTGCGATTTGCCCCATACCAGGATTCCCTGGAATGGCGTATAGAGAATCTACTTTGTTTGATTTATGAACGGCATAACACAAAGCGTGTTCACGTCCACCACTACCAACAACTAATACATTCATTTTTATCACTCCTAGTGTTTGAAATGTCTGTTTTTTGTAAATACCATTTTAATTCCTAATTCATTACACGCTTTTATCGATAACTCATCTCTGATTGATCCACCAGGTTGAATGATGTTTGTAACTCCGTATTCTGCTGCTAAACGTACTACATCATCAAATGGGAAAAACGCATCACTTGATAGTGTTAATCCTTCAGTATGTCCGTGATCTTTCGCCCAGTTTAATGCAATTTTGGCTGCACCAACACGGTTCATTTGCCCAGCACCAACACCAACGGTTTGGTTGTCTTTTGTTACTACAATGGCATTCGATTTAACATGTTTTACTACTTTCCATGCAAAATACAAATCGTTTAGTTCCTGTGGATTTGGTGTTTGCACAGTCACAAACTCTAGTGCCTCTTCAGGTACGATATAATCATCTGTATTTTGTAATAATAACCCACCATTTACACTTACCATTTGATATGGATCTTTGTTATCTTTTTTTGTATCTAATACTAAAATACGAAGGTTTTTCTTTCTCTTTAATTCTTGTAATGCTGCTTCAGAATATGAAGGAGCAATAATGATTTCTAAGAAGATTTTATTCATCGCCTTAGCCGTATCTAACGATACTTCTCTATTTACAGCAACTATTCCCCCAAAGATTGATACTGGGTCACTTTGATAGGCTTTATCAAATGCTTCCTCTAGTGTATCAGCACTACCTACTCCACATGGATTCATGTGTTTTAACGCTACGGCAGTAGGAGCATTAAATTCTTTTAGGATATTAATTGCACTATTTGCATCTTGAATGTTGTTATATGAAAGTGGTTTTCCATTTAATACATCTGCATTGAGCAGTGAATATGGATTATCACTTCTTCGGTATAATGCAGCACTCTGATGAGGATTTTCACCGTATCTCATCGCTTGTTCGTAGTCATATGTTAGTGTCATTTTCTCAGGGAACTCGACACCAAGTTCTTTCGTTAAATAATTCGATATATAGCTATCGTATTGAGCAGTCAAACGGAATACTTTAGCACTTAGTGCTTTTTTAGTTTCTGGTAACGTATCACCAAATTCTTTTAACTCTGAAATAATATTATCGTAATCATTTACATCCGTCACAACCGTTACAAACTTGTAGTTTTTGGCAGCGCTACGAAGCATTGAAGGACCTCCAATATCAATTTGCTCAATCGCATCATCAAACGTAGTTCCTTCTTTATCAATCGTTTGTTTAAACGGATATAAATTTACACATACTAAATCAATATACTCAATATTGTTTTCTTTCACTGCTTTTACATGTTCTTCATTATCTCTTACTGCTAGTAATCCACCATGTACTAGAGGGTGTAATGTTTTTACTCGACCATTTAATATCTCAGGAAATCCTGTGACGTCATCAATGGAAATTGTTTGAATTCCACTTTCTTCTAATACTCGTTTTGTTCCTCCAGTAGAAATAATCTCAAAACCAAGTTCCACTAACGACGCTGCAAATGCTGCAACATTACGTTTATCACTCACACTAATTAATGCTCTTTTCATTGTATCTCCTCCAATAATTGTTTAATTACTTTCTTATATAATTGATGTTCAATTTGATGTATTTTTGTTTCAATTTCTTCTCTTGTTTTCATATCACTAATATCCAGTGCCACTTGATCAATGATTTTACCAGTATCCATACCAGCATCAACATAATGCACAGTAACACCAGTTACTTTAGCACCATCCTTCATCGCTTGTCCTACTGCGTCTTTCCCTTTGTATTTTGGCAGTAGACTTGGGTGGATATTAATAATACGGTTTTCGTATGCTGTTAATAGTACATTTCCAATTAATCTCATATACCCAGCAAGCACGATTAAATCAATGTTTTCTTCTTGTAGTTTATCCAATATTTCCTTCTCATAATCCGCTTTTGATTCATACTTTTTTGGCTGAAACGTATGAACCTTTAATCCTCGTTTTATTCCATTTTGAGCCGCTTTTGAATTCGGTCTATCCGATACAACTAATCCGATTGTTGTATCCAATTCTTTTTCGTGAATCGCCTTGTGAATTGCCAAGAAATTAGACCCAGTTCCTGAAGCGAATATAGCGATCTTTTTCATTAGACTATCTTCACTCCTTTGGATGATGTAACTTCCCCAATTACCCTAGCGTTATAATCGTAGTGATTCAGTAATTCTAATGCCTTGTTTGCACTAGCATCATCTATTATAAGTACCATTCCAATACCCATATTGAATATGTTATACATTTCTAAATGATCGATATCACCAAGACGTTCCATCAATGGGAATATCGGTAAGGTAGGCAAGGTATTTTCTTGGATAGTAACACCCAAGTGATTCGGTAATGCTCTTGGGATGTTTTCAATAAATCCACCACCTGTGATGTGAGCAATAGCTGACACATCAACGTGATTAAGAACATCTAAAACTCCTTTTACATAGATGTTAGTAGGCTTGAGTAATTCATCTTGCAATGTAGAACCTAATTCTTCAATATATGAATCCAGTTTATAAGAATGATCTTTAAAGAAGATTTTTCGTACAAGACTGTACCCGTTTGAGTGAATCCCACTCGATGAAAGTCCAATCACTTTATGACCTTCCTTTACATTGTCTTTTGACAAAATCTTGCTTTTTTCAACAACTCCAGTAGTATACCCAGCTAAGTCATAATGATGCTCGCTATACATATCTGGCATTTCCGCAGTTTCTCCACCGACTAATGCACAATCTGCTTGGACGCATCCTTCTGCGATACCACTTACAATTTCTTCTATTACTTTAGGTCTGTTTTTGTCCACTGCGATGTAATCAAGAAAATAAAGTGGTTTTGCTCCTACAGCTAATACATCATTTACGCACATTGCGACTAAATCTATCCCAATCGTATGATGAATATTTGCTTCTTGAGCAAGTAACAGTTTTGTCCCTACTCCATCTGTCCCAGAAACAAGGATCGGTTCTTTGACATTGTATTTGGTTAAATCAAACATGCCACCAAAGTTGCCAAAATCCATAAACGATCCTTTGTTTTTTGTTCGTTTAATATGCTTTTTAATACGTTCTACTGATTCGTATCCTTTTTCTAATGATACCCCAGATTCTTGATATTTATTCGACATGAGTACCTCCTAGAATTTTCCGTCTTTATTGGCATCTTCAACGTTCTGATATAAATGGGTAGGATATTTTCCGTTAAAACAAGACATACACATTTTATATCGTTTCGTTGCTTTTAAGATACCTTCTACGCTTATAAAGGCTAATGAATCTGCTTGAATTTTTTCTCGTACTTCTTCTACGCTTAATCTTGCGCTGATTAACTCATCATAGGTTGATGTATCCACGCCATAAAAACATGGATTTGTGATCGGTGGTGCCGCTATCCTCATATGGACTTCTGTAGCACCATAGGATTTTAATAGTGTAATGATCTTTTTCGATGTTGTTCCACGAACAATTGAATCATCTATGAGTGCAATTCGTTTTCCTTCAATCACACCTCTAACAGGTGACAACTTCATTTTGACACCTTTTTCTCTCATCGCTTGTGATGGTTGAATGAATGTTCTACCTACATATCGATTTTTGATTAACCCCATCTCTGCAGGTATTCCTAACTCTTCTGCATATCCAAGTGCTGCTGATGTAGACGAATCGGGCACTCCTACTACAACATCAACATCCGCAGGAGCTTCTCTAGCTAAAATTCTACCTGCTTCTTTTCTTGAGGAATGTACATTCATCCCTTCAATATCACTATCTGGTCTTGAAAAATAGATATATTCCATAGCGCACATATTTGCGTATGTTTTTTTAGCGTAGAAATCACTAGTCATACTTCCATCTTCTGAGATGATTAATATTTCACCTGGCTTAATATCACGAATAAAGCTTGCTCCTACAATATCAAATGCACAGGTTTCACTAGAAACAACGTATCCTTCGTTTAACTTTCCGAGTGATAATGGACGTAAAGAGTTCTTATCGCGCATAATATAGAGTTTATCTCTAGTTAAGGCTAGGAATGCAAAAGCTCCCTCTAAACGGTTTAGAGCGTCTTTTATGGCTTCTATACGGTCGCGTCTTTTATCTTTCTTAATTAAGTGAGCGAAAACTTCGCTATCACTCGTTGATTGAAAGATTGATCCTTGATTCTCTAAATACATCTTTAGCTCACTTGAGTTTACTAAATTCCCATTGTGACATAACGCAAAATCACCTGTTCGATGACGGAACAAGAATGGTTGTACATTTTCTAGACCCCCACCGCCACTTGTCGAATAACGGACATGGCCAATTGCAGTATCTCCTTGTAATGTTGAAAGATTATGTTCATTAAACACTTCAGTCACAAGTCCTTCACCTTTTAGTGTGTAGAAATCAATGTGATCTGTAGAGATAATCCCACACCCTTCTTGTCCTCTGTGCTGAAGAGCATGTAACCCATAGTACATTACTTCGCTAGCGTTTTTAACATTAAATACCCCAAAAACACCACATTCTTCATTCATTTTTTCTTGATATAAAATATCAATCTCACCCATGATTTATCATCCTTTATTTAATTCGTTTTAGAATTTCTATATATGCTTCTTCAATACTACCCAAATCTCTTCGGAAGCGATCTTTATCTAATTTTTCTAATGTGTCTTTATCCCATAAACGACACGTATCTGGTGAAATCTCATCTGCGAGTAATATTTCACCTTTATCATTCTTTCCAAACTCAATTTTAAAATCGACAAGAATAATTCCCTCTTCAAGAAACAATGCCGATAAGATTTCATTAATCTTATTCGCTGTTTTATACATGAAATGTAAATCTTCGTACGAACAGATGCCCATTGCAACCGCATGATGATCATTAATGAGTGGATCTCCTAATTCATCATCTTTGTAACAAATCTCAAAAATAACATTACTTGGTTTTGTTCCTTCTTTGATTTGTAAACGTTTTGCCATCGAACCTGCAATTAAGTTACGTACAATAAACTCCAATTTAACGATATCTAATTTTTGACAAAGCTGTGTTCTCTCATCAATACGTTTGATAAAGTGATTCTTAACACCCTTTTGTGCTAATTTCTCAAACAAAACCTCTGTAATTTCATTGTTAAGAATTCCTTTGTTTGATATTTGAGCTCTTTTTACCCCATTAAACGCAGTTGCATCATCTTTGTAGTAGATATAAACTTGATTGTCTTTCTCAGCTTTATATACCTTCTTTGCTTTCCCCTCGTATAATAATTCTTTCATGATTATTCTCCTTTTCCTTTGAAATAGTTCACTGCATTTCGAAATAGGTTCTGATCTTTATTACCGTGAATATTCATAAATAAATCTTTTGTATAACGTTCAGAATGCCCCATCTTACCAAGTATTAACCCATCTTTACTAATGATTCCCTCAATTGCATATGAAGATCCATTTGGGTTATAGAGTGGATTGTATGTCGGTTGCTTTTTATCATCCACATATTGGAAAGCGATTTGATTGTGCCTTACTAACTCCTCATATCCTGCTTCATCAATAATGAACTTTCCTTCTCCATGGCTCATCGCAATAGCGTGTGTCTCATCGATATTGAACGAAGATAACCATGGTGATCTACGTGATGATACTTTTGTTTGTGCAAATTTGGATACATGTCTGTTAATTGAATTAATAAATAATGTTGGATCTTGCTCATTGATTTCTTTAATCGTACCGTGTGGTAGTAATCCTGCCTTCACCAGTGCTTGGAACCCATTACATATCCCAAGTATTAAATGTTTCTTTTTGAGGAACGAATCAATCGCTTCTTTTACTTTTTTGTTACGTAGTACACTTGCGATAAACTTCCCAGACCCATCTGGTTCATCACCACTACTAAATCCACCAGAGAGCATAATGATATGTGATTCATTAATATATGAAACCATCTTATCGATTGAATCATTGATATCTGCTTCTGTTTGATTATTAAATACAAAGACATTGGTTGTTGCACCTTCTTTTAAGAAGGCACTTTCTGTATCGTACTCACAGTTTGTTCCTGGGAATACAGGAATTAATACATTGATCGTGTCAACATTCATACCAGTTGTTTTAAATGAACCATTATCTGCCTTGTTCACTGGTATCTCTCGCTCATCTACGTGCGTAATTGGATACGCATCAAGGTATAACTCTTGATTTGCTTTTATTGCTTCATCAATGTCTATAGAAGTACCATTAATCATTGCGATACTTGTATCGTTTGTTCTACCAAGGTAGCGTGCGTTCTGATACGATAATTTTTTAGTTGATTCAATCAATACTGAACCATACTCCATATCAAATAATGGTTCTTCAGTTTTTACATCAAATCCTACTTTATTTCCAAAACTACTTTTAAACAATGCTTCAGCTAGTCCACCATGTTCAAGCACATATGCAGATAATATGTTTCCTTCTACATTTTGTGTTCTGATAAAATCAAAGTTTTGTTTCAATACATCAAACTGTGGCAATGATTCTGCGTTACTATTATGTTTCACTAAATATAAGTATGAATCTCCCTTGAGATCATTTGAGATAACATTTCTAACTTGATCTGTTTGAACTGCGAATGATACTAGTGTAGGAGGTACAGATAATTCGTGGAACGTTCCACTCATTGAATCTTTACCACCAATCGCAGGTAAATTAAATGCGTGTAATGCATTCATTGCTCCAAGTAATGCCCCAAATGGTTTACTCCATAGCTCAGGATTCTTGTTAAGGCGTTCAAAATATTCTTGGAATGTAAATCGTACACCTTGATATCTTCCACCTGCAGCGACAATTTTAGCAAGTGAATTCACAACAGCGTACGTTGCACCATGATATGGAGACCATTCAGAAATATAAGGGTTAAATCCATACGCCATCATGCTAACTGTATTTGTCTCGTGCTGTAGTGTTGGTATTTTATGAACACTTGTTTGTGTTTTTGTTAGTTGCTGTTCCCCCCCGTAAGGAGCTAACACAGTTGTTCTTCCTATTGTAGAATCAAACATTTCATCTAATCCTTGTTTTGTTGCAATGTTTGGATCTGAAAGCATATGTAGTATTTGCCCTTTTAACGAAGGTGAGTCATACTCTTTTTTAAATGGTGAGTCACCTTTGATTTCAGGAAAACGAATATGTGTTTTTTGTCTTACACCCGAAGTGTCAATAAACGCTCTTGACATATCACAAATAACTTGCTCATTCCATTTCATAACGAGCCTTGGTTGCTTCGTGACAACCGCAATCTGAACAGCTTCGATATTTTCTTCGTGACAAAGATGTATAAATTGCTCTTTGTGTTTTGCATCAATCACAACACTCATTCTTTCTTGTGATTCAGAAATGGCTAACTCAGTACCATTAATCCCTGCATACTTGATTGGGACTTTATCTAGATTTATCTCTAGCCCATCCGCAAGTTCACCAATCGCAACACTTACTCCACCAGCTCCAAAATCATTTGATTTCTTGATCAATCTTGTTACTTCTTTATTGCGGAATAGTCGTTGAATCTTTCTTTCTTCAGGTGCGTTCCCTTTTTGTACTTCCGCACTTGATGTTTCAAGTGATTCAACGTTATGTGTTTTACTAGAACCAGTTGCTCCACCAATACCATCTCTTCCTGTTCTACCACCAAGTAAAATTACAACATCACCAGGTAAAGGCTTCTTACGAACAACATTTGCTGCTGGAGCAGCACCCATCACGGCACCAATCTCCATTCGTTTTGCAACATATCCATCATGATGGATTTCATTGACAAATGTCGTAGGTAATCCAATTTGATTCCCGTATGATGAATACCCTTCTGCAGCTACTTTTGAGATTACTCGCTGAGGTAACTTTCCTTCAATTGTTTCTGTAACATCTTGATTGATGTTCCCAGCACCTGTAATTCTCATCGCACTATATACATAACTTCTACCACTTAAAGGATCTCTAATTGCCCCACCTATACATGTTGAAGCTCCACCAAATGGTTCAATTTCAGTAGGATGATTATGTGTCTCATTCTTAAACATTAGTAACCATTTTTCCATAACTCCATCTACATCTACATCAATGTAAATAGATGCTGCATTTACTTCATCGCTAATTTCAATATCTTCTAAGTTACCTCTATATTTTTCATACCTTGCATTAATTGTTGCAATATCCATTAATGTCATTGGTTTGTCTTCCCTGTTTAATTCATTTCTCATTGATAAGTATTTGTTGAAAGAAGATTCAATCTCTTTTGAAAGTGAATCTTTTGAAAAAACAACAGATGAGATTTCTGTTTCGAATGTTGTATGCCTACAGTGATCACTCCAATAAGTATCAAGAACTTTAATCTCCGTTTCAAACGGATCACGTTTCTCTTGATTCTTAAAGTATTGTTGAACAAATTCAATATCTTCTAGACTCATCGCTAGCGATTGCTCAGTGTGAAATTCTTGTAGCTGGTCTGTTGATAAATGAATAAATCCGTTGCACATTTCAATAGGCTCTGGTTTCGTTACTGATTGCAAAGATAAAGATGATAAATCTTTCTCTCTTGCTTCTACTTTATTAATTAAATGGTGTTTTACAACATTGATTTCTTCTACTGACAATCCTTCAAACGTAACAACTGTCCCCGTTGTTACAACTGGATTTGCTTTGGGATCAAGTAATTTAATGCATTGAATAGCTGAATCAGCACGTTGATCAAATTGTCCAGGTAAATACTCATAAGAGATATATTGCTTTGATAAATCAATTGTCTCTGTAATGATATCTTTATTCGGTTCACTAAAAATCTCAACTTCACTACGTTTTAGTACTTCCTCATCTAAATGAAATATATCATAGACATTGAAATATCTGAGATTCTCTAGTGTAACGTGATACAAATGTTGAATATCTTCCTGTAATGTTAAACACTCAATATCAAAACCTATTTTTCTTTCAACAAAAATTCTTTTCTTATTCATGATTACTCCTCTGTAATAAAATTACTTTGTGTTTTTATTTCTTCAATGTTCTTATTAACAATCGTAATGTGTCCCATTTTACGATTTGTTACTACTTTATCTTTATGATACATATGGACATATACATTATCCGCAGTAGCTCTTTTTAAGTAGTTCATATCTTGCCCAAGGACATTGATCATCTCACTATGTGCTATAAGTGAAGGTTGTATAATCTTCTCCCCGGTAATCGCTAATATGTGATTCTTAAATTGTGAAACTGTGGTTCCTTCTATCGTATAATGACCTGAATTATGTGGACGTGGTGCATACTCATTAAAAATGACATTCTTGTCTTTCACAAAATACTCAACAGCAAGTGTTCCAACATAATCTAATTCATGAATGATTTGCTTTGAATAAGCGATTGCCTTTTCTAGTACTTCATTATGAATAGGCACATATGTAATCGAGCGATATAAAATTCCATTTCGGTGAATATTTTGAGTAATTGGAAAATGAAACATATTATCAAATTGATCTCTTGTTATGACAACCGATATTTCATAATCATAATCAATATACTCCTCCACAATATACTCCTTTGATTGATCGATGGTAAGTTTTTTCATATCCGTATCATCATTAATATAATATTGGCCTTTTCCATCGTAGCCACCTTGTGTTGTTTTAATGACACAAGGAGCTTGTTTGATCGATCCTTCAAATTTATAGAATTCAGGTGCACTAATTCCTAAATCCCTAACAAAAGTCTTCTCTCTTAAACGATTCTTCGTTATATAAAGGGCTTTGCTTTTTTGTGGTATTTTATTTTCAAATTGGTGAACTAAGTTAAAATCAACATTCTCAAACTCATATGTTATTACGTCACATGATGTATATAGCTTTTGGAGTGCATCAACATCATCATAGGCTGCAGTGATATGCGTTGATGCATAGTGTGATAATGGACAATGAGGATTTGGATCAAGCGAGATAATTTCGTGACCAAGAGGGATTGCCTCCTCTGCCATCATCATGCCAAGTTGCCCTCCTCCAATAATTCCAATTTTCATTACAATGTTAACTTTCTATTGTTTAATACAAACTCGGTTTGATTACTACGAAACTCTTCCAGTTTAGCAGCCAAATTTGCATCGTATACAGACAAAATTGCGATTGCGTAAAGTGCTGCATTCTTAGCACCATCTATTGCCATTGTACCTACAGGTACTCCTGGTGGCATTTGAACAACCGAAAGCATTGAATCAATTCCGTTAAGTTTAGATGATTTTACTGGTACACCAATTACTGGTAAAGTTGTTAGAGAGGCAATCATACCTGGTAAATGAGCTGCACCTCCAGCACCAGCTATAATCACTTCATGACCAAGCGATTTTGCACTCTTTGCATAATCAAATAATTTTTCTGGTGTTCTATGTGCACTCACAACATCTCTACTGTAAGGTACACCAAATTCTTCCAATACTTTACAAGCTTCTTTCATTACATTCCAGTCACTTGTTGATCCCATAATTACTCCAACTTTATTCATAATAATCCTCCTAAAAAAATATAAAATGGGGGCTTTCACAAAGAAAACCCCCATTATCAACGATAATAGAATATTCCTTGCGTAGTCCTAGTTTTTACGGCCTAGGGTAGAAACTTGCTTTCCTTATCAAAGCGATTATACGCAGTTTTATTTTGTATAGTTAGGTGCTTCTTTTGTAATGTGCACATCATGTGGATGTGACTCTTGAAGTCCTGCACTACTAATTTTTACGAATTTACCATTCTTTCTTAACCTATCAATATCAGGAGTTCCGCAGTATCCCATACCAGATCGTAACCCACCGCATAATTGATAAATCGTATCCTTTAACTCTCCTTTATATGGTACTCTGCCTTCAATTCCTTCAGGTACCAATTTTTTTGCTTCTCCATTTCCTTTTTGGAAATATCTATCTGAAGAACCTCTTTTCATGGCTGCTAGTGATCCCATACCAACATATGTTTTAAATCTTCTTCCGTTGTAGATCACTTCTTCACCTGGGGATTCTTTTGTTCCTGCTAGTAAAGAACCAAGCATAACTGAGTGTGCTCCAGCTGCAATAGCCTTCGCAATATCACCACTATATTTGATGCCACCATCGGCGATAATACATGCATTAACATTTTTAAGTGCTTCATAGACATCGTTTACTGCTGATACTTGTGGTACACCTACACCAGCCACAACTCGCGTTGTACAAATAGAGCCTGGTCCAACACCTACTTTTACAGTGTTCGCACCAGCTTCCACTAGTTGAAGTGCTGCTTCTTGTGTAACTATATTCCCTGCAACAATATCCAAATTGGGAAATGTTTTTCTAATAAGTTTTACTGTTTCAATAACACCTTTTGAATGTCCGTGGGCACTATCTACTGTAATTACATCTACTCCGGCATTCACCAACGCTGTAACACGATCTAATGTATCTGCTCCAACACCAACAGCCGCTCCACATCGTAATCTTCCCTTGCTATCTTTACATGCATTAGGGTAATTAACAACATTATCAATATCTTTTATGGTAATTAAACCTTTAAGTTTGTATTCCTCATCAACAATTGGTAACTTTTCAATTCGATTATCCAATAGAATACGTTTTGCCTCTTCTAAATTAGTCCCTACTGATGCAGTGATTAAACTTCCCTTTGTCATCACTTCCTCAACAGGTGTATCATCAAGCACTCGGTACTTTAAATCTCTGTTTGTAACAATACCAACAAGTACATTGTCCTTTGTAACTACCGGTAACCCAGATATCTTATACCTAGACAAAATATCCTCAGCTTCTGCTAACGTGTTTTCTTTTTCCAATGTAATTGGATGAGTGATCATACCTGATTCACTTCTCTTAACATAGTCTACTTGTTCAACTTGCTCTTCAATCGACATGTTTTTGTGAATAAATCCAATCCCACCCTGCCTTGCTAACGCAATGGCTAGCTTTGCTTCAGTAACAGTATCCATTGCAGCAGATACAACTGGAATATTCATCTTAATATTTGGTGTTAAATACGTTTTTAGTGAAACTTGGTTTGGTAGTACACTCGACGCTTGAGGTACTAATAACACATCATCAAATGTTAAACCATCTTGTGTTAATTTTCCGTTTAAATTAGACATAATATCCT
>CAZZAP010000034.1:0-18597 GCA_964652375.1 uncultured Candidatus Izemoplasmatales bacterium
TATCTCTTTTTTATTTAACTTAGTTTTTCAGTAAGCTCTATAAATAGCGCTTTTTGTAATAAATTAAATGATACCCATTCCAAACAGTGATGCAAATACTAAACTGATTGTCGTCATTAATTTGATTAAGATATCAATTGCTGGACCAGCAGTATCTTTAAATGGATCACCTACAGTATCACCAGTAACCGCAGCTTTATGAGCTTCAGAACCTTTACCACCATGATTTCCCATTTCAATATACTTCTTCGCATTGTCCCATGCGCCACCACTATTAGCCATAAATATCGCTAACATAATACCTGTTATCAATGTACCTGCAAGCATTCCTCCAAGTGCTTCTGCACCAAAGACAAATCCGACAACTAATGGAGAGGCAATCGCCAAGAATGCAGGGAAAATCATTTCTTTTAAAGCAGCAGTTGTACTGATTGCCACACATTGTGCATAATCAGGCTTTTCCGTACCTTCTAAGATTCCAGGCATTTCTCTAAATTGTCTACGTACTTCATCAATCATCTTATTTGCAGCACGTCCAACTGATTTAATCGTTAAACTACTAAATACAAATGCAAGCATTCCACCTAGCATCAATCCACCGATTACACTAGCTTTTGTGATATCAATACCATTTAACATCTCGTCAGCTAAACGACCAGGAGTATGGTTATACGCTTGGATAAACGCACCAAATAATGCAAGTGCAGTCATAGCAGCACTACCGATAGCAAATCCTTTTGCGATTGCAGCAGTTGTATTACCAACACTATCAAGCTCATCCGTAATTTCACGAACAGCTGGATCCATTTTTGACATTTGTGCAATTCCACCTGCGTTATCTGCGATAGGTCCATATGCATCAACACCTACTGTCATACCAGCAGTACCGAGCATACCAACCGCAGCAAGACCAATACCTAGTTCACCACCAAATTTATATGCTAGAACAGTACCTACAGCAATCATGATTACTGGAAATGCAGTAGATTGCATACCTGTTGCCATACCACTAATAATATTCGTTGCATGCCCTGTCTCAGATTGTTTTGCAACTTCTTTCACAAAACGATATTCTGCTGCAGTATAATATTCACTAATAAACGCAATGAATAATCCAACTACAAGACCAACAATAATACTAATAAACGGTCCGTATAAATACGGTAATACTACTTCACCATCTAAACTATTAGTACTGATTACACCCTCTTTAATAAAGAGATAATTCATAAAAAATGCAAATATAACAAAGAATAAACCGCTTGCATATGTCCCCGTTTTAAGAGCTTTATGAGGATTAGAGTTATCTTTACCTCTTACAAACAGTGTTCCTAAAATACTACCTAATACACCTACAGCAGCAGTAACTAATACGTAAATAGCTCCCTCAGATCCAAACCATAGAGCAGCAATTGTTGCAGCACCTACGATACTACTTACATAACTTTCTAATAAGTCACTACCCATACCAGCAACATCACCAACGTTGTCTCCAACATTATCAGCAATTACAGCAGGATTTCGTGGATCATCTTCTGGAATACCAGCTTCCACTTTACCTACTAAATCGGCACCAACATCTGCCGCTTTTGTGAAAATACCTCCACCAACACGACTAAATAATGCTATGCTTGATGCACCAATACTGTAACCAGCAGCAATTTCTACTGCAGCAAATGCTTCAATATCATACATCTGATTAGCTACAAGAAATACAAGTGTAACACCTAATAATCCAAATCCTACTACACTCATACCCATTACACTACCACCTTTAAAGGCAATACTTAATGCTTTTACCATGCCACTATCTTTTGCAGCAGTTGCTGTTCTAGAATTAGCATTAGTAGCACTCTTCATACCAATTAACCCTGCAGTTGCACTGAATAAAGCCCCAAGCACAAATGCTAATGCACTACCAACTCCTAAACTTAACCAAATCATTGGAAAAGCGAAAGCAACAAAAATGATAATAACTCGATACTCTCTCTTTAAAAATGCAGCAGCTCCTTCTTTGATGTAGCCACTAATTTGTGCAACTAACTCACTACCAACAGGAGCTTTTAAAACCTGACGGTACAAATAAATTGCATAAAAAATAGCAATAACAGCCAATACAATTGTAACGTATAACATGTAACTCATATCTAACCTCCATTTTGTTCTATTATTTATATTATACATAAAAACGCTTACAGAGTAAATGTTTGTTTGTATTAATATCGAAAAAGGCTATATCTAGCCAATTAGTTCGAAAACCAAAGTAATTATCAAATCCAGTGAAAAGACCGTTAATAGGATGTAAAACAGATAGGTAGGTAGCATGCTAACTACTTGTTTAACCATAGGGTGAATATACTTGATAACAAAATAAGATGCTACACCAAAAAATGTAGTTGGATAAATACACACATACGGAATAGAGCACGGGAAGAACATTCGATAATCCCATAAAATTCTTCCAGTTAATATTTCATAACCATACCCATGAAATGCTTCACTCAAACCAGTAGTAATGATTGCAGTAATTAGTAGTAATGCATTTTTCCTAATCACATTAGAATCATTAATTAAATATCTATCCCAAATAAAAACAGCCAAAACAACTCCAACACCATAAAGTGGTTGATACGGACCAAACATCACACTGTTGTCGTGACTTATAATATAATCAAGAATGTTGTTGTAATTATCGTAATGATCAATGAATGCAATAAAATTAATGATTCTTTCTAAGAAAAAACCACCAATTGAATATATTAGTAAATAATAGAAGTAATTCTTCATCAGACCACATCCTTATATATATTATACACTTTCCTTCACATTTTCGGCAAGTTAACCACTCTACTATGTTATAATAGAGTTGAGGTGATATTATGGCACTTAGCATGGGAAAAATGAATGTATTAGAAGTTGTAAGAGAAACAGATTTCTCTTATATTTTAACTGATGGAGAAAACAATGCATTTTTACACAAAAAACAAGCAATCGGTGAATTGCAGCCAGAAGATAAAGTAGAAGTATTCTTGTATTTTGACAATCAAAGACGTGTTACAGCAACAATGAACAAACCTACAGTTGACACAAAAACACCTGCATTTTGTAAGGTAGTTGGTGTAAATTATCGACTTGGAGTATTTCTTGATATTGGACTAGCAAAAGATCTACTCTTATCAAGAGATGATCTTCCTTTCAAAAAGAAAGAATGGCCACAAGAAGGCGATTTTCTATTTATCAAAATGAAAATTAACAAAAACCAATTAACCGCTAAAGCAGTACCAAGGTACGATATTCGTAAATACTTACACCCAAAAACAGAGTTAATCGAAGGTGAAAGTTACGTTGCTTATTGTGTATTTATCGCAGAAGAAGGAATTGTGTTTAGTACGTTAGAAGGACATTACATTTTTGTTTACTTCAAACACATTCGTAAAGACTATCGTTTAGGAGAAGAAGCAAAGGTTAAAATCATTCAAGCAAAAGTAGATAAAAAATATAATGGAACACTAGTAGAGCAAAAAGAAATCATGCTTACAATTGATGCTCAAACAGTAAAACAGTACATGGAAAAAGTTGGAGGATGCATGCCGTATAACGACAAAACATCACCGGAAGAAATCCGCGAAGTATTTAATATGTCAAAAGCAGCATTTAAGCGCGCACTAGGAACACTTTATAAAGAAAAAGTGATTCTACTTAAAGCAGATAGTACCTGCTTAGTAAAACAAGTTGAAAAATCAAAATAGGTATATTATAATTGAAATGGAAATTTAAACAAAAGGTGATAAAATGGGTAGAAAATTCGAAGTAAGAAAAGCCGCAATGGCAAAAACAATGTTAAAGAAGAGTAAATTGTATTCTCGCTATGGGAAAGAAATTTACATGGTGGCAAAAGCAGGAGGAGCAAATCCAGATTCAAATTTATCATTACGTTCATTAATCGATAAAGCAAAACGCGCTCAAGTACCTACTGATGTAATCAAAAGAAACATTCAAAAAGCAGAAAAAGGAATTGGTGAAGACTACGTTCCAAACCGCTACGAAGGATTTGGTCCTGGTGGAGTTGGGATTATTGTTGATACACTAACTGACAATGTAAACAGAACCGTTGGTGAAGTTCGTAATTGCTTTACAAAAGTAGGCTCAAAAATGGGTGTTAGTGGAAGTGTCGAACACGGCTACAAACACTTAAGTTATACAACCATCAAAGGGATGGATGAAGAAGAAGTGCTCGAAACATTACTAATGGCAGATATTGAAATATTAGACATCAGTGAAGAAGATGGCATGGTTGAAATCGAAGGAGAAGGATACGATCTTGATAAGATTGAACACGCCCTATTAGATGCCAATCCAGATGTGGAAATCGTTGATACTGAGCGAGGATGGTATCCACATGATCATATTGAATTAGATGAAGCAAACAAAGAATTATTTGACAAGTTCATGAACTTAATCAATGAAGTAGAAGATGTTCAAGAAGTATATCACAACGTTAAAGAAGAGGAAGAAGCAGAGTAGTTCTGCTTTTTTTTATAGCCTTATTATTTGTAAAGTAATTGCATTTTCCCTATAATGGATTTAGAGAGGTGATACAATGAAAAAATTATTCTTAAGTTTAACAGTACTATTACTAGCATTTTCATTGGCAGGATGTGCCGAAGAAGAACCGCTTGTATGTGATGAAGGCTATCACATTGAAAACGATGAGTGTGTCGAAGACACAGTCGATTGTGAAGAAGGCTTCCATGAAGAAGCTGGTGTTTGTGTGGAAGACCCAAGAGAGGTTCTCAAAGTAGGTATGGACCTTAAATGGCCACCATTTGAAGACAGAGATTCAGATGGAGACCCTTACGGAATCAGTGTTGCACTTGCATATGAACTAGGTGAATACCTAGATATGGATATTGAAATTGTCGATTTGGATTTCTCAAACCTTATTTTGGCAGTTGATACTGGGCAAATAGATGTAATTATTGCATCAATGTCAATTACTGAACCACGTGAGGAACTAGTAGATTTTAGTGAACCATATTTCTGGTTCCCACTAATCACTGTATTAAACAAAGATTTTGCGGATGATAACAATGTATCAACCAAAGCAGAATTATTTGCGATTGACGGAGTAAGCTTTGTCGGGACTGCAGCAACGATTAGTTTAACAATCCCTGCAGCAGAAGCAAACAACCCAATCATAAACGAGGTTGTTGATACAGAAAGCGCTGCGGCAGCATTAATAACTGGTGCAGCAGATGCATTTATTATTAGTCCATCAACCGCGGCAGGAATTGCACAAAACAATCCAGATACAACCGTATTGATGTGGGATGCAATTAGCTATTCTCCAATCGGTATGGCAGTAAGAGAAGGTAGAGATGATGGCTTATTAGAAGAACTAAATGCCTTTATCGCTCTACTAGAAGAAAACGGTGTATATGACCGCTTAGCTACAGAATTTGACGCTGATATCGCAGAAAACATACCAGGCGCAGGATTAGAGATCTACTTAGGTGAATAAGAAACTGAAAAATGTCATAACGTTTATACTAGCCCTATTATCATATGGGGCTTTTATTGCGTTATTTATTTACCTTTATCCAGGGAGTAATAACTTTGATCTGTTCCGATTAGAAGAAAACTTTGGATTGATATACGAAGGGTTCAAATTAACCATATTAATCAGTATTATTGCCTTATTCTTAAGTGTGATATTTGGATTTATCTTATACCTTGGAATCAACTCGAAATATCAATATATAAAACATCTCGCTAATATCTATAACGAGGTTATATTTGGAATACCACTTGTTGTATTTTTAACATTTATGTACTTTTTTATCTTCGCACCATTTAGAACAGATTTATCAACTGAAATAACACGTATTGAACCAATCATTGTTGGTACAATTGCGATAAGTATTTATATGGCACCCTACATTAAAAATGTATTTGAAGGTGCGATAAAATCCATTGATGAAAATCAATACCAAGCAATGACTGTTTTTGGCTTTACTACATACCAGAAGTATCGTTATATCATATTACCACAATTAGTAAAAGTGATTATTCCACCACTTATTGGTAACTTTAGTTATGTCATAAAAAGTAGTACATTACTTCACGTAATACTAGTGAATGAATTATACGCTGAAATAAAACGTGGTATGTTATCAAGGTATGCCATTATGGAAGGCTATGTATTCATGTTCTTCTTGTATTTATTAATAACAATTCCTTTAATCAGACTAGCAAAATGGTTTGAAAGGAGGTATGGTGTATGAGAGTAGTAATTAAAGACTTAGTGAAAACCTATGATGAGAAGTTAATATTAGATAACATCAACTTAGATATCCGTGATCGAAGTGGAATTGCGATTATTGGTGCATCAGGTGCTGGGAAATCTACGTTATTACGTTTAATGTCATTGATTGAAACACCTGATTTTGGGAGCATCTGTGTTAATGATCATCATTTAGATGAAATCAAAGAAGATGTATATTATAAAAAAATTGGTTTTGTGTTCCAATCACATACGTTGTTTCCGCATTTAACCGTACTACGAAATATTACGCTTATTTTGGAAAAAGTACACGGTAAATCAGAAGAAGATGCAAATCAAATTGCTATGAAGCTTCTAACCAAGTTTGACTTGGCTGAACACATCGATAAAAGAGCCTCTCAATTAAGTGGTGGTCAATCACAGAGAGTTAGTATTGTTAGGAGTCTTGCTTTAAACCCTGAAGTCATGTTTCTTGATGAACCAACAAGTGCATTGGATCCGGTCTTAACACAAGAAGTATTACAAACGATTTTAAAACTACGAGATGAACATATGAATTTTGTAATTGTAACCCATGAAATTCTCTTTGCAAAGAAAGCTGCAGATTATATTATCTTTATGAAAGATGGTAAAATTATCGAAATGGGTGATGTTAGTATTCTAGATCATCCAAATACCGACGAATTAAAAGATTATCTTAGCAATGTATTTCTTTGGGATTAAAGAAACTCTATTTATAGAGTTTTTTTTATTTGATTGTGTTATAATACTTTTAGACATAAATAGAAAGAAGTGACAACATGAATAAAACAGTAAAAACATTGGTAATTATTTACCTGTTTCAAGGAATCATCCATAACTTAGGACACCCAGTAACTCCTACTTTTGTAGAAAGTCTAGGAATTGAGGATTATTGGTTTGGTGTCTTCTTTGCGCTAATGAGTCTTGGACTTACGATTGGTGGATTAGTTTGGGGCGTTCTTGGAGACCGCGGGAACAAGCGTATTTACATGTTTGTAGGGTTGCTTTTTTATAGTTTAGGGCAGTTTATGTTTGCCTATGTTGGAAACGTATACTGGATGGTATTCTTCCGCTTTGTTAGTGGATTTGGTGTAGCAGCAAGTGTAACGCTTCTAATTAGTCACACGATTGAATATAGCGACAAAAGAAAACGTGGGTATAATCTAGCGTTTATGGCTGCCGCATTTACATTTGGCTCAAGTATTGGGTATTTGATAGGTGGGAAAATGCCTTCAATTACCTATTTTGAAGATTTACGTAATGTCTTCTATTTTCAAGCGTTAGTTAATGTAGTTCATGGCTTTGTTATGTATTTGCTTATCATTGATGAGAAAAGCATACCATCTGAAAATCCAACTACCATAATTGACGGTTTAAAAGCCATTCGAAACTTAGATAAAACATTAATTGTATTCTTAATTTCACTAACATTTATTACCGTTGGAACAATTAATATTAGTAAGTTTCTTGATGTGTATTTTAGAGATTTAGGGTATGACACATCGCAATTAGGGGACTTTGTGTTTGTAACTGGAATGGTATCGATATTTAGTAGTCTTGTGGTTGTTCCATTTATTTTAAAACTTAATAAAAACATGACAATGATGAAAGTCATTCAAATTGTATCAGCAATCATCATATTTATCGTATTTCGATCAGAGAAAATCTTATTCGTTTTATATACGTTATTTATGGCCTATGTTATTGTCAAAATTGCATATCAAGTACTAGAGCAAAACTACATTAGTGATTATGCTTCAGAAGGTACATACGGAGCAATAATGGGGGTAAGACAAGCATTCTTTGCGATTGGGATGTTTATCGGGCCGATTGTTGGTGGAGTGCTCTACTATATCAAGCCTATTTATGTGTTTGACTTTAGCGTATTTACGTTCATGATTGGGTTTTTAATGTTACTACTTGTAAGCCGAAAATTGAAACAAGAAAAACATCTAATTAATGAGTAATTTGCGTTGTTTAATAACGTTGTTTATGATATAATTTTACGTGAGGTGTTTATATGAATTTACCAAATAAATTAAGTATGTTTCGAATTATATTAATCCCTGTATTAGTGTATTTTTACTACCAAGAAATGTGGTATTTAAATGCTGGGGGAAGTGCATTGATTTACGCAGCACTATTAGCACCGATTTTTATCGTTGCTTCATTGACAGATTTCTTTGATGGTTACATTGCTAGAAAACGCAATCTAGTAACTACATTTGGGAAGTTTATCGATCCACTTGCTGACAAATTAATTGTAATGGCTGCATTGCTAGTGTTAGTAAACCCATTGCAACTACCAACCGTCGCTACGATAGAACTGTGGATCCCAGTAGTGATTCTATCAAGAGAATTTATCGTAACTGGTATTAGATTAGTCGCAGTTGGTGAAGGAAAAGTAATTGCAGCAAGTAATCTTGGAAAATATAAAACTGCTTCAACAATGATTGCGATAACGTTGTTGTTATTATTCCCGTATGGTGAACTATTTGCACAAATTGGAATATGGGTACTTTATATTGGTGTTGCACTTACCGTAATTAGCGGTGTAGATTATTTTTGGAAAAACAGAAAAATCATTATGGAATCAATCTAAAAAGAAAAATTAAATCGTCGTTCGTACTATATAATGACTTGATATAAGGAGGATTTTTATGGCTACAGATAATAGAAAAAAAGCATTAGATACAGCAATAAAAGAGATAGAGAAACAACATGGTAAAGGATCAGTTATGGTTCTTGGAGCAGAGGATATTAATCCTCAAGTTGATGCAATTTCAAGTGGATCTGTTAAATTAGATAAAGCACTTGGTATCGGTGGATATCCAAAAGGACGTATTGTTGAAGTATATGGACCTGAATCTTCAGGTAAAACAACATTTGCACTTCACGCAATTGCAGAAGCACAAAAAGCTGGAGGATACGCGGCATTTATTGATGCAGAGCATGCTCTAGATCCTGCATATGCCAGAAATTTAGGTGTTGATGTTGAAAACCTTGTTCTTTCTCAACCAGATACTGGTGAACAAGCATTAGAAATAACGGAAGCACTGATTCGTAGTGGTGCAATCGATATTGTCGTTATTGATAGTGTTGCTGCTTTAGTACCAGAAGCTGAGATAAGAGGGGACATGGGTAGTAGCCATGTAGGTCTTCAGGCAAGATTAATGTCACAAGCGATGAGAAAACTAAGTGGTGTAATTAATAAATCACAAACAATAACTCTATTTATTAACCAAATTCGTGAAAAAGTTGGCGTGATGTTTGGTAACCCTGAAACAACACCTGGTGGTAGAGCATTAAAATTCTACTCATCAGTACGTCTTGAAATTAGACGTGGAGAACAATTAAAAATAGGGACTGATATTGTCGGAAATAAAGCAAGAGTAAAAGTTGTAAAGAACAAAGTTGCTCCTCCATTTAAAACACTAGAATTAGACATTGTTTATGGAAAAGGAATTAGTAAAGTAGGAGAGATTATTGATCTTGCAGTTGAAGAAGAAATCATGAACAAAAGTGGCTCTTGGTTTAGCTACGAAGGGAACAAAGTTGGACAAGGTAGAGAGAACGTTAAAAAATACTTAGATGAGAATATTCCTATCAAAGAAGAGATTGAAAAGAAAGTACGAGAAAAATTAGGTGTCTAGTACACCTTTTTTTATTTTTTAGATTGTAATTATTATATATATTCATTGACTTTGGATAGGTTAAATTGTTATAATATAGTGGTTATAAAAAAGTATTCTACTCATAATTAATATTATGTTTAAATAATAATCAAATAAATTAAAAATTGAATAAGAACGGAGGAACTAATATGGAAGTATTATTATTAATTCTCTCTGGTCTAATTATTTTGGCAATAGGTACAGGAACGGGATTTGTACTTAATAATCATCTTGGCGAAAAAGGTCTTAAAAAAGCCAAGCAAGAAGCAAGTGTATTGATTGAAAACGCGCAAAAACAAGCAGATAAAAACAAAAAACAAACGTTATTAGAAACAAAACAAGATATTCATAATCTAAAGTTAGAATTTGATAAACAAGTAAAAGAAAGGAAAGCTGAGCTTTCTGTTAATGAAAATAAATTATTGCAACGTGAACAGACAATGGATCGTCGTAGTAGTAATTTAGACAAACGTGAATCAAATATAGATAAAAAAGAAGAGAATATCGAGCGTAAAAAACAATCATTGGATGATAAAAATAACAGACTAGACAAATTAATAGAAGAACAAAATGTAAAACTAATTGAAATCGCAAGATTTTCAGTGGACCAAGCTAGAGACTTAATCTTCAAACGAGTAGAAGACGAGATGGCAGCAGAGATAGCAGCATACATCAAAGAAGAGGAAGAAAAAGCGAAGTTAACCGTAGACAAAAACGCAAAACATTTACTATCATATGCAATACAAAAATACGCACAAGATGTTACTAGTGAACGTACAGTAAGTGTAGTAACATTACCAAACGATGAAATGAAGGGTAGAATCATTGGTCGTGAGGGAAGAAACATTCGAACAATTGAAGCATTAACAGGTGTAGATTTAATTATTGATGATACTCCTGAAGCAGTCGTATTAAGTGGATTTGATCCAATACGAAGAGAAATCGCTAAAAAAACAATTGAATCATTAGTATCTGATGGACGTATCCATCCAGGTAGAATTGAAGAAATCGTAGAAAAAACAAGAGAAGAAGTAGATCGCTTTATCCGAGATAAAGGTGAAGAAGCAGTATTTGAAGTTGGAATCGGTAGAGTCCATCCTGATATTGTAAAACTTCTTGGAAGATTACACTTTAGAACATCATATGGACAAAACGTATTAAGACATTCAATTGAATGTGCATTCCTAGCTGGTAAACTAGCTGCGGAAATTGGAGAAGACGAAATCTTAGCAAAACGTGCTGGATTATTACATGACATTGGTAAAGCAGTGGATCATGAAATGGAAGGATCACACGTTGAAATAGGAATTAACCTAGCTAATCGTTATAAAGAACCATTCGAAGTAATTGATGCAATTCAATCACATCATGGTGAAGTTGAGGCAAAAACAATCATCGCTGTATTAGTAGCAGCTTCTGACGCATTAAGCGCAGCAAGACCTGGTGCTAGAAGTGAATCACTAGATTCATATGTAAAACGCCTTGAACAACTTGAACAAATTTCAACAAAAATTGAAGGTGTTGAATCAGCTTATGCAATTCAAGCAGGACGTGAAGTACGCGTTATTGTAGAACCTGACAAAGTAGATGACACTATGGCATACAAAATCGCACGTGACATCAAAGAACAAATTGAAGAAGAGCTTTCTTATCCAGGAACTATCAAAGTTACTGTTATTAGAGAAACAAGAGCTCAAGACGTTGCAAAATAAAAGCCTTCCACTGGAAGGCTTTACTTTTTAAGGGTGGTAATATGGAAATATTTGACTTATACGACAGTAGTGGAAATAGAACAGGGAATACTATCCCAAGAGGAACAAAAACACCCGAAGATGAATATCATTTAGTCGTTCATATTTGGATTCGAAATAACGAGGGAAAGTATCTTGTTCAGAAGCGAAATAAAGCAACAGATTCAGTGCCTGGTCAATATGCAGCTACCGGTGGTGCAGTTACCACTGGTGAAGATTCAATAACTGGTGCACTAAGAGAAACAGAAGAAGAAATCGGAATTCAATTCACAAAAGAGCAAATGAAACTCGTACAAAGGTATTATGTTCAAAGTGATTACTCAAACTACATAACAGATTTGTACTTAGTAGAAGAAAATGTTCTTTTATCTGATTTAAAACTAGATTATAATGAAGTAAGTAAGTGTGAGTACTTTGCTATGGATGAAATTAGAAACCTTGTGAAAGAAAACATGTTTTGGGATTACGAGAACCATTACGTAAGAAATGGATATTTTGATTTACTAGAAAAGAGTTGAGAAAATGAAAGTCTTATTTATCGGTGATGTTGTTGGAACAAGAGGGATGGATGCCCTAAAAAAATATTTACCACAAATGAAACAAGATCACAAACCACATTTGATTTTTTTAAATGGTGAAAATGCAGACAAAGGATTTGGGATCAATGAAAAAATCTACAAAGAATTTATGAGTCTAGGTGTTCATATTGTAACACTTGGAAACCATGCATTTTCAAAAAGAGAGATACTTGACCAGTTTGATTCCCTTAATATCATTAGACCTATGAATTATGGTGAAGGTGTTCCTGGAAAAGGAATGCAAACCATTAACTTTAACGGTAAGAAAGTTACGGTAATTAACATGATGGGACGTATATTTATGGGAGATCCACTAAAAAATCCATTTCTATTAATGGATGAGATATTGGACTCGCTAGAAAGCGATTATATCTTTGTTGATTTTCATGCAGAAGCAACAAGTGAAAAGATTGCATTTGCCCAATACCTAGATGGAAGGGTCAATGCCGTAGTAGGAACACATACACACGTTCCAACCGCAGACGCAATGGTATTTCCCAAAGGGACAATGTACATTACAGATATCGGAATGACAGGTTCCAAATACGGAATATTAGGATCAGAAAAATCAATCATTATCAATAAATTTTTAACTGGAATGCCTCAAAGATTGAAAGAAGATCTGGGGGAAAAATTACAATTTAATGCACTGTTACTAGATACAGATTTAAACAAAATAAAAAGTATAAACATCTATGAATAGGATAACCCTATTCATTTTGTTTGTATCAGATACATTAATAATGTATACTATAAAAAGGTGATATATATGGCAAAAGATTACAGTAAATATTTTATCAAACCATCCATTAAAGATGCACGAAAAAGAAGAAGTAGTGAGACTGCTGTTATCGATTTTTCGAAGTATTATAATATGGAAGGATTTGGGAAGGGTAAAACCTATAAAATCGAAACCTATGGGTGTCAAGGAAATGAAGCTGATTCAGAAAAATTACGCGGGATTTTAGAAGCGCTTGAATTTACTCAATCAGAAACACTTGAACACGCTGACATGATTTTATTAAATACATGTGCCGTTAGAGAAAATGCAGAAAATCGTGTATTTGGTGAATTAGGTAGACTAAAACAATACAAAAAAAACAATCCTGAGTTGATCTTAGGTGTTTGTGGATGTATGCCACAAGAAGAAAAAGTAGTAGAACGCATTTTAAAGAAGTTCCAATACGTGGATTTGGTATTTGGGACACATAATATCTATAAATTACCCGAATATCTTGAGACTGTAGTACTTTCAAAAGAACGTGTCATCGAAGTGTTCTCTGAAGAGGGTTCAATTGTGGAAAATATGCCAAAAATCAGAGAAAATAGCAAAAAAGCATGGGTTAACATAATGTATGGATGCGATGAGTTCTGTACGTATTGTATCGTTCCTTATACAAGAGGTAAAGAACGTAGTAGAAATAAGGATCATATCTTAAAAGAAGTACAAGAGCTGATTAATGATGGATATCAGGAAATAACATTATTAGGACAAAACGTAAATAGTTATGGAAGAGACTTTACAGACCAAGACTATACATTTAAAGATTTACTATCAGACTTACATCAAATGGATATCGCTAGAGTTCGTTTTACCACATCTCATCCAAAAGACTTTGATTTAGAAACAGTCCAGGTTCTTTCTAAGGGTGGAAACCTAATGCCATACATTCATTTACCAGTACAATCTGGAAATAATGATGTATTAAAGAAGATGAACCGTAAATACACAAAAGAATCCTACATGAAACTAGTTGAATGGATTTATGATAACATACCGAATGTATCACTTACGACTGATATAATCGTTGGTTTCCCAGGAGAAACAGAAGAACAGTTTCAAAACACTCTTGAATTAGTAGAAGCTTGTAAGTTTGAAGGCGCATTTACCTTTGTATACTCACCAAGAGAAGGAACACCTGCTGCGAAATACGAAGATGATCTTACGTTAGAAGAGAAAAAGAATCGTTTGTATCGATTGAATGAACTTGTGAATAAGGGATACCTATTAGGTAACCAACGATTTGAAGGAAAGACCGTTCAAGTACTAGTAGATGGTGTAAGTAAGAACGATGATGCCGTATTAGCTGGCTATACAGAAAACAATAAATTGGTAAACTTTAGAGGAAACAAGACGTATATCGGACAAATTGTCAATGTAGAAATTACTGAGGCTAAAACCTGGTTCTTAAAAGGTGAGTTAGTTGAGTAAAATAAACTTACTGATTGATGAAATAAGGAATAACCCTTTAGTAAAGCGATATAAAGAGTTAGAATCAATAATAGACTCTAATGAAAAACTTCAAAAAGATTACCAAGATATGCTTGAAAAACAGAAACAAATGGTAAACGCAAAAGAATTCAAACGAAGTAATTATGAAATACTTAAACACGATTATGAAACACACAAAAATACATTGCTACACAACATCGTTATTGAAGAATATTTAGAACTACAATCAATCATAAACGATGATTTACAAGCAATACAAGCAATTATAACAACTGAAATAAATAAAGAACTTGAGTAAGTTATCTCAAGTTTCTTTTTTTATATTTTAGTGGGAAATGCCTTAATCAAGCAATTTCCTATTGATTAATATTTCAGTATGATATATAATAAGGTTAGACTGGTATAAAATTAGTTAGGAGTTGATTTAATGGCAGGGAAAAAGCAAAAACAAGAAGATTTCATTTTCTTGTATTCGAAAAAGGTTAAAATATCAAAATTGGTACAAGGGTTCACAGTGATTCCTTCGGATGAAATCGTGAAATATCTTAAGAATAAAGAGATTTATTTACCAAATTACTTGCATAAAGCATTAATCAGAAAAAATATCGCTCCAATTATTGCTAACGCGGAGAGCTCAGATAAATTCTCTGATGAAATGAAACATCGATTAAAATGGTTTGATAAATTTACCATATTCCAGTTAGAAAAACTTGCAGCTGGATACCAACTTAAGATAAATGTTGATGAGTACAAAAAAGATTTTTGGGACATCATCGTTCGAAATCGTACGGAACTTGGAATTAACAACTTAGAGTTTGTAAAATTGCAAAATCTAACAATGAAATACTCAAGGCAACCTCAAGAAACATATGAGGAGTTAAAAAGAAACTTTGATGAAGTTTACTTTGAACCAGTAGGGTACTTTGATGGTACTGAAATGGAAGAAGCAAAAGAAGTATTATCAAATGCTACAACGTTAACTGAAATCAGAGATTTAGGAAGAATGTACGGTGTAGAAATTCCACGTAGGATCAATAAGAAACAATTGATTGATATCGTATCAATTAAACTAGGATTCGATGATGCAAAACGTGAAGAGATTTCGAAAAAGTCAATTTTGGAAATTGAACGTTATGCAAAACGTAGAAAAGTGAATGTTTCAATTGAACTTAAGAAGTCAGACATGATAGAATATATAATAATTAAGATGCCTTCTGAAGAAGTTCCGAAATATACGAATTCACTGAATGTATTTGCTGGTATGAACATTGAAGAATATTTATACAATTTAAAATTTACGGAGATTTCAGAACGAGTAAGTGATGCTAAACGCAAACGAAGTCGTAAACTGTTATTTGCATTTATTTTAATAGTGGTCGTAGGAGCAGCGGGATACTTCGCATTCACAAATTTTTTATAGATAGGTGATACTATGAGTACTATTGATAAGTCACAATATACTCCAATGATGAGACAATATTTAACTATAAAAGAAGACTATAACGATGCTATAGTCTTTTTTAGATTAGGTGACTTTTATGAAATGTTTTTTACAGATGCATATCTTGCATCAAGAGAATTAGAAATTCAATTGACCGCTAGAGACGCAGGAGCGAAAGAACGTGTACCAATGTGTGGTGTTCCACACCACTCTGCACAGTCGTATATTGAACGATTAATTAAGAAAGGTTATAAAGTTGCAATTTGCGAACAAGTAGAAGATCCTTCAAAATCAAAAGGGATTGTAAAACGAGATGTCGTTCGGTTAATCACACCTGGCACATATATGGAAAACACATCTGATGAAATAGCATACCTAGCAGCAATCGGTATTAACATTGAAAACTATACGATTAGTTACTTAGACCTATCAACTGGGGATACATACTCACTCGTTGTACCAAAGGACTTAAATATATTAATGAACGAGTTACTCCAAATTTCACCAAAAGAAATCGTCATATCAAACGTGTTTGATGAAAAACACTTAGAGCGCTATATCACAAGCGAAGGTATTCTTGTATCAATTCACAATAATACGGATGTATCTAGTGTCTTTGATCATCTATATAAACATTTACCTACAAAAGAAGAAAAAAAGACATTCAAACGATTATTAAACTACATAATCAAAACCCAAAAACGTGAATTAATGCACCTGAAGCAAGTTGAACTACTTGAAGCTAGTTCATACTTAAAGATGGATTCAAATACAATCCGAAACTTAGAATTAACAGAAACACTTAGACAAAACAACCGCATAGGTAGCCTGTTTTGGCTAATAGATAAATGTGAAACAGCAATGGGAAGCAGGTATTTAAAACGTCAAATTTTACGTCCGCTTGTAAACAAAGATGTAATTGAGACAAGGTATAATACCATTGATTCATTAAACAAAGAATTCATCGTAAAAGGTGAAATGAACGAGTTACTTAAAAGCGTCTATGATTTAGAACGTATCGTGGGTCGTATTTCGTATGGAAATACAAACGCCAAGGATTTAGTACAATTACGTCGTAGTTTAAGTATTATTCCAACACTAAAAGAAAAATTACTTGAATTACAAAATGAACATACAAACTTTTTAAGTAATTCATTAAATCCGCTTACCGATTTCTACCAACTACTAGAAACCGCAATTGTAGAAGATCCACCATTATCAATTAAAGAAGGTAGAATGATTAAAGAAGGCTACAACAAAGATCTTGATGAAATAAAAAATGCCGCATTAAACCTGAAAAATTGGCTTAAAGAATTAGAGGAAATAGAACGAGAAAGAACCGGAATTAAAAAGTTAAAAATTGGCTACAATAGAGTATTTGGATACTATATTGAAATACCAAAAGGTCAAATAAACAACGTAAAAGACGAATTTGGCTATACAAGAAAACAAACACTATCAAATAGTGAGCGATACATAACAGAAGAGTTAAAAGAAAAAGAAACAATTATTTTAACAAGTGAAGAGAAAAGCGTTAATCTAGAATATGAACTTTTCTTAGAACTACGCGATAAAGCAAAAGAGCAGATTTCAATTATTCAAAAAAATGCCAACATCATTAGTGAAGTTGATATGATGATAGCATTAAGCCTAATTAGTGAGGAACTAAATCTGACGAGACCTTTAATCACAACCAACCAAGAAGTTGAAATCATTGATTCAAGACATCCGGTTGTTGAAAAAGTATTAACGGATGAAGAATTTGTACCAAATGACATCCTTTTAGATAATGAAACTGATATGCTATTAATTACTGGTCCAAATATGAGTGGTAAATCCACCTACATGAGACAAATGGCATTAACAGTTATATTGGCTCAGATCGGATCGTTTGTACCAGCTTCAGCTGCAAAACTACCAGTATTTGATGCCATCTTTACACGCATTGGTGCAGCGGATGATTTAGTAAGTGGTAAATCAACATTTATGGTTGAAATGCTCGATGCAAATAATGCAATCAAACACGCTACTGAGCAATCACTTATCCTATTTGATGAAATAGGAAGAGGGACCGCGACTTATGATGGAATGGCACTTGCACAAGCAATCATTGAATACATTCATGAAAAAATAAAATGCATTACATTCTTTAGTACCCACTATCATGAACTAACAGATTTAGACAAAAGTCTATCACGATTAAAAAATGTTCATGTTAGCGCAAAAGATGAACAAGGAAAAATCATTTTCATGCACAAAGTAAGAGATGGACCAACAGACAAATCATACGGGATTAATGTCGCAAGCCTCGCTGAACTACCAAAAGGCTTAATTGAGCGTTCAAAAATGATTTTAAATGACTTAGAAAGAAACCATCAAAAATTAAGTGATGATGTCAATATCACATTGTTTAACTTTGATGAGTACATCACAGAAGAAGAACCAGAAGAAAATGAAGTAATCAAAGAACTAAAAGCTGTATCAGTTGATGAGTTAACACCAATTGAAGCACTAAACTTACTATATAAAATCATTAATAAACTATAAAAAAAGCGCTATAAATAGAGCTTACTGAAAAAGTCTGTGAGAAATCGCAGGCTTTTCTAATGCTCAATT
>CAZZAP010000035.1:0-18421 GCA_964652375.1 uncultured Candidatus Izemoplasmatales bacterium
ATTCTATCATAGTCTCTTTTTTACTGTCCGTTTTTATTGTAACACTTTAAATTGTGCTTTTTTTAATTCCATCCTAATTGCGCTACATCCTTCTTCGTGGCGATTTTTTCTTTTTCAAACGAAATAAAGTGCCTACCTTTTGTAGTTAGTGTACCAAGTTCATCGATTTCAATGTTTGCGTAATCCGCAACATGAACATCAAATGATCGTTTGCCTTTTTCAGTCATAAAATCTAGCCTGTAGAATCGTTTTTTCTTCGCTGGTTTATCATTATGGTAGTCGTGCATTCCATATTTCATGCGAAATAGTTTCATTCCAGTAGTTGGTTTTAAAGAGCTTAGTACGTTTTTCTTTTCAATTAAAATAGCCTGCTCTTTATGTGTTCTTGATTTAAACATCCCTTTTCCCCCTTAGTTATTTCTTTTCTATGTTAAGTGCAAGGTAAATGATACCTGGCCAAAAGCCAATAATTAATAAAAAGATTAATAGTGGAAAACTGAAATCGTGTTTCAGTTTAAAGTCTCCAAAATCAACGTTTATATTTGGCTTTGAATGTCGCCTTTTAGCTGCGTTATCTTGATTATCAATCATGTTATTTTCAAATGTTGTTGGTTTTATTTTCTTCTGCTTCGTAAATGGTCTACCGCAGGCATCACAAACTGCTTCCTTTGCCTTTGATATGTGTCCACAATGATTACAGGTCTTCATTCTCGACATCAAATCACCTCTGTGCTATAATTATACTATAACAAATAGAAAATGTATGCTTGAGGTGAAGATATGTTTAATGAATTTTTCTATCGTATTCCACCAGGTGGACCAGATGAGTTTATTCTTTTTTCTTTTACGCATATTGCTGTTGCGATTATTAGTTTAGGTGTGTTAGTTGGGTTGATTGTGTATTTGCCTAAACTTCAGGGAAAACGATACGAGCCAATTGTTCGGGTTGGTTTTGCGATAACGATGTTTGCGACAAATATTCCAATTTGGATCTACGCGTATACTCATTCAATGACATGGCATGAGTATTTACCTATCGCAACGTGTGGATGGGCCGTTATCTTAGGTTCTATCGCGTTACTAACAAAAAGCAAGGTCTTATTCAAAGTAACTGCATTATATGGCTGGGGGGCGATTTTATCGATCTTTGTGCCAAATATTTTAGAAGGACCTCGATACTTCTACTTATATAGCTATGTGTATCGTCACATATTGATTGTATTAATCCCGTTTTACTTTATTCGTGTTTTAGGATTTAAACTTGTGAAAAAGGATTTTTGGTATTTCTTTGGTATAACGATTACGTTTTACATTGCAGGATATTTCCTCAGTAATACCGCAGCTAATCCAAGTGAGGTAAATTTCTTTTATACAATTGAACCTGCGATTGCAGGGACACCTCTTACTTGGATCTATAATCTGGGACACTTTTATTACTTTGTATTTTGGGGTGGTATTGCTTCATTCTTTGGGTATTTATGGGGATTTTTATTTTATGAAGACAGAGGATCTAGATTGTTCTAGATTCTTTTTTTATTATTAATAATAAATATTTGGTATTCACTATTGTAAACGCTATCATTTTACTATATAATACGTTATGATAAAGTCGAATTATGATTACTTGGAGGTATTATATGAAGAAGAAATATGCGGCTCCTCCTTATCGAATTAAAATGGTTGAGCCTATTAAAATGACAACAAGAACAGAACGTGAAGTATATTTAAAGAAAGCTGGGTACAATCCGTTTTCATTACGTAGTGAAGATGTCTATATTGATTTATTAACCGATTCAGGAACTGGGGCGATGAGTCAGTATCAATGGGCAGCGTTAATGACTGGTGATGAAGCGTATGCAGGGAGTAAAAGTTTCTATAAGTTTGAAGAAGTTGTAAAGAATATAACAAAGTATAACTATGTAATACCAGCGCATCAAGGTAGAGGAGCTGAGCAAGTAGTATTTCCACAGCTTGTTGATCGTGATGGGTTATTCTTTATTTCAAACATGCATTTTGATACAACAAGAGCACATGTTGAACTTGCTGGTGCAAGAGCGATTGATTGTGTTGTTAAAGAATGTTTTGATACAGAAAATTATCACCCTTTTAAAGGGAATTTTGATTTAGATAACTTAGAAAGACTAATAGTTAAAAAAGGCAAAGAAAACATTGCTGGAATTATTATGACAATTACAAACAATAGTGCAGGAGGGCAACCTGTTAGTATGGAAAATATGCATGCTGTAAGAAAGATTGCGGACAAGCATGGACTTCGCGTTATCATTGATGGTGCTAGGTATGCTGAAAATGCCTATTTTGTGAAGATGCGTGAAGATGGGTACCAAGAGAAATCAATCTTGGAGATTGCTCAAGAAGCATTTGATTTAGCAGATGTATTTTTAATGAGTGCTAAAAAAGATGGAATTAGTAATATTGGTGGAATCATTGCAATTAAAGAAGATGAAGAATTATATAATAAATGCCGCACATATATCGTTCCTATGGAAGGATTCCCAACGTATGGAGGGTTAACTGGTAGAGACATGGAAGCCTTAGCAGTTGGCTTAACTGAGGCGCTTGAAGAAGACTACCTAGAACATCGACTTGATCAAGTAAGATACTTAGGTGATAAACTCCGTGAAGGTGGAGTACCAATTCAGTATCCAACAGGTGGGCATGCAGTATTCGTCGATTGTAAGAAGTTTGCTCCTCACATTCCTTTTGATGAGTTTCCAGCGCAAGCGGTAAGTAATGCTGTCTATTTAGAGGCTGGTGTAAGACCGGTAGAAATTGGTAGTTTCTTACTAGGTAGAGATCCAGATACAAAGGAAAACTTGGAGTCACCGCTTGAGTTGATGCGATTAACGATTCCAAGAAGAACGTATACATATAAACATTTAGATGTAGTTGCTGAAGCAGTTATTGAAGTATTCAAACACAGAGAAGAACTACGAGGATTAACATTCGATTATGAACCGCCTGTGCTACGACATTTCACAGCTAGATTACGACCAAAAAAATAGACCGCATTTGCGGTCTTTTTTAAACGAATTGTAATGCAATATATAGTAGTAAATAGTGAAATAATCCAAATAATACGGCTAGTGCTGGTCCAAATAGAAACCCGGTTATAAGTCGTTTTGTATTTGTGCTTGTATAAGACGTCTTTGCCTGCCTTATTCCATCAATCATTAGTGGGATTGCTAGAATGAGGTAATAGAGGTAGTGAAGTGGTAAAAATGAAAACAAGATACCACCGTAAATACCAAGTACAATACCTGTGCACCTAGCGCAAAGCACAAAGTGTTTCTTTTTTAGATGTAACGAACGACTCTTCTTCTGGTGACAACCAAAGAAAACGGATATATAGTTCTTTTTAATTGTATAATATAGAATCAATAGGGTCGATATGATAATCGATAAACTAATGCTTCCAGATTGTAACACATTAAATGCTGAGATTTTTGGATTTTGCTTAAAGATAACTACATTGACAATAGCAGCGGTTGCCATTACAAAAAAGAAGAGTAGAATAACTTCTAATCTACTCACTTCTTTTTGATGAATACAATGTTCTTTTTCAGATCTTCCGCAATACACGCAATACATACAATCACCTCAGATTATAATGCACCTGATACTCCTATAAAAATAAAGATAAAAATGAAATAAAGAATCGTACCTACAATAGTTAAAATAACGTAGGCTAGAGCACCTTTACCAGCAGCAAGCGCTGTATTTGGTCTCTCATCTTTCCAAATTAAATAAAGTAATAATCCAACTACAGGAACACAAAAACCAAGTAGTCCCCATAAAAACCCACCTTCATCTACGACCATTTTGCGTTGTTGATCAGGATGAGTCGGCATATGTCCACACGTTGGACATTTACCGTAAGGATATTCCTTTTCATTACCACATTTTTGACAATAAGCCATATATATACTCCTAACTAATTACGCTAAATACGTAAATATAAAAATAAAATAAAGAATGTAAAATAGGACCATACCAACTACACCAATTAATGCACCTCTACCAGCTGCTAGTGCAGTATTTGGACGTTCATATTTCCAAATTAAGTATAAAATTAGTCCTACAACAGGTACACAGAATCCTAAAAGACCCCATAAGAATCCACCTTCATCAATTACTCTTGGTTTTGATGAAGCAACTGGATTGCCACATTTTTCACATTGAATTGCAAACTCATCAATTTCGTTACCACATTTTTGACAATAAGCCATAATTTCCCCCTTTTAATATAAAGACAGGATTATTCATCCTGTTTTTATTTTTTCTTACATTGCTGCTGCTAATGCAAATGCGTTAAAGATACCACCAAGTAAACCAAGTGCAAATCCAATTGCTGCACCAGTAATTAAACTCTTAGCAGTGTTTGGTTTTTCGTCTTTCCAGATAAGGAATAAGATTAATCCAACTAATGGAATACAAAAACCTAATAATCCCCACAAAAATCCACCTTGATCATTTACAGATACTCGATTCGTTTGAACTGGAGTTCCACATTTTTCACATTGTGTAGCGCCTAATTCTAATTCTGTTCCACACTTCTTACAAAAAGCCATCGTATTTCTCCTTCCAATTTATGTAATTTTTTCACGTTAAAATAATTATATCATAATTCTCTTATTTAAAGAAAAATAATCGTATTTATAATAATTTTTATAAATTAGTTCCCATTAAACTGAATTTCTTTATGCTTAATAGATGCAATGTTAGCTAGAGAATAGACTGAAATGCCTTTATTCACAATTCGATCCCTACCAAATTGAAATCCCTTTTCGATAATAAAACCAGCACCAATAATATTTGCTCCTGCTTGGTGGCAAATATCAATCAATCCAAGTGCTGCATTACCAGTTGCCAAAAAGTCATCTAAAATTAGTACATTATCATCTCGTTTTAAGTATTCTTTGTTTGCGACAATACTGTTTGTTACTTCTTTTGTAAATGAGAATACTTCGCTTGTATAAAGGTTAAAATCGATGTTACCCGGTTTTGTTTTACGTCCAAATACAACTGGAATATTATTTAGATGATATGAGGTTGCAACGGCAACAGCAATTCCTGATGCTTCGATTGTTAGTATCTTTGTAGCATTTGGAAACTTGTCTGCAAACTCTTTTCCCATTTCAAATAAGAGCTCAGTATCAACCATGTGATTGATAAAGTGATCTACTTTGATAATTCGTCCTTTAATGATTTTTGCTTCTTCTTGTATTCGTTTTTTTAGTTTATCCATGTATTTTTATACTAAATTGACATACTTCATCACCATCAAATAGGTTTTTAAGCACTTTAATGTCAATTTCCTTTCCTGTAATATAGTGCCAGATATCTTCGTAGAAACCACCACCGCAGTTACAGTAAATGGAATCGATATCTGCTTCTTTTAGTAGATTACGTCTGATTCTTGGGCAATGGCAATAATAGTATTTTCGTTTGGTTTTGTCTTGCTCGTTAAAATACTCATGGAATAATGAAGGTATTTTAGTAGCAATGATTTTACCATCTTTATACATACCAGCAGAGCCCCAGCCTCTTTCAATAATATCTTCTACTTGCCTATCAGTTAGGTTTTTATATTGTTTAATATCCCGCTTAAAATCTTCTTCTAGCACAGCTCTTGCGTCTTCGATAGATTGACGTACTTCATATGCTTGTTTTGCTCTTTCGAGTTTTTCATGCGGCATATGACAAGCTGATTTACAGAATATTTTGGCAATCTTTTCATCGATTGTAGCTTCTTTTAATGCTTTGATAAGTACTTTTGAGTATAATACTTCATCTTCGATTGAAAGTTGCTTAATAACGTCTTTAAGTTCCTTTGACGTATATTTTTCTGTGTTTGTTAAAATCTTGTTTCTCCACATTTCTTCAAATTTACTCATGTTATCCCTCCGTTATAAACATTGAGTCTCCAAAACTAAAGAATCGGTATTTCTCATTGATTGCCTCTTGATAGGCATTCATAATGTTTTCTTTGCCAGCGAGTGCACTAACGAGCATAATCAGTGTCGATTTTGGCAAGTGAAAATTCGTTATTAGGGCATCAATTGCCTTAAATTTATATCCTGGATAAATGAATATCTCACTATATCCACTCGTTTCTCTAAAGCCTTGTTTTTCTGATGCAATCGTTTCAAGTGTTCTTAGTGATGTTGTTCCAACTGCAATAATTCGTCTGTGCTCTTTTTTAGCAGCAAGTAACATATCCGCTGTTTCTTTTGTCATTTGGTAGTATTCTGAATGCATTGTGTGTTGATTAATATCTTCCACTTGTACCGGGCGAAATGTTCCTAATCCTACATGCAGTGTTACATAGGTTATTTGTACTCCCTTATTGTGAATCTTTTGCAGTAATTCAGTTGTAAAATGAAGCCCAGCTGTTGGAGCAGCTGCACTCCCTTTATACTTATTATAGACTGTTTGATATCTATCTTGGTCAATTAGTTTTTCATGAATATAAGGAGGTAAAGGCATTTCTCCTAATTGATCTAGAATTTCGTAAAAAACACCATCGTATGAAAATCTAAATTCGCGTAATCCTTCATCTAAAACTCTTATGCACGTCGCTTTTAAAAGTCCTTCTCCAAAAGAGATTACTGTTCCAACCTTTATTTTACGCGCTTTTTTTACAAGACATTGCCACGTATCATTTTCTAATTGCTTAAGAAGTAGAATTTCAATTGCAGCAAGTGTATCTTCTTTTATCCCAAATAAACGCGCTGGAATTACAGAAGTATCATTCAGGACTAATACATCTCCCTTTTGTAAGTAATCAATAATATTCTGAAAATGGTCATGTTTAATATGACCATCTTTTTTATGTAGTACAAGTAGTCTTGAAGCACTACGGTTTTTTAGAGGAGTTTGCGCTATTAATTCCTCTGGTAATTGGTAATCAAAATCTTTTACTTTCATTAAAACAACCTCGTATTATGTGTTTTTTTCAAATGTTTAAATGCTTTTTCAGTTGCAACTCTCCCACGTGGAGTTCGTTTTATAAACCCTTTTTGTAATAAAAATGGTTCATAAACATCTTCAATTGTGGTTGGTTCTTCACCAATGGAAGCAGCAAGACTCTCAAGTCCAACTGGACCACCATTAAAGCCATCGATGATTCCAAGTAAATAGTCATAGTCTTTTGAATCAAGACCAATTGCATCTATATGTAATTTATCAAGTGCTAATTTGCACATACCCATACTAATAACACCATCGTTTAATACATCGGCAAAGTCACGTACTCTTCTAAAAAGACGGTTTGTGATACGTGGTGTACCCCTACTTCTTCTTGCAATTTCAAACGTCGCATCTTCATGAATTTCTGTTTCAAAAATACCTGCCGTTCTAGAGCAGATTTCTTTTAACTCAGGATCAGTATAATATTCAAGTTTATGTACTACACCAAAGCGATCACGAAGGGGAGCACTTAAGTCACCAAAACGGGTTGTTGCACCTACCAGTGTAAAGGGAGGTAAATCAACTCGGATTGATTTACTTGTTGCATCTCTACCAACAATGATATCAATTACAAAATCCTCCATTGCTGGATACAAAATTTCTTCTACGACACGTGGTAATCGATGAATTTCATCGATAAACAGGATGTCACCAGGTTCTAAACTGGTTAATATAACAGCTAAATCACCACTACGTTCAATTGATGGACCACTTGTTACTTTAATGTTCACACCAATTTCATTTGCAATGATATTTGCCAGAGTGGTTTTACCTAGGCCAGGTGGCCCGTATAATAAAACATGATCAAGCGCTTCATTACGACCTTTAGCAGCCTTAATAAATATGTTCATCATTTCTTTTACTTTTGTTTGACCAATGTACTCATGCAAAAATTTAGGTCGTAGTGAATGACTTTCAAAATCTTCTTCTAGGTTTTTGTCTGTAAATACACGTTCTTCCATAATAAACACCTCATTCAAATTATACTATAAACGCACTTAAACACAAAAAGAAAATTAAAATATAATTAAATCTTATATATAATATATTTATTATATTGTAAAAATTGACTTATTGTGATAAAATTATCTAAGTAAATGGCTTAATAATAACATTTGGAGGTGCATAGTTATGAAGAAAACTGGACTTAAAAGTTTTGATATTGCTTCATTTGACATGGAAATTGAATTCAACAAAAAACTTGCACCAATCAGAAAGAAAATAGATACATTAAATCGAAATCATGAAAAGAAGTCTTTGGATAATCACAAAGACTTTTTGTCAAAGGAAAAGAAGTCTCAAAAGAAATTAAAAGAATTATCAGAAAAGGCTATATTAAGAGATCAAAGGATTTCTAAAGCAGCTGAAAATAAACTAAAAAAATATGTTAATATCGATCAAAAATTAAAGGCGAAGTTCGATGAGTTTAAACTTGCACAAGAACAGGCAAACAACATTTTACTAACTGAGATTGATGAGTTAGTAGCGGATATGAAAATAGCTGAAGGGAAAGATTTAGAAGCAATTCAGCGTAAATACGACATAAGTGTTCAATCGTATACGGAGAAACTTTCAATGTATAACGAAAACTACATTAAAAATGTAAAACGACACGAAGAACATTTGAGTAAGTATCAGGAACTTGTAGATGCAAAAATCAACGAAATAGAAAACTTTAAGATCAATTCGTCGAAAATATTGGATCAAGAACTAGAGGACTTCATTAAGGCAAATGAAGAGCGTAAAGAGGAAGTAAAAGTTGAGAACGTAGAAAAACAAAAAGATTATACAAAGGCAATTACGCAAGTAAAAAGAGATGCGAATGTCATCATAAAAAAATCAAGAGCATACGTTGAGGAGCTTAAACAAGCTCTTTCAGATAAATACGATTCGTTTATTCAACTCATACAAGAAAACATCAGTTCATTAACAACTGATTTTTCTGAACGTAAAGAATTAATAATAAAAGATCGAGACATTAATTTAGAAAAACTAAATGCATCGCTTGAAACTGATGAAGAGATTCCACCAAAATTACGTAAGAGTATTGATATGAAACTCGCAATCTTTGAACAACGAGCTGCTACTACTATTCGTTACGAAGAGGCTATTTTGAATGAGCAGATCGCATTACTTGAACATGAAATTACGGAGTTAAAACACGCTAAAAAACTAGAATTACTTAACTATGATAAACTTGAAGTATTTTTAGTTAGCGACCAAGCTGAGTTAAAAGAAACAGGAGACCACTTTAAAAAATTAAACTTTAAATTACTATCTGATTTAAATAACTCAGAGTTTGCACATAGTGAATACTTAGAAAAGCATGAAACACTTAAAAATGAGTACTATAAAACATTTAATGATACGTTTAATGGATTTAAGTTAGCGATTTTAGAAGCCAATCAACGTACTATCGAACGACTAGGACAAATCAATAGTGAAATAGATGAAATTAATAAGTACTTGGATACTGCAGAACCTCTAAAAGAGATCGAAGTAAACAACATCCGCGTGGAAGTTGAAAAAAGTGAAATTATCGAGCGTTACAAAATAAAGTATGCTAAACAAGATCATGAACAGAAGCTGTTGAATGCCAATGTTGAAAAAGAAGTTTTGCTTGAAGAACAACAAGTTAAAAAGGAAATGATTGACAACAATAAGCTAATAACAGATATCAAAAACAAAGAAAAATATGACAAAGACGTAGAAAAGGTAAAACTGAAGTTTAATAAAGCGGAGGAAGTTGCCAGATTACGTCATAATTCCGTGCGTCTTGAGCGTGGGTTGCTAAAGAGTAACTATGAAACGGAAGAGGCAATCATGGATCATGACAAAGATATCGCTGAAATTGATATTTTGCGCGAGAATGCTTTGTTATCAAATGAACTTACCAATCAGATTGCAAATATTGAATTAGAATCAAATTATAAAATTGAGGTTATTTACCAATCTCTAGTGGAAGACAATTTGAAATTTGATGAAGAAATAAGTGCATTACAATCGCATGAGAAAAAAGAGTTGTCGCAAATTGATAAGCAAATTAAACAAGAAGAGAAACTGTTTGTAAAACAAAAGAAAGAATTAGAAAAAGAATTTACTGCTAAGAGTAAGTTAGTTGATAAAGCATTAGAGCGCGAACTACGAGAACCACGTAAGAGTTTACAAAAATCAAATCAAGTAATCGATAATCGATTACGTGTTTTCACACAAAATGACGATACGTTTAAAGACTTCATACTTGGGATGATTAAGCATATAGAAGATCCAACGATGAATGATGAGCAAAAGCAAGCGATTATTGCAAATGATTCGATGTTGATTGACAAGTCCAAAACGTATCTCACTAATGTATATGATTCACTGCAAGATGCACTGCAGTTTATTTATGAACTTCAAACCCGTACACTACAAAGCAAACTCGCTTCTACTACGGAAGATTCAAAGAGCCGTAAATTGAATAAAGAGTTGCAAAAAGTACATCAGGAGTTTGAAAAACAACGTACTAGACTAGATACCAATCGCAAAGAAAATCTAACTTTAATTACGAATGATATCTATAAAGGTATAGAACAAATTGGGAATTTCAACGCGGAAAAAGAAGGCACAGTAGCTGAGTATATTACAAGTGTCTTAACGACATTACATAGCGGACTTCAATCATTACAGTCTGGTGTGTTAGACGAAGTAAAAGAGTTATACAGCGTCTTAACAAAGTCAGATAATGATATCGTTACGAATGCAGAACTAAATGCGGAGAAAGCCAAAGCGCTTATTTCACAAGAACAGACAACCGCATTAAAACCTTTTGAAGATGTATTACGTCGAAAGATTGAAGAGATTGAAAAAACACGATCTGAGTTCAAAGAACAACATGATCTTTTAGTTAATGAAATCAAAGCAAACATTAATACGCTTAAAACTGAGGCCATTGCTCAAGTAAAACAAATTGAGTTAGAAAAAGCTGAACTTTCTAGACCATACAAAGAGCAATTAGAGGCGATTAAATCAGGTGAGATAGAGAAAATCAACAAACAAAAAGAAGGTATTGAAGCAAAAAAACGTGATTTAGAGATACAGTATCGTGAATCACTAAACAAACTTGCATTAAAAGATAGTGAAACAGAAAAAATACTGGATTATGAACGACGTATTTACAATTTAGCTTTGGAAACTGCTGAAGCTAGGTTTAATGATGCAAATCAAAAAACAGAGACAGCATTTGTATCGCAACATGCGAATCTTGAAAAACGAATTGCTGAAATTAATGAAAAACATGAACGCATGGTTGCGGATATTAATAAAGAACTAGTTACATTAACAAAAGAGTTTGAAAATAATATCTTTACTGTGCGCCCTCGTTTAGATGAATCAATTGGTGATGCGCAAAATATTATTGATTCTGAATCGACGGATAAACGTCATCGATTAGAAGAATTAAATGACATTAGTGAACAAGTAATGACAACCTTAGAACAATCGGTAAATACGAAGTTCCAAGATTGTTATGCTCGTTTATTAGATAACCTTCAGTTCTACTTTGATAAACTGAAGTTAATTAAAGATGAACATATGAGAAAACAACGTGAAAACAACAACGCAATTGAAGAGGATAATGCAATTTTTAGTAATGCTCTCTTTGAATTGTCAAAAAGCAAACATCAAAAAACGCTTAAAAAGTTGTTGGATATTAATCGCGTAATGACTGGAAAGGAGGAATAGTATGGCAAAGGTATATAAATCCAATCTTCCTAAAGTAATTTCAAAAGCAAACAAGGATATCTCGACGATTATCGAGAGCGATATTGCTTCTGAATCTGCGATTTTAAAAGGACTTGTTGATCAAGTATTAAAGGCAAATCTTGAAGTGAAAAAGAAAAATAACACTCGCATTACTGAAACAAAACGTCGAATCAACGAACTCGATGAAGAAATTAGTTCTTTAAACGTATCGATTGATGATATTGATCGTGATACAGCAATCAGGCAATTAAATGAAATGGTTGATACGGAGAACAACATCTTCTTAGCACGACAGGAAGTTCGTTTCTTTGACAATGAAAAAGCATCAGAAAAAATTGAATTTTTAGAAGAGATTTATGCATCACTACTCGATTCAATTCAAAAGATGTACGGATTTGAAACACACTACCATAATATCCTCAAAGACAGTAATGATATGTTATTTGAAAGACAAATTACTCTTTCAGTCGACGTAATTAACTTAATGAAGGATCTTTTTGATCGAAAAAGCACCTTTGTAGCTGGCATTACCGAGTTTAAAGAACTTCACGCAAAAATTACAGAAATTGAAACAAAGATTAGCACCACTTTTGATGATGAAATAGCGTCTTATATAGCGCGTAATGCTACTTCTACTTCTTCGTTTACTGATGTTGATGATGACATTAATATCTCCGCAAAAATCGAAATAGATCATGCGAACAAAGTCGAAGAATTAGAACTTGCAATCGAACACCTAAAAGAGTCACATATCGAGCAAATGGAGACAATTCGTAATGAGTTAACTGTCTATGAAAACTCGATTAAAGTAGAATTAGAAAACCGTGATAAGCAATCACTGCAAGCAGAACGTCAAAAAGAACAAGAGCGCCAAGATGAAATGAAGCGACTTCGTCTTTTAATCATTGATTCAGAGAAAAAAGCAAACTTTAACAAAATGACTAAGTTGATGAAGCAACTTGATAAATTAGAAGCACAAAAACTAGGTGTAACGACACAAAAAGTTGAAAAAGAGTTTGATTCTCTAACGAAAAAAACTAAGATAAAAAGCGTTACAACGCAAAAAAATACCGAAATGAAATACGTGCAAGATTTAAATAAACTTGAGCATGAACTAGCGCTTGAAAATATTAAATATGAAGAAGCTAAAATACTGTATAAAATCAAATCTGATCGCGATGCATTAGTTGGCGACCAAGCAATTAATAAAGAACACATCCAGCATTTAAAAGGGCTACTAACTGAGAAGTTAACTTTATCAAAAGAGTTACTGTCATTTAAACGAGATCTTCGTATTGAAGAACTAAAAGTAATGCAGGCGAATGAACTACGTGAAATTGAGCTTATTAGCCAGTTTAAGGAACTGCTTATCTCACTTAAAGAAGTGGAACACAAACGTTTAACGAACTTACTAATTGATATTAATACATACGAAGTAATGAAACAAGAGCAAGTAATGAGCGTTAAAAAAGCAGTTGAAGACATTAAACTCAATCAAGAATTATCAAGTATTGAGAAATTAATTTTGAAAAAGCGTAATGAAACAGTTATTATGAATGAAAAAGTAAAGGAAGAGGCAAATAGTGATATTATTTACCAAGAATCCTTAATTGATATCGCAAAAAAAGAGCACGAATTACAACTTGTAAAAGTAAAATCACTCTATGAGAATGAACGTGCCCTTGCCGAAGATCAAATCAATCGTATTAACCTTGGATTAAAAGTAAATGACGCCTTTGTTAAGACGACACTTGAAAATCAGCTATTATTTGCGGAGCAGCAAATGAAATGTGCTGAAAGCGAGTTTGAGATACGTGTTGAAAGCATTAACTTAACAAGAGGACAAGAACTAGATTACGCAACGAAAAAGATTGATCGCTTTAAACATACTTACGAATATGAAAAATCAAAAATTCAAAAGGAACTCGATGATAAATTAGAAGACTTAAACTATAAACTTCTACTCTTTACAGATGAAAAGGATAATCGCGAGATACAAGGTAAAATTGACGCATTACAATCAACATATGGAAACATGATTGATGAGATTGATCAAGTTCAAAATCAAGATCAACACATTATTCGTTACCAAAAAGTGATTGATGATGCAAATAAACGTGCTGATGATGCGATTGAAGAAGCATCGCTTCTAAAAAGCCAAACGATTTCATCATTTGAGCAATTGTATGCAGCAACAAAAGAGAAATACGATCAAATTATTGAAACCGATCAAACCGAAGAAACCAAAGGGATTATGCCGGTAATTAATAATCAGGCAATTAGTAATGCGGATGAGAGACTTCAAAAAGCAATTAGAGAAGCCGAAGCTCTGTATAAAGAAAAAATCTCTGAACCAACGCGTATTATTGAGGAAAGAAAAGCATTTTTAAGTGAAACTGTAACATCGACAGAATCGGATGATTTTATCGATGAGCAAAAAGCACTAAAAAAAGAGAAAATACGTATTCATAAAGAAAAAATAGATGAATTCCATGAAGAGCAAGAACGTGCATTAAAACCACTTGAAGATATGTTGTTCAAAGCGAAACTAATTCAAGAAAAAGAATTAGAGCAAATTCGCGAATCACTCTTTTTAAATCCTGTGTATCGTAATGAAACGGATATTAATCAAGATTATGATGGTTTATTCGAAAAAGAGAAACGGCTTTATGAAGGGGATTTAAAAGCGGTTACTACTTATGTATCAGGTAAGTTACCAACCTTTGATCCAATTGGTAAAACAATTCAATCCGATGTGAAAAAAACGATTAAGCTTTATAAAAAGTATATTCGTTTTGCATCAAGAGGGTTAACATCACAAAAGAAAGATTTGGCGAAGAAATATGATAAATTGCTTCGAAAGGCAAAATCAGATGTTGAATCGATGTACAAAGAAAAACTAAATGCTATATAAAACACGAACAAAATGTTCGTGTTTTTTTATTTTATTTCTTGTAGGAAACTTACTCCATACTCAGCATTTGGAACGTTGAAGTTTTCACTTAATGTCGCGCCAATATCCGCAAATGATTCACGAATTGGTAGGCTTCCACCTTTCATGTTTTTACTGTAGGCTAGTAGTGGAACATATTCTCTTGTATGGTCGCTTCCTTTATAGGTTGGATCGTTTCCATGGTCTGCGGTAATTAATACTAAATCACCCTCTTGTAGCTTTTCAAGTACTGTGCCTAGTTGCACATCAAACTCTTCCAGTGCATCTTTGTAGCCATGAGGATTACGGCGGTGTCCGTAAAGGGCATCAAAATCAACTAAGTTAATATAAGCTAATCCAGTAAAGTCGTTATCCATGTAGGCAATGAAGTTTTCCATACCGTGTTTATTTGATTTTTGTTTGTAGCTTTCTGTGATACCTTCTGTATCATAAATATCGTTAATTTTACCAAATGATACGACATCGTATCCTGCTTCTTTTAAGTAAACAAGTGCTGTTTTATCAAATGGTTTTAAAGCGTAGTCATGACGGTTAGCGGTGCGGGTGAAGGCACCTTTTTTCTCACCAATATATGGTCTTGCGATAATTCTACCAACTTTCCATTCTTCTTTCATGGTAAGTTTTCTCGCAATTTCGCATGCTTTGTATAACTCATCTAATCCAATGTATTTTTCATGTGCGGCAATTTGAAGGACACTGTCTGCGCTCGTATAGACGATTAAATCACCAGTTTTAATTTGGTGTTCACCGTATTCTTCGATGATGTGTGTACCACTTGCGCTTTTATTTCCAACAATCTTTCGCCCTGTTTTTAGAGAGAGTTGATCTAGTAATTCTTTTGGGAAGCCTGTCTCAGTAAAGGTAATAAATGGATCCACAATTTTTAGCCCCATTAATTCCCAGTGACCTGTCATCGTATCTTTACCATTACTTATCTCAGCCATCTTTGTTGCATAGCCAATTGGTGAATTTGTAGGCGCTACACCATTAATGTCCGTTAAATTACCATATCCTAGTTTTTGCATGTTTGGTAAATGAATTGGTCCTGCGACTTCGCCAATGTGTTTAATCGTGTTGCTTCCTTTGTCACCAAAACTAGCTGCGTCTGGTAGTTCACCACAACCAACGCTGTCGATGACGATTAAAAATACTCGCTTATACATGTTATTCCTCCATATTCTCTTTGGTTTCACTTTTTTGTGCTCTTGGGTGAAACTCTTCATATACTTGTTGAAGTTGTTTACGGTTGATATGTGTGTAGATTTGAGTCGTTGAAATATCTTCATGACCTAGTAGTTCTTGTACCACTCGTAAATCAACGCCATTTTCTAATAAATGGGATGCAAAGCTGTGCCTTAGTGTATGTGGACTTACATCTTTGGTAATACCAGCACGCTGCGTCAGTTTTTTAAGTGTTTTGTAGAAGCCAACACGTGATATGTTGCTTCCTCTACTATTTACAAATAGAATATCACCTGGAATTTTTTTAAGGTGTGGTCTCCCTTTGTCTAAATACTGCTTAACGGCGTACGCACCTTCAAATCCAATTGGGATAATACGTTCTTTGTTTCCTTTTCCAGTGACGTTAATAAAGCCCATATTTAGGTGTAAATCACCAAGTCGAAGGTCAATTAACTCGCTAATGCGTAGTCCGCTTCCATAGAGTAGTTCTAACATTGCTTTATTACGTAGTTCTAGTGGTTCATCACCGTCAGCGGCAATCATTAGTGCATCTACTTCTTCAACGCTCAGTACACTTGGTAGTTTCTTTTCCTTTTTTGGAAGTGAAACACCTAAGGATACATTGGTATCTACTAATTTTTCAAGCAAGAAAAATTTATGTAAACTACGAATTGCGCTCATTTTACGGCTAATGCTTGATGCGGTGTTGTCTTTTCGTTTTAATCTTGCGATAAAATTACGTATGTGTTGTTTTGTGATGATGTTTGGGTCTTTTATTGCGTAGTTTTTTACTAAGAATTCAGCGTACTCGGTTAAATCTGTGATATACGATGTAATTGTATTTGGACTTAGGTTTTTTGTAACACGTAAATAATACTCAAATTCTTTTAATAATCTCTTCAACATATGATTGCCCCCTTAAAAGATACTAAATACTAGATTTCCTAGTAGTAATCCACTTCTGGTAAACTTTAATTGCTGTTCCTCTAATTGTAAGATACCTTGATCAATATAGGTTTGTAACTCAGGATATTCCTCAAATAGATTGAGGTTGTATTTTAGTTCGATTTCTTTTAAATTCACACCATTCATCAGTCGTAATCCCATAATCATTTCTTCTCGTAATGGTTCTAGAACTTCAACTTCACGATTCGGTAATTCAGATGCTTCTAACTTCTCAATATAACGGGATACATTACGTTCATTAAAGAATCGTTTTCCTTTAAATAAACTATGAGAGCCACTACCAAGCCCTAGGTATTCTTTGTTTTCCCAGTAGACTCGGTTGTGCATCGATTGAAATCCTTGTTTCGCAAAGTTACTAATTTCGTAGTGTTCATATTTATTACCAGATATCGTATCTATAACGGTGTTATACATATCAGCTTCATTGTCTTCTGATTGCATTTCTACCTTGTTTTTTAGATACAAGTGATATAGTTTTGTCTTTTCTTCAAAAATTAATGAGTAGTAACTAATGTGAGGTACATCAAGCTCTAGTGCAAGCGTAAGATCCTCTTGTAACTCTTCTAGTGTTTGATTTGGAAGGCTAAAGATCATATCAATGTTGATATTACTTATAGTAGCATTTCTAAGCACATTAATACCATGATATATGTCATGTTTTGTGTGAGCTCTTCCAAGAAATTTCAAATGCTTCTCATTGAAGGTCTGAACACCCATGCTAATGCGGTTCACACCGTATTTAAAGAAGAGTAATGCTTTGGTTTCAGTAATATCATTGGGATTGCATTCAATGGTAAACTCTTCTATGTTTTGCATGTTCACTGTTTTGGCTACTTTTGCGAGCAACACTGTGAGTAATGCTTCACTTAAACTAGTAGGAGTTCCTCCTCCAATGTAAATCGTTTTGATATGTTGCAGTTCTGCTTTGTAATAAGTTAACTCTCTTAAAAGCGCGTTAATATAACGCGTTTTCTTTGAAGTTGTTGCCATTTCTTTGTGAAAATCACAGTATGTGCAGATTTGATCACAAAATGGTATATGGATATATAATGCAGTTAACATAATCCCACCTCTGCTTTTATTGTATCATATATAAAGCTGTTTAACACATAAAAAAAGACTTTTTAAAGTCTTTTCTATTTAGCGTAATACTGTTCAAATACATCTTCTTCTTTTGATGATGGTTTCTCCATTTTTGTGAAGCCATATAAATAGGATTTATAATAGATTATCTCACCGTAATCACCTTCATGGCACGAATCATACAGTGCACGTCTAGTAAGAAACTCGAGCTTTCTATCATCTAGTTTAAACGTTAGTACATAGTTCTTACTTTTCTGTTTTAAATGCGTTTTATAGGCATTATGAGTAGCTACTTGGTCTTTTACTTCCTCACTCGATTTCTTTACCACTGTTGCAATGACAGTCTTTCGCTTGTGTTTAAGCACAAAGTGTTGTCTAAAAAACGGATCACGATGATAAAAGACAATAAAGCTTGGTATAAACGCTACTGCAATGATAAATAATGGTATTAATATAATATTCCACATAAATACCCCTTGTATAATTAAATTGAATTAATTTAAC
>CAZZAP010000036.1:0-17605 GCA_964652375.1 uncultured Candidatus Izemoplasmatales bacterium
CAATTCAATTCATAGTCTTTTATTTCGTGTCCGTTTTTCTTGACACAGTTCATTTAGACTCTTTTTTCATGCCTTTTCCCATCCTACATTTTCCCTATTTTTGAATAGACATGATTTGTTGATAGTATTCTTGATCGGCATTACCCGTTATTTCACAAACTGTATGTTTTGATCTTTTTACCAATAAGACGATTATTTCGATTGGTACAACACATATTGTAATAATACTTATCACAAGTAAAATATTCATTGTTATCACCTAACTATATCGTATCAAAAACTTATGTATATTGTATGCTTAAGTTGTGAATATTTTATGAAAAAAAAGGCTAAAATTAGCCTTTTTGTTTATTTGCATCTAACATTAACTCAACCATCATGTTGGAAAACTCAACAGGATCTTCAAGTGACATACCTTCAATGAGCAATGCTTGTGAGTAAAGTAGTTTTACATATTTTTTTACTTTTTCTTGATTGTGCTGATAGACTTGTTCCAGCATTGTGAATAGTTCATGGTTTGGATTTATCTCCAGAATTTGTGTTGCCTTTGCCTCTTGATTCGTTGGCATATTCTTAAGTACTTTTTCCATTTCCATACTTAGTCCTTCACCACTTACCAAGCATACTGGACTATCTTTTAATCGTTTTGATAGTGTTACTTTACTTACCTTTTCATCAAGTCCTTCTTTGATTGCATCTAATAAATCAGATTTTTCTTTGTTTAGTTTGTCTAGTTTCTTTTCTTCTTTTTTATCAATTAAATCTAGATCCCCTTGATTAATTGATTTGAATTCTACATCGCTGTAACTTCTTAAAATATTTACCATGAATTCATCTATTTCATCTGTGAATAATAATACTTCATATTCTTTGTCTTTGATTAAATCCATTTGTGGCAATGCTAGAATTGCTTCTTTTGATTTACCTGAAGCATAGTAGATATGTGTTTGATCGTCTTTTTTGTTTTCAAGATATTCTTTAAGTGTTACATAATCTTCGCTCTTTGTGGTTTTAAACATGATTAAATCTTGAAGTAGTTCTTTGTTTACACCAAATCCTTCATAAATACCATATTTTAAATTCACTCCGTATGTTTTGTAAAACTCGTTATACGTTTCGCGATCAGATTTCTGCATTTTTTCAAGTTCGCTTTTAATTTTCTTCTCAACATTACTTGATATTTTCTTTAGTTGTCTGTCGTGTTGTAACATTTCACGTGAAATGTTTAAGCTTAAGTCACTTGAATCTACTAATCCTTTAACAAAACGAAAATAATCAGGGATTAATTGTTTATTCTTGTCCATGATGAAAACACCTTTACTGTATAACTGGAGTCCTTTTTCATACTTTTCACTATATAGATCAAATGGCGCTTTTTTCGGAATGAATAACAAACTAGTGTATGTAATCATACCTTCTACTTTTGTATGAATGACTTTTAGTGGTTCTTCAAAGTCATTGAACTTTTGTTTATAGAATTCAGTATATTCCTCATCGCTAATTTCAGATTTTGATTTTTTCCATAATGGTATCATTGAATTTAATATTTCTGTTTCTTTGTAAACGATTGGTTCTTGTTTCTTATCTTCAGGATAATCGTATTTAGTCACATCCATTTTGATAGGATAACGAACAAAGTCACTGTATTTTTTTACCAAGTTTTTAATGGTGTGTTCACGTAAGTATTCATCATAATTTTCTTCTGTTTCTTCGTTATTATTACGAAGTGAAAGAATGATTTTTGTTCCAGTTTCTTCTTTGTCTATTTCACTGATTGTATATGAACTTGAACCTGTACTTGTCCATTTTACGGCTTGATTACCATTTACACTCTTTGTGATTACAGTTACTTTTTTAGCCACCATAAAGGCACTGTAGAACCCAACACCAAATTGCCCAATAATATCGATATCATCATTATCGAGACCTTCTTTAAACTCTTTACTACCACTTCTTGCGATGGTACCTAAGTTTGATACTAATTCTTCTTCTGTTAATCCGATTCCGTTATCAGTAATCGTGATTTCTCTTTTTTCTTCATCTAATTCAATCAATATCTCATACTCTGTAATTAAGTCTGCGTTTGTTAATCCAAGGTAGTGTCTCTTGTCTATTGCATCACTCGCATTACTAATCAATTCTCTCAAAAAGATTTCTTTATGTGTATAAATTGAATTAATCATTAAATCTAATAATTTTTTAGATTCTGTTTTAAACTGTTTTGTTTTAGCCATGTGTTCCTCCCATAAGATATTTTTCCAAGAAAATTATATCAAGTTCTCCGTAAAATCTCAACTAATGTGACTAGAAAAAAGGATGACATTCATCCTTTATATGGTCCTAGTTTTTCAATTTTAACTTTTACTTTTGAAAAGACAAAAATTGGCGCTTTAAATACCACACTATAATGGTATCCTGCTTCAAAGGTAAATTCTCCGTTTCGCTTATAGGCTTCACCTTTCATATAAGGCACACCAAAATGATACGAAACTTTTAAAGGTAATCGAAGACGCATAACATCTTCTATTAACTTATGCACCTCACCATTTACTACGATATTTGGTTTACTAGTAATTAAAAATGATGAGTTAGGACATTTGAACGTGAAATCCACTACAGCATCAAGCGCTGGATCATACTTTGATAGATTACTACTTTCTTTTGGTCCATTGTTTTCTTCTACGTATTCAATAGCCTCTTTGTAGGCATATTTTCTGGAGATTAAGTATAAAACAATGACAATAACAACAAAGATTAAAAATTGTTCCACAATATCACTCCTTTAATACTTTCATTATATCGTTTAAAAGGGAAAATGTAAATTGGATGTTATTTAGAATGTTCTGTGATTTAGTTTTGTTTCTTTAAAATTAGCGGTATAATAAAAGAGAGGGAGTGATGATATGAATGGTCTAATTGTAGTATTCGTTTTATTAGGAGTAATAGGCATATATATTCTTACTTATTGGTTAAATAAAAAGACAAAACCACCAGTTGACGTTGATCCAGAGATTGGCTGTGAGTCTTGTGCTTTGAATGGGAGATGTAGTATTAAGGAGTATTCAAAAGAACAATGCGAACACATATATGAGAAAAAAGAGCAAAAAGGATAATATGCTCTTTTTTTTAGTTTATGGTACAATGGAATAAGGGTGATACTATGACAATTGGTTTTAGTGAATTTATGCAAAGCTTTGAAAATGGATTTTTTGACTTTCTATTCAATTTTATATCCTTTTTAGGAGAAGAGTATATTTTTATACTAGTACTTGGATTTCTATATTGGACATTTGATAAGCGTTTGGCTGAGCTAATGGCAGTTACACTAGCGGTTAGTGTTGCATCAAATAATTTCTTAAAAGAATTATATGATGCAAAGAGACCTTTCGAAGCATTTCCAAATCGAATAACAAACAAAAGACCAGATACAGCAACGGGCGCATCTTTCCCAAGTGGTCATACTCAAAATTTCACAGCTTTCTTGTATTCATTCGGGTTTCTAAAAGGCACAAAAAAGATAATGATCCCAATAACTATTGCTGTAATATTGATGGGATTATCAAGAGTTTACTTAGGAGTTCATTTTTTTGAAGATGTGTTTGCCGCTATTATTTTTGGGGTTACAATTGCAGTTTGGATGAATATTCTTTTTGATAAATATTTCAATGATACTGAATTGTTACATAGAATTTATATTGGAATTTTAATTGTTTTTACGGTAGTATTATTCTTTATGAAAAGCGAAGATTTCTACAAAGGTTATGGAATTTTATCAGGATTTATTTTAGCGATAATTGTAGAGAAAAAATACGTGAATTTCGGTTTTGAGGTATCTAAACTGAAGAAATTTTATCGTTTGAGCCTTGGATTGGTAATTATGATCTCAATTCAACTCGGTTTAAAAGAGGTATTTATTTTGATATTTGGTGGTGAGGAAGAAGTATTTATGTTGATGCATTTGATACGTTATTTCCTGATTGCATTTGTTGGATTTGGATTATATCCAATGCTATTTAAGAAATTTAATTTTTAGGAGGAATAAGGATGAGTATATTTTTTAGAAAAGGGACATCATTTGAAGATTATGTTAAAAACCACCCATTTACAATAACGATTGTACTACTTAATTTTTTAATGCTTATATATACTTTCTTAACAGGAGGGTTTACTGTAACTAACCTTAATGAATTAGGTGCAATAAATGGTAACGTATTTGAGAGTGGTCAGTGGTGGAGAATCTTTACAGCTGCATTTTTGCATGGTGGTGTGGATCACTTCTTAGGTAACATGATATTTGGTGTTATGTTTATGACTGCTGGAATGGAGACACTCGGTGGATCACTAAAGACGCTGGCAATTTACATGTTTGCCGTTATTGTTGGTGGTGTGTTAGTAGCGTTACGTACTGACATTACAACTATTGGAGCTAGTGGTGGTATTTATGGGATTCTTGGTGCGTTTTTGTTTTTTACGTTTTTCCGTAAAGATATCATGACAAAAGAAGATCGACAATTAATATGGATTTTTACCGCGCTTCAAGTGGTTACTACTTTCTTTGTACCATACATAAGTAAAGAAGGACATATTGGTGGTTTAATAGGAGGATTCCTTATTTGTTTCTTACTGTTTGGGATTAATCGTGATAGTGTTAAGTTCAAGCAAGTGAAAGATCCTAAAATAATTATACGTACTGATACATTTGATAAACTACTCAATCAAGAAGAATTAAGAGATGACAATCAGGTTCACTAAGTTGTCATCTTTTTTTGTAGATTGTTTCTGATATCTTATAAACAAACGTTATTTATGGTATACTTATAGAATGAATAACGGTTGATAAAGTGAGGTTGTTATTATGATTAAATTACATCAAATATTTTTTGTATTTCTGAAGATTGGTGCAATCACCTTTGGTGGTGGGCTTGCGATGATCCCAGTTATAAAAGCAGAACTAAAAAAACGAGAATGGCTTGAAGAAGATGAGTTTCTTGATTATGTGGCAATTGCGCAAGTAGCTCCTGGCATGATTGCAATCAATATTGCAACGCTTGTTGGTACTAGGTTACGTCATCGTAAAGGTGCATTAGTTGCTGTGCTTGGTGTTGCTTTACCTTCACTTATCGTTATTATGTCAATCGCGACAATCTTATCACGATTTAGTGATAGTACCGTTATACAAAATGCTTTACGTGGTATCTTAATCGTTGTTTCGATATTATTGGTTACAGCGATTTATGAAATCGGTAGAAAGTCATTAAAAAATATTTATCTATTTGGATATGCCTTTCTTGCATTTATCCTTGTATATTTCTTTAATATCCCAATTTTTATAATTATCCTATTTTCAATCCTTAGTGGTGCAATCCATACGTGGATCACGATAGATAAGGAGTTGAATTAATATGCTTGAAATGATTTTTGTTTTTCTATACATAGGTCTATTTAGTGTTGGAGGAGGAATGGTTGCAATTCCTTTGATTCAACAAGAAGTAGTAGCTAGAGGGTGGATCACACTTGAGGAGTTTTATACAATGGTAGCTGTTGCTGAATCAACACCTGGACCAATTGGTATTAATATAGCAACCTATTTAGGCGTTAGCCAATTCGGAGTTCTTGGCGCTTTAGTAGCAACCACAAGTTTTATCTTACCGTCATTTATTATTGTTTCAGTATTATCTTCGCTTCTAAAGAAACACCGAGATAGTAGGCTTGTTCAAAACTGGTTTTTGTATATAAAAGCTGCGGTAGTTGGATTTATCGGATATGCGCTTGCGCACGTATGTATCATTGCCTTTTCATCAAGTGATACGGTCGTTGATTATCGCGCAGTTATCTTATTTGTTGCACTTGGTATAACATACAATTACTTTAAAGATAAACCATGGATTGTGATTGCACTTGGAGCAATCCTTGGGATATTAATCTTCTAAATTAAAATAGACAACCTAGGTTAATAGGTTGTCTTTCTTTTGCTTTCGTAACATATAAATCAGTAGTACAAGAGGTATAAAGCTAGATAGACTAGGATATACTACTGAAAATGCACTAAATTCTAATACTCGAACAAATGCTATATTCATCATAATTACAGAGTATAGATTCAAGATAACATAAGTAAGATTTAGATATAGCAATATAATCAGAATCGTCCTACTTATCCTTGTCGATAAGAATTGATTGTATTTATTGATACATCTCATATAGTAGATCACCATAAACATAAATACGAGTGCAAGTGTAACACGTAGGTACATTACAATCTTATTGATTAGATTTGCCCTTACAAAGTCGATTCTAAGAAAATAGTCCCAGTTTAAATAAGAAGCTGATGAGTAGTTTTCATAATTTCGAAAGACACTAGAGAAACTCGATTCACTAAATACGATTGGATCGTAATTCATAATAAATAATTCAGATGTTTCTCTCATGTTAATTTTACCAAATAGCAATACTCCATCACCCCATATACCAATGTTTATGAAGTTCGAAGTAGCAAAGAATACTACTGCTATTAATATAAGTAAATATGTTGCTTTTCTCAATAGTATATTAGTTTCGATTTTCGTAATGGAAGCATCACAATATCGGATATATAGTAAGACAAAATATGCTAAAAATGAAAAGATAATATATAGTTTTAAGTTTACAGAACTTGTTACGTGAAAACTATAGGCTGGCATTAAGAATCTAGATAATAACAACCCAGCTAATCCTGTGAATAAGAAGACCCATTCAAAACGTAGCTTTTTATCTGTTTTAAGCTGTAATTCAATACATAGGTAAACAAATAAAGTTAGTGGCAAGCCTATCAAAATGAACACAAGTGATATATCCATGAGGATAACAATTGCCCTTGACAAGGATAAATCATCAACCAAGAAATTATAACCTACAAGGTTTCTATGAGAATAGGACTCTTCATATGAATCAAATGTTGAACCAACAGGTTGATCAATAACTTGTTCTGTAACAATTTTGCTGTAAGTTGATCTATCTGTACCTAGTAAGAAGTGTTTAAATCCTTCCAAATAATGAAGAGAAGATTGTGTATATTTAAGTTCTTGTTCTTCTTCATTCAAATTGATATAACCAGCATTATGACTAGAGATTGGTCCAATACTCATAATCAGTAACAACATTGTCACTGCAAAAAGAAAGATTCGTTTCATCTTTTTTTGTTGTTTTACAATGAAGTCAAGTTTCTTAATTTCCAGTGATCTTTTTCGTAATCGTTTACCACAAGAACTACAAAAGATATTTTTTTCTTCGTTCAAGACACCACATTTTCTACATTCCATAGGTTCCCTCCTATCTATACCTTTATTATATCAAAGCTAGTTATGTTTTTGATTGAAAATATCTATTTTACTTTGATTGAGGTATAAGCTACAAAAAAAGCCACCTCATGGGTGACTTTTATTATAGTTTTTCAAATCCTAAGTTCATATCTTCATTTACTTGATTAAAATCACTAATAATCCCTTCATTTAAAGGAATTCCTTTATCTTTTCTGTCAAGCCAAGCGATATATTCTTTTTCTCCTGCTGTGTAGATTTTATCTTCACCTGGTGCTTTTTCACTATTACGTAGCGCTCGTAATATATCACCAGTTGTTTTCTTAAATGAATCCAGACCCATAAACGCTTCTGTATCAATTGCAATAAAGAAATGTCCTAAGCTATATGGTTTTAATGTACCATCTGTTTCTTTACCACTTAAGGCATGTAGGAAGTTACCTGCTTGCAAAGCTGCGCTTAATATTTCAACAACAGTTGCGTATCCATATCCTTTGTATCCAGCTAGTTCTTCGCCAATTCCTCCTAAAGGAGCTAAAGCAGCTTTTTTGGTTGTTAGATCTTCAAGAATTTGATCACTATTAGTTTTTGGGTTTCCATCTCGTCCAATTACCATTCCACTTGGTGTATCTTTACCAACTTTAGCGAAGTATTCAATTTTACCACGCTGGGTGATACTTGTTGCGCAATCTAGTACAAACGGGAATTCTTCATCCGTTGGGAGTCCAAATGTTAGAGGGTTTGTTCCTAGCATATTCTCAACACCGAATGTAGGTGCTATACTTGGTCTAGCATTAGTACCGGTAATACCAATCATTCCTGCATCACTTGCCATTGTTGCATAGTAACCGGCAATACCGTAATGACTGCTGTTACGAACAGCAACCATTCCCATTCCGTATTCTTTTGCTTTTTCAATTGCCATTTCCATTGCTTTTTTTGACACAACCATTCCCATTCCATCATTACCATCTAAAACGGCTGTTGTTTTTGTTTCTCGTATCACATCAATCTTTGTGGTTGGTTTTAATATTCCAGCATTGATGCGATCTATATATATTGGTTTAAATCGATTTACACCATGTGAATCGATTCCTCTTCTATCACTTTCCATTAATATCTCAGTACATGTTTCTGCATCTGTTTTCGGTAGTCCAATTTTGATAAATGCAGTTTCCATAAACTCTTTTGCGTATTTCCATGACATATGTTGTTGTTTCATTATCATCACCTCTACTAGATTATATCAAAAACAACTTTGCATTAATAGAAAAAAGTAGAGATATCTCTACTTTTCATTTTTAATTGCTTTTATAAACGCCTTTACAAGAGCATAATCATAGTGCAATCCAGAGTATTTTTTTAACTCTTTAATCGCATGTTCTTTTGTTAGTGCTTTCCTGTATGGTCTATCTGTAGTCATCGCATCATATGTATCTGCGATAGCGATGATTTTTGCCTCAAGCACAATCTCATCTTCCATTAATCCGTCTGGGTACCCTGTACCATCTAAGCGTTCATGATGTTGTCTGATTATTTTTGATATTTTTTTATAATATGTTTTTTCAACGTACTTGATACCATATTCAGAATGTTTTTTCATGATACCGTATTCTTCGTTTGTTAATTTTCCCGTTTTCAGTAAGATTTCATCAGGAATATCAACTTTTCCAATATCATGGAATAATGCTGCCCAAATCAAGTTCTCTGTACGTTCTTTTGATAAATTAATTTGCTCTGCGATCATCAAAGAATAATCCTTCACACGATCACTATGTCCATGTGTGTAGATGTCTTTCGATTCAACTTCACTCATAATTAGGCCAAGTTCTTTAATATCATTACTTAAATCTGAGAATACAGGATCAGATGATAAGTAGAGCAACTTCACATCTTCTTTTGCGAGAAAATGCACAGTATCCTTTAAATGATGAACATAGAAATAATCACCTTGATTGAGTTGTTGATTTTCATCACCATTCATCTTGATTTCAACGATACCTTCTAAAACATAGAAAAACTCCATGCTTTCAGGTAAATCCCCTTGTTCAAGATAAGCATTTGAATCTTTCTTGATTGTATAAATCATTACTTCACAAGGCCCACCCTTACCAATTAAGCTTAAATCAGCTGAATTTTGAGAATATCTCTCAATGTATTCAGCTGAAGTTCCTACATATAGTCCGTTTTTCATATGGATCACCTCGCTACTACTAGCTACACGCAAACCTTAAATCTTTTATAAAGTTATTATGTGTGAACAAATCTTTAACATTATAACATAGACTACTTGGATTATTGGTGTTTCTTATTTAGAAAATTAAAATTTCTTTGGAATACTTCCTATAATTCTCCAACACGTAATGGATCAACTAAGACAGTTTTTCCACCAATTTCTACTTCTTTATAGAAGCAATAAATTACAACACCTTGTTTTGCTGCTTTTTGAATAGCTTTAGATGATAGTCTTTCAGTTTCATAAACAAGTTTGAATATAATGTCATTAATAGCTTCATCTTTTTCTTCATCTGTTAATGAATCATCTAATAAAACTAAATCCGCTTCAAGTTGAGCTTCCAATATCATAATGTCAATCTCAGTATTAGTTTCTAATACCAATTCTTCTACAGTTTGTTTTGCAGCTTCTGCTTCTACTGTATTAAATGTAAATAATGTTAAACCTAATAATACTGCTGCTAATAATTTTTTCATATCTAATTCTCCTTTTTTTTTTAAGCAAAATAGAATATTAACAGGATTCAAAACTAATAGTCATTAGAGATAAAAAATGATACTGTGGCTACAAAAGTCAGAGTATCTTAGTTACTCATAACAACTATTGCAACTGGCTGACTCGTTAAAGTCCCTATAGCTTTGCGTCCTCGTATTTCTACAAGTTTGCCTTTTAAATTTATTATGTCTCTATGTTAACCTAACATAGAGACATTAGAAAGTTCATATATGGACCTGTTTTCCACACACCGTAGTAGAAGTCTTTCCCCTTATTTTAGCCATTTTTATAATATGAGTTCTAATTCATTCCCAAAATTAAAAAAATACTTATCCACATGACTTTTTGCATTTTTTTACAAATAGTTTGATAATCCAACTAATCAAATGCTTGGTAAAACGCTTACATTTCTTGTATAATAAAATTAGTAAAGAGATAAGGGAGTGATTTAATGATATTATTGTTAAAACCGATATTTGTTGATAAGCCTTGGGGCGGAACAAAGTTAAAAGAATTATATGATTACAATACTTCTGATTCATGTGGTGAAGTAATTGGTGTTAGTTTTATTAAAGGAAAGTCTAATAAAATTAAAAATACAATTCATTATGGTAAGACGTTATACGAGCTTTTCATAAAGAAACCAGAGTTATTTGGTAACATGAAAGAAAAAGAATTCCCAATTCAAATCAAACTCGTCAATGCTGAGGATAATTGTAGTGTAAAAGTACATCCTGATAATATTCATGCTAAAAACAAACACAACTCTCTTGGGAAAGATGAATGTTGGTATATTCTTGATGCAAAAGCAAATACTGATTTCATTATTGGACATAATGCAAATTCAAAAGAGGAATTTATGAAATTAGTAGATAAACATCGCTGGAGTTCATTATTTAATTATGTCAATGTAAAGAAAGGTGATTTCTATTACATTGAACCTGGTACAGTGCATGCAATTAGTAAACGTGCTGTCTTACTAGAAGTACTTCAAACTAGTGAAGCTGGCTATCGTATTTATGACTATAATCGTAAATATGATGGTAAAAAACGAGAACTTCATATTGAAGAAGCTCTTGAAGTAATTAAGTTTCCTGATTCAGGGATTATTGAGTATCCAATGAACAAACATTTTACATTTGATATTGTTCATAATTTTACGCAAAACTATAAAACCGCTTCTCCTCATGGAGATTTCATCTTCATAATTGAGGGGGAAGGACTATTTAATGAAACGCCCGTGAAGAAAGGTGATTTTGTATTCATTAGTTCGAATCATCCATATACAATTAATGGAAAATTTTTATATCAAAAAACAAAAGTCTAAAGACAAGCAAATTTGCTTGTCTTATTATATTCTTACATAAATATTAATTTATTTTTACAGATTTGAACCAGATTATATTTTTTGATATAATACCTTTGGAAAAATAAAAAAAGAGGTATTTATATGAATAATAAAGGTGTAACATTAATCGAATTACTGATTGTAATTGTCATTATGGGGATAATCGCTTCATTTGGTTCAATCATTGTAAGTGAGATCTTAGAAAATGTACGAAAAAATGCATTCGTTACAAACGCAACGATTATTTATGATGCTGGAAAAGATGCATATTCACAAGATTCAGAAATTTGGGATGACGATGTAGCAACTCTAGGTGAATTAATCCAAGCGAACTACATAAAACGTATTGGTAGTGATCCTTGGGGTGGTTCTTATGACTTGAATGAAACGTATGTTACGGTTAGCCAAATCACATCTAATTCAACCAGTTCTTCTTCAGGTCTTACCTTTTTATCAAATGCTTCTTTAGCAACGTTTAAAATCCGAGTAGTGTCTAGTACTGCCGTTATTGGATATGATAATTTACTTGATGAATGGACAAAAGCTGATGTTATCATTGTCGATGCTAACTCACTGAGTTTACTAGATAAATTAACAGGTAATTTCGATAACTTTAATGATAATGTAAATGGATCAGTACTCGATGATACGGTTACTGTCGGTAATGACATAGAGGATGATGCAAACATTCAAACATATGGTGGAGATGATACCATTGATGTTGGGGATGATATTAAAAATGATGCTAGTATCGATACAGGTGGTGGCGACGACACCATAGTAATGGACGGAGAAATTAGAGATAATGCAACTGTTGATACTGGAGAAGGAAATGATACATTAAGTATTGGGGATGACATCCAAAATAACGCTGTTGTTACAACAGGTGATGGCGACGACATCGTAACTGTTGATGATGACTTACAAACTGGTGCTACCTTAGATACGGGCGCTGGAAACGATACTGTTACGATTGGTGACGATTTAGATCGTGGTACCCTACTTACAGGTGATGGCGATGATACCATTAATCTAGACACTCTTAAAAAAACTTCTACCATTGATACTGGAGATGATAACGATACGTTATACATAAAGAATGTCTCTAGTACATTCGATAATGGAACTGTTACAATGGGAGCTGGTGACGACACTTTAACAATTGATGATAAAACCGGTTCTACAAAAGACTTAAAAGGAACAGATGGTACATTTGATGGTGGTGCAGGGAATGATACATTGAATCTTCCTTATATCACAATTGATCAATGGAATGATTATGTAAGTGATTTATTCACAGGATTTGAAACTGTAAACTTACAAGATGGAACCGTTTATCCATAAAAAATAAAAAAGAGCAATTTGCTCTTTTTTTTATTCAACTAATGTTAATGAAACAGAATATAAGTTACCATGCGTATAATCAGTGTATTTCAATATCACATACATCTCTTCAGTTACTACTAGATGTTCAGTAAATGCTATTTCATCGTAGTTACTATCATAGAATGTAATATTATTCAGACCCCAATCACCAGTTACAGCGTAGGTTCCTGGTTCCAAATAATAACGAACATAATTATCACCGTTAAAGGTTTGGAGTTGGTACGTTATATCACTTGATAAGTTAGTTGCAGTTTGATCGATACCAAACGCCATATACACATTATAATCTTTTGGATTAAATTCAATAAAATTAAAGTCATCCATAAATGTATATGTTGTTATCTCAATGTATCCTTCGAATCCAAGTTCTTCTATAATTTCTTTAGGAGCAACTATCATCTCTTCTAATGAAATACCATTCGTTGCAAAGTCTACTGAAATGGTTATGGTTCCTTCGTATTCAGAGAATGGAAACTCTTCTTTCAAATAACTTTGTTCAAAACGCACCTCAATGATATATTCATATTCACTTTGATAATCAATACTTACGATATCACTTGGTAAATAAGAGTTCATATTAGTTCGATCGAGTTCATAATCTAACTGATGATCAATATTTACGTCGGCAGTAAACTCCTTAAAATAGACTTCATCTTGTAAGAATTCCACTACGTAACGATTTTCTTCAATCGTGAACTTTTCTTTCATACTAATGCCAAAATCATTCATAATTATACTTTGAACTATCATCTGTGATTCATAATCAACTATCATCGAAGCACTAATCCTTGTACGGTTTTTCATTCCAAATTCTACTGCTGTAATTTCAGTTGCTACTTCAACCATCAATACATCATAAGTGCTTTTTTGTTCAAAGAACTGATTGTACTTATCTACAAAAAGCTTAATAACAGCATCTTCATCAATGCATTCTCCATCTACTAAAAACTCTTCTTCTAAACACGAAGGTGGTAAAGCTACGCATTGATTTAACATCTGATTATAAATCTCATTTTCAGTGCATACCGGTTGATCTGAACATTCACCTTCCACGTAAAACTCCCCTTCAGGGCATGAAGTTCTAGTGCATGCTCCATCGACGTATTCATGATATTCTTCACATTCAATTGCCTTGCATACATTTTCTACTACTTCATATCCTTCATTACATGAAGTAACTTCCTTTACACACTCGCCCTCCAGCATTAGAAATCCTACATCACAAGTTGGATCCTTTATTTCATTATCACAGCCTGATAACCCTATTATAAGTACCACTAATCCAATTACTACCAATGCTCGTTTCATAAGTATCCCCTTTCTTAAACAAAAAAAGCTGAAGAATCCAGCTTTTTTGTTTCCCTACTTTCTTCCTCTAGTATAGTATATCAAAAAATCAATACTTTGTGTATACAAACTAGTTTAATTCGTCTATTATTGCGTCATCCCAACACTTACTTCATACTGAACTGCAAGCATTGGAACTCCTCCGCCACTATCAATAAATAAGAATGAAACATTATAGATATAAATAATCACACCATTAAAACGTTCTACTTCTACAGTCCAGTATGCTGGACTGTCAGGGTTTGCATCTGTGTGAACATAGTTAGATATATCAAAGGTAAAATTATTCATTCTGATGTCTGTAATCTCGGACATGCAGTATGCATGTTCATACGGTGTCATTTCAATATCTAATAGCAGATAAGTTGTACAAAAATCTTCTTCTAAGACAGATGGATTTACCATATCGTTGTAATAGGCATTAATGAGTGAAACCGCGGTATCATAATCGACATCTAGCATACCAGGTCCACTGCCCCCAATTGGTATTGTTAAATCACCAATGGCATTATTTCCTGTCACAAAGAGGATGATATTTGCATCTTGATCTTCAAAGATAAAGAAGACTGCTTGATACTCATGATCTACCCCATCAAGTGTTCGTATCATATTCATTACATATGCACTTGGTCCATCTTGTCCTTCAATAAATTCCAGTGTATCAGTTATAAATATGTAACTAGTATTTACACCATCTCTAAAGGATGTACATCCAGCCGCCTCCATCGGCTCCATATCATCTGTTTGAATAACGTATTCTGCGCAGAAATCCCCGCTTGATAGCGTATCATCCATTAAGTCTACATAAAATGCACTAATTAGTGGGAAGGCCTCTTCAATTGTAAGACTCGCTTCAGTAAGACTTCCACCTCCACCACCGATATTAATATCAAGTTCACCAATTGCATTGTTTCCGATTGTCATTGGTAGTACTGGTGTTACGTGTCCTTCTACAAAGAAGAAATACGCAACAAAATCAAATGGCAATGCATCCATTCTTGTAACATTCACTTCATAAAATGGTGGTGATTCACCATCAGATGGATGAAAGATAATGTCGCCAATTATAAATACATGTCCTAGCCCAGATGCATACGCTCTAAATGCTTCACAGCCAGCAGTATCTTTTGGTGACATATCATCATTTAAGAAATGATAATATATGCAGAATTCTTCATCTGTTACTTCATAATCATTTAAATCATGATAGAACATTGTGATATACATAAATGCATCCATCTCATCAACATCAACAAAGGTAGGACCTGTGTCTATGTCGATAATTAAATCTCCAGTTGCGTTATTCGCTACAACCCATAACCTTACAAATGTATCTTCTGTAAAATAGAAGTATACATCGTACGTTTCGGTTCCTCTTGTTACATTTGCTTCATATGTTGGCATCTCCCCTTCATAGAATGTAACACTATTTACTACAAACTCATCTGGATCAGTTGATATGTTTGTTAGTTTATAGGTAGTACAATCTGTTTGACTCATAACCTGCATATCATCGTCAAGTATTACATAGTATTCACAGAATCCATCCGCATCAATCAGTGCTGCGGTTAAATCAGCATAGTACTGCAGAATCATTGTTTCTGCGAAAGAGGTATCTACTGTTATAAATGCTGGACCGTTATCATCCATTCCAAATGGATCACCAAATGGAAAGATATCGTACTCTCCATTACGGTATACAACTCCGTATAAGAACTCAATCGCTTGTTCCCCTTCAGCAGTATCAAATGTGATAATTGCTCTGTATCCAGGAATCGGATCTCCTTCTGAAGGTGTAATTGTTTCAACGAAGATATCCTCAATTGTTACAAGTGTGATGAGCGCGCGCATCGCATCAATACCAGCTATGCATTCTGATACTGGTTGATCAAAGCTTTCATCTAACTCCATGATGTATGCACAAACATCACTTGAATCTCCAGTTCCTAACAAGAAATCATAGAAATCAGTTAAATCGATCAAGGTATCTAAAGGTGTCATTTCCTCAAAGACAGGCACCCATCTAAATGGATTTGAGTTTATATGGATATAGAACATCGTATCATATATAAGTCCTCTAAAATCAAAGAAGACATCAAATGTTCGTTCACCTTCACTTGTGGTGAACGTCACATTTGCCATATACTCATTCGTAACTCCATCTTTTAGAACATCACCGTTTACAGTAACACTTGTTACTTCTACTTTGAATGCATCAACATCTGCAATGCAGGTAACTAAATCTAGTTCCATCTCAAATGGAGTACCTTCTACATAGTCATAACAAAAATCAGCTGTATCTACTAGTAACATATCACTGTAAAATTCTTCGATGTATGTCTTTGCGCTTCCTGCATCAATAAAATCAACCAGGATTGGCACTGGGTCTGTATTTAGCGCAAAAGGCATTGATGTTTCATTCCCAGCTTCATCAATTACTGTTACCATCATAGTGTAATTACCAGGCATAGTAATATCTGTGACGATTTCTAATGCTTCGTTATTAAACTGCACAGTAACAGTTAAATCTTCAAGAAGTGTTGTTTCATCTGTGACTGTAAAGTAATCATATGGATCAAATGCTGTTACATCAAACACATGAATAAACTCACTATAATAATGGATTTCTGGTGCAACCGCATCAGAAATATAGAGTGTCACATCATAGTAAGAACTATTCATTGAGCTATCCATCGCATGGTATTGTACGCGGAATACACCTACACCAATCTCAGAGAACTCAATTTCATTCCAATCTACATCATAAAATGTAATTCCCTCAAAATCAATGTCTCCATCATAGTTATCATGTGCACTTCCAAGCAGAGTTACATCAAGTACTTCATCGTTTGTTAACTCGTATTCATCATTCATTGTAATAACAGGTGGCGTTGTATCTTGCACAGTCACTTCTACAAGTAGCTCACCAGTATTACCAAAGCTATCTGTTACTTGATAGGTAATATCATATACAGCTAGTACAGCAGTATCCACTGTTTCTACTTCTTCATCATCAACTAAAATAATATACGTAATTTGAGTAGTAATATCACCATCTTCTGTATCACTGGCACTAATGCCATCAAGTGGATCAAAAGTATCCCCTACTTCAAGATAAATTACTAGTTCTCCAAGTAAAACTGGTTCATCATCCGATTCCCCCATTACGACTGTAATAGTAATTGTTTTAGAAGCAGTATTCACCATTACTATCTTCAATCAGATAAGTAATGGTGAATACTTCTTCAATTTCAGTCGTAAATACAACCTCTTCTCCTAGTTCATTTACTACTTCTATTTCAATGTCATCTGTAATATCGTTACCATCTTGATCGGTAGCGATGATTCCTTCTAGTAGGTCAAAATCCTCTCCTACAATGACTGTTTCATCTTCTGCCCCAACAATAATTGGGTCTTCTTTAGGTGTTTCAACGCACCCAGCAAGTAAAGCCAAAGAGAGGAATAGTACTACAAATACTTTTTTCATAATAATCTCCT
>CAZZAP010000037.1:0-15715 GCA_964652375.1 uncultured Candidatus Izemoplasmatales bacterium
GACTTAAAAGAAAGGAGAGTATAGTTAAATTAATTCAATTTAATTATACAAGGGTGAATAATATGAATTACTTCGATGAAGAAGAATATCACGAATCCAAATTTGATTTGAAGATCTGGAAAAAGATATTTTCGCATATGAAACCACTTAAGAAACATCTTAAGATTGGTCTTGGTGCGGCAGTTGGATTAGCTATTATCGATTCAACATATCCACTGATTAATATGGTTGCATTAAATATCATCATTCCTGAGAAACGAATGGATTTACTACCGTATTTTATCGGTGCATATGGAATTATCATGTTTACAATAGCACTTCTAGTTTACACCTTTATTATTCACGCTGGACAAATCCAACAAAAGCTTTCTTACATCTTAAGAAAGAAAGCATTTAAACGATTACATGAGTTGCCATTTAGCTATTACGATCGAACGCCAGTTGGATGGATTATGGCAAGAATGACAAGTGATTCAAGACGACTTGCTGATTTGTTAAGTTGGGGGTTAATTGACTTAACATGGGGACTCCTTACGATGATCGGTATTACAACTGTAATCTTTGCATTAAGCATCTATTATGGTCTTGGAATAACGTACGCATTAATCATTATGTCAATGGTTCCAATTATTGCTGTTTTAAGTATTTACTTCCGAGTAAAAATCTTAAAAGCATATCGTAAAATCCGTAAGGAAAATTCAAAAATTACTGGAGCATTTAATGAAGGAATTACAGGTGCTAAAACAACGAAAACATTAGTACTTGAAGACGCAAACTTCTCTGATTTTGATCGCTTAACATCAAGTATGAAAAGTCATTCAATCAAAGCAGCAATGTTTGCGGGACTCTACTTCCCATCTATCTTGTTTGTTGCATCAATTGCAACAGCCTTAGTTATGTATTATGGAGGGTTAGATGTTGGAGCAGGATTCCTACAAGTTGGGACATTACTCGCATTTGTTATGTTCATTGGTCAATTCTTTGAACCAGTAATGCAATTAGCGAATATTCTTGCAAGATTACAACAAGCGCAAGCATCAGGAGAGCGTATTATCTCACTAATTGAACATGAACCTGAAATCTGGGATACAGATGAAGTTATCGAAAAATATGGTGATGCAATTCATTTCAAAAAAGAAAACTGGGAAGAATTACATGGCGACATCAAATTTGATAACGTAACGTTCAAATACAATAAAGGTGAAACCGTACTAGATAACTTTACCTTAGATGTTAAAGCCGGTGAAAGTATTGCCCTTGTTGGCCATACAGGTGCTGGTAAATCAACAATTGTGAACCTGATATGTCGATTCTACGAACCGACAAAAGGTAAAATCCTCATTGACGGTAAAGACTATAAAGAACGTTCACTAGGATGGTTACACGATAATCTAGGATATGTACTACAAGCCCCTCATTTATTTAGTGGTACAATTATGGATAATATTCGTTACGGTAACCAAGACGCAACAGATGAAGAAATCTATGAAGCATCTAAATTAGTAGAAGCACATGATTTTATTGCCGAATTTGAAGAAGGATACAACACAGAAGTAGGAGAAGGTGGAGCACGATTATCAGTTGGACAAAAACAACTAATCAGCTTCGCAAGAGCACTCATTGCCAATCCAAAAATTCTTATTTTGGATGAAGCGACAAGTAGTGTAGACACTAAAACTGAAAAAGCAATTCAGCGTGCAATCGATATCGTTCTAAAAGGACGTACAAGTTTCGTTGTTGCGCATCGCTTATCAACCATTACATCAAGTGATCGTATTCTCGTCTTAGAAGATGGTAAAATTATTGAATCTGGAAATCATAAAGAACTGATTAAACATGAAGGTCATTACTTTAAACTTTATACAAATCAATTTATTTCAGATGCGGAAGAAAAATCAAAAAACGGATAGAAATATCCGTTTTTTATTTGCCGTTTATTTCAAATAGCGTTAAAACGCTTTAAATAAGGAAAACTAAGCAATATGGTTTTACAGCTAAATGTGAATATGCATACAAGTATATAGAATATTTATGATTAAGAAAAATTGAAAACACTTACAAAGCGCTTAATTAAGCGGTGTAACTAGATGGTTTGAAATCAAAACTATTTCGTGTACTAAATAAATGTTGTTGGTCTATTTATACTTATATATAATATAAGAGAAATGAGTGATTATATGAAAATTATGGAAGTATTTAATCGCAAACTAAATAAAAGTGTAGACGAAGACAGTCAAGCATCTAAAACATTCCGTTCTCAAATTGATTTTTTATTAAAATCATCATTTGAAAAAGTAGAAGAGAATCAAAAAGCAGTAGTGATTGGTACGGGGAAAATGAGTGATTTTTCGCTGTCTTTTTTTGTGAAAAATTTTGAAGAAGTTATTTTAACTGATATTGATTTACTCACTGTGAATGAAGCTGTTAAATATGAACGTTTAACAAAAAAAGACACACAAAAAATAACAAAAATTCGAATGGAATATACCGGATTTGAGCAAAATAAATTCTTTGAAGATTTTAAAGAACGCATCGTGAACTGCCATAGTTACGATAAATTAGAAAAGGTAATTAAAAGTAAACTAGAAGGATTAGAGAATTATCGTTTCTTAAAAGCGTATGAAGGAGAAGCTGATTTTGTATATGTATCACCAATTTATACTCAGCTAGTATATAATCAGTTACTTCGTGAATGCGCAGTACTAAGAGAAAACAGGTATCCTGAGCACTTTATTAAATACTTAGAAGAAATCTTACTTGATGAGATGGTCGGAGTGATTGAACGCTTCAACAAAAATATCGTTAAAACACTAAAACATAACGGTACATTATTTGTGCTTAGTGATATTTTTGAAGTCGATATAAATAGTAATTTTTATCATCGTGTGAATAATGGTATTCGTAATTATGATGTGATGGAAGAAATCTATAAAGGATACCAACAGAAGTTTGGTATTGGTCTTGGTGATTTTGGTCTTATCAATCTTGACGAAAAGTTAAAATCTACGTTATCTAGATGGCTAATATGGCCATTTAATGATCAGAAAGTCTTTGTCGTTAAGCTAAAAATATATAAGAATATTCAAGATAAAAAGGAGGAATAAAAATGAAGTATGTTGCAACATTTTTAGTACTGTTTACAAGTTATGTATTACTTGCTGGTTACGCAGTACAAGAATTGATGCTAGGAGCTATGATTAGTATTGTACTCACATTCATTCTGGCGAATTTAGTTGAGTATAAGATCGATTATAAGTTTCCTATCAGACTTCTAGTGTTTATCTTTGTCTATGTTCCATTATTCGTATATAAATTAATTCTTGCGAATATCGATGTAGCATTGAGAGTTGTAGGACTAAGAAAATTAAATCCTGGAATCGTAAAGATCAAAACAGATCTTGAAGGCGATTTTGCGAAGTTAACACTTGCAAACTCAATAACACTAACACCTGGTACTTTATCGATTGATGTGAATGGTGATGACATTTATGTACATACTGTTGACGTTCAAGGTAAAGATGCTATGGAGAACAAAAAGAACATCAGTGCTTCTTTTGAAAAATGGTTAGGAGTGATTTACAAATGATGGATATACTCGTGTTCTCATTAGTGGGACTAGGATTACTATTTGCATTCATCAGGTTAGTAGTTGGACCAACACCAGCGGATCGCGTTGTATCATTAGATACATTTAATGTTATTGTGATTGGTGTAATTGCATTACTTGCACTTACATTTAATAATTCACTTTATCTAGATATCGCAATTGTTTATGGAATCTTAGCATTTTTAGAAACGATTGTATTCGCTAGATATTTGGAGGGTAAACATGGAAATAGTTAGTACAGTATTTTTAGTTATAGGTGGAGTATTCTACTTATTAGGTGGACTAGGTATTTTACGTATGCCTGATACATTCAACCGTATCCAAGCTGGTACAAAAGCTACCACATTAGGAGCATTTGCGTTATTAATTGGTGTTGGAATCGCAAATCCTGAATGGTTTTTAAAAGTTGCAATCATTATCATCTTTATTGCTCTTGGAAACCCAATTGGTTCTAGTGCACTTGCAAAAGCAACATACAAATCAGGAAATATTCCTAGTAATTTGGTACAAGATGATATGAAAGAATTACATGGAGGTGAACAGTAATGGAATTGATACACTATGTTGAATTGTTTATTTCAGCCTTACTAGTTACACTCGCGTTCTTAGCAATTAATTCTAAGACGTTAGTAAAATCCGTTATGTTTTTATCTTCATTAAGTATGCTTAGTGTAATTGGATTTGTCCTAATGAAAGCTCCTGATGTTGCTGTAACTGAAGCAGTTATTGGATCTGGATTAGTAACAAGTTTATTTGTGTTTACATTATTAGCTGTAAGAAAGGTGGGAGAAAAAGCATGAAAAATTTCTTAGCCTTAGTATTAGCAATTACACTTGGTGTAATGATTATTTTAACCTTACAGCAAACAGAAGAGTTCCCTAAATATGGGGAAGCTGTATTAAGTGAAAGAGTATCTCAAAAATACATTGATCGTTCTGTAAATGGTGATGTTTCTGATATTACATTTGGGGAAACAATCAATCCTGAATCAGGACCAGCAAACACGGTTACAGCAATCGTTGCGGATTATCGTTCATTTGATACGCTTGGTGAAGTAACAGTTCTATTTGTTAGTTCACTTGGTATAGCGTTATTACTTGGCGCTTCTTCGCAAAAACGTTTGGCGTTAGATTTTACACCAAACTTTATGCTTCGAGTTGGTAGTAGAGCATTATTTGGCATTATTTTAATGACAGGAATCTACATCGCAATCCACGGTCATTTAACTCCGGGTGGAGGGTTCCCAGGTGGAACAATGATCGCATCAAGTATGTTGATTCTATACTTAGCTGATGACCAGTTCAGAGCGAAAGTAAAAGGATTTAAGTTACTTGAAAGTCTTGCGGGAACCGCATATGTGTTAATCGGTATTACAGGTTTATTTGTTGCGGATTACTTCTTACAAAACTTTATGGATAATGGCTCTTTAGGTGAATTATTTAGTGCTGGTATTATTCCAATTATCTATGTTCTAATCGGACTTAAAGTAGGTAGTGAAATATCTGGAATTATCGACAATTTCTTAACAGAGGAGGGTGCTTAATATGTTACAATACGCTGCAATTATATTACTTGTATTAGGACTGTATGGTATCCTAACTCAGCGAAATGTTATTAAAATAATTATTTCATTAAACATCCTTGAAATAGGATTAAACCTATTTATTATAAGCGTTGGTTACGTAGAAGATGGACTTGCTCCAATTTTTACTACTGACAATGCTAGTAGTACATTAAACTTTGTGGATCCACTTCCACAAGCACTTGTACTTACAGCAATTGTAATTGGTGTTGGGACGACCGCACTTGGACTAGCAATTGCAAAAAACATATACCAAAAATATGGTACCTTTAATCTTGATGAAATGGGGGAAGAATAAATGAGCGCTGTATATTTTATCGCAGTTCCTTTATTGGCTGCATTCATCTCTATCTTAAATAAAAAAGTTGCCCCATATCTATTACTTCTCGTTTCATTTGCGAGTATTACTTACCTAGGATTTATCGAACTACAAGAAGTAGTAATCGGTGGATTTGAAGCCCCATATGGTATTAACTTAGTACTTGATCAATTTAGCTATGTAGGATTGCTTATCGTTAATGTTCTGTTCTTTATTGTAGTAGCACTAGACGTGCAAAAATACAGTAAATTAGCAAGTATTTTACTCGTAGCTCTTGCTGGATTAAATGGATTATTATTAACAGGTGATTTATTCAATCTATTTGTATTTATTGAAATAAGTGGGATAGCTGCTTACTTAATAACAACAACAAATAAAAAACCACTTGCAACCTTTAACTATTTAGTTCAAGGAACAGTGGGTAGTTGTTTATACTTACTTGGATTAATCATTTTATACGCGATGTTTGGAACACTAAACATGAGAGGGATTGGAACGTTAGCAGCTGATGCAAATGTAGTTGCGGTAGCATTTCCATTCTTGTTAATGTTTATTGGACTAGGTGTTGAGGCAAAACTATTACCATTAAACTCATGGGTAAAAGGAATACTAGGAAATTCAAACACTCTATCAGGACCGATGATTGGTGCAGTATATGCAACGGCGATGGGATTAGTATTTGGACGCTTATTAGTAAACGTGTTTGCTGTTAGCGAGCAACTACAATTAATCATCACAATTATCATCGTTGTCAGCATTACTGCAGGAGAAGCGATGGCATATGCTTCTACCAAAGTAAGAGAGATTTTATTATTTAGTAGTATTGCACAAGCTGCACTAGTCGTTTTACTATTTGTTAGTGGATTTACAGGATGGGCTGTACTACTCGTAATTGTGAATGGTGTTGGAAAGCTTGTATTATTCTTCATCACAAACCTAATTACAGAGCAAGTTGGTTCAGATGAGGTAAATGCACTTAAAGGTGTATTTACAAATAATAAAATCGTTGGATTAAGCTTTACAGTTGCTAGTTTAAGTGCAATTGGATTACCGTTATTCGTTGGATTTACAGTGAAGATGAATATGCTTGGTGCTCTATTTACAACAGGTGAATATTTATTCCCTGCGGTCATCTTACTTACTAGTATAGTTGAAGGTGTATACTTCGTTAAATTACTAATAAAACTATGGAATAGTAAAAACGAAGCACCACAAGTAACATTTGATTTTATCGTAAAATATGTAGTTGCTTTAATCGCAATCTTACTCATCGTATTTGGTGTATACCAATCACCAGTTGAAGAGTTAGCGAATGACCTACAAGCAATAAACTACATTGAAGGAGGTAACTAATATGACACTTGAATATATCTTACTTGGTCTAGTTGCTTCTGGATTACTTGCATATATGATTGGTAGATTCCATAAAGGTGCTGGTGCATTTGTTACAATTTTGGCAAGTGGATTTGCATTTGTAGGAATCACTGTATGGGGATATCAAGGAGAACTTGGTACGGCAGTTGAGTACATTCCAGGGATTACATTTGGAATGAGTCACTTAGCGTTATTCTTTGGAATCATCGTATCGTTTATCTTTTTCATGGTATCGTTCTTTAATCCATACTTTGTTGGAAAATATAAATACCCTGCACTGTATTCATTATTGTATACACTCAGTTTAGCAGGTACAGTTGGTGTATTCTTTGCGGATCACTTCCTTACGATGTTTTTCTTCTTTGAATTTGTGGTTTGGACAAGTATGTTCTTAATTCCACTAGGTAAAAAAGGAAAGAAAGCAGCCGTTTGGTACTATGGATTTAGTGCTACAGGAAGTTTTGCATTATTATTCGCAATCTTCGTAATGAAAAATGCTACTGGAACATTCTTAATGGCTGATGCGTTTAATCATACATTTACAAGTGCAGAAAATAATATTATCTTTATGATGTTTATGATAAGTGCATTTGCAAAATTAGGTGCATTCCCACTTCACATTTGGTTACCAAAAGCACTTGGTAAAGCACCAGATGCAATTAGTGCTGTAATGAGTGGTGGATTAGAAAAACTAGGTGCATTTGTAGCCGTTATGGGGTTATTGAAATTTGCACCAGTTGGATTTATGGTTGAATTAAATGGTGAAATTAATATGCAATTTGGGCAGTTAGTTGTCGCTATATTAGGAGCATTAACCATTATCTTTGGTACATTGATGGCAATCAGGCAAGATGATGCCAAAAAATTACTAGCGTATTCATCAATGAGTAATGGTGGTTATATTTTAGTAGCACTATCACTCATGAATACACAAAGTGTTGCTGGTGGGTTATACCACGTCTTAGCACATGCGCTTGCTAGTGCTGCAGCATTTTTAGCAATTGCGGCAGTTTCAAGACAAACCGGTACTACAAAAATGAAGGAACTAGGTGGACATATTCACGAGATGCCATTTACGTATATGGTGTACTTAATTGCCATCATCTCTATGGCAGGTATTCCGCCAATGGGTGGGTTTATCAGTAAATGGTTGATTTTCCAATCGGTACTAGATAAAGGATTAATCTTTATCGGTATGGCAACGTTTTTCGGTAGTATTGGGTCATTCCTATATGTATTTAGACCACTTGCTGCACTATTCTTAGGACAGCAATTACCACAGTATAAAGAGACTGTCAAAGAAGCACCATTCTTAATGATTATTCCAATGGCAATCTTAAGTCTTTTAAATGTTGCGACTGGTGTATTACCTATTCCAGTATTAACGTTTATTAATAAAGTACTTCCTGAATTAAACGGAATCAGTGAAGTACAGTTTGAGGGTATGGGTATTGTCGGACTAAACGGTATACTTGATGCTACAATGATTAGTGGAATCTTTGTATTTGGAATCGTGGTATCATTTATGATATTTATCGTTCTAAAGAAATCAAAGAAAGTTGGATTAATGGATACGTATACAGCTGCAAACTTTATTTATTCAGAAGAGTTACTACATTATAGTGTTGATTTCTATGCGCCACTTGAGCGTTTATATGAAAAATACATTCATATTATGAAAAACTTCTATAAATACATTGCGAATAAGGTAAGAGAATTTGGAGCGTTTATGAAATATTTCTTCTTCACAAACAAACCAGAGATTACAGTCTTTTGGATTGTTGTTCTTATCATCTTCTTATTGTGGGGTGAAATCACATGGTAGCAATTATAAATATGATTTTATTAGGACTTGGTGTTGCCCTATTTGGATTTGTTTTACAAACATCAATTGGTGGGATTAGCCGTAAAGTACATGGACGATTGCAAAAACGTATTGGTCCAAAGTGGTATCAAGAGTTTCTAGATATCTTTAAATTACTTAGTAAACGAGCTATATCACATGGCTGGATTTATGACTTAGGTGTGATTATGGCACTTGGTGGAATTATCGCAACAGCGATGTTTATGCCTATAACAAATGACATCGTTGCATTTGTTGTGAATGATGTACCACTTGATAACTTCTTCATCTTTGTCTATTTACTAGCAGTTGGTATGCTTGGTATGGCAATGAGTGCTAGTGGTAGTGGGAATCCACTTGCTAGTATTGGAGTTATGAGAGCATTAACAACAATGCTTGCATACGAAGTACCGTTTATGATTGTGGTAATGATTATTATTAAACTCTCAGGTACAAGTAGTATTAGTGGTATTGCAGAGTACCAACAATTAGCTGGAAACAATTGGTTTGCTATCGCGCTTCCTCTTGGATTTATCGTTGCTTTCATCAGTTTACTTGGGATGTTAGGTAAAAAGCCATTTGAAACGTATATAGCACCTGCTGAGATAGCATCAGGACCAATGGTAGAGTATGGTGGTAAACAATTAGGTATGTTATTCATCATGCATGAAATTACAATCTTTATTGAAGTTGCATTATTTGTACATCTATTCTTAGGTGGAGCAGAAAACATTGCAATCTTCATCGTAAAATACTTTGCTGTTTATACCGTTGCAAACTTAGTTAGTAACGTAAACGGACGTCTAAAAATAGATCAAGTAGTTGTCTTCTTCTATAAATGGATCGTACCACTAGCAGCAATTCAAGCGTTTATCGCAATTTATTTAGGGTGGGTGATATAAAATGATATCAACGAAATTTACACCTCCGACAAAACTTTCAAAAGAAGAAGTCGATAGAAAATGGTGGGAGATTGGTGATTTCTTCCGCAGAAATAGTTTATGGATGTTAATGTATTGTACAGGATGTTGTGCAATTGAGTTACCTCCTGCAATGACAAGTGCATACGATATGGAGCGACTTGGTATGGGGCCTATGGCAACACCAAGGCAAGCTGATGTATTACTTGTTACAGGTTATTTATCACTAAAAACATTACGTAGATTAATTTATACGTATGAGCAAATGAGTGAACCAAAATACGTAGTTGGATTTGGTAGCTGCACGATTAATGGTGGTATTTACCATGATTCACACGTTGTTATTAACCAATTGGATCAATATATTCCAGTAGATAGTTATGTGGCTGGTTGTATGCCAAACACAGAAGCAGTTATGAATGGTTTTGTTGATTTAATGGAATTAATCAAAAACAAAAAAGCAGATGGTTGGAAACGTTATAAGAAAAACTATGAATGGTATAAAAAGAACCAATTAGATTCACTTGGTTCGATTGAGGTGAAAGATGAATTCCATCAATAATACAGAATTTTTAGCGAATTTAATAGAAACAACTTATAACGTATCAAAAACAGAAATTATCGACCAATATCAAATGAGTTTTGAAGTGAACAAAGAAGACGTTCATAACATCCTAACTCGTTTAAAATCAGAGGGTTGGATCCAACTATCGTATTTATCTGCAATAGACTGGCTAGAAGATGGTGAGTTTGAACTAGTATATATCGTATTCAACTGGGAAAAACCAGTATATGTTCAAATTAGAACAAGGTTACCAAGAGAAAACGCAAGCATTAATACAATCTTACCAATTTATCCAGGTTCAAAATATTACGAGCGCGAAGCACATGAGTATTTCGGCATTCACTTCCCAGGTAATCCTGATTATGAAAAACCGTTAATTATGGAGGGATGGGATGATATGCCTCCACTTAGAAAAGATTTTGATCCAGAAGCATACAGTGACGCTCATTTTCCAAAACGTGCATTAAAAGAGCCATTTGAAGTGTTAAAAGGAAACGAATCGATTCAAGTCAAAGAAGCTACTCGCTTAGAACGAATTAAAAACGTAATAACAGGAGGTAAAAAATAATGAGACAATTAAAATTATTTTTAGGACCTCAGCATCCAGGTATGCACGGTAATGCCTCTATACACTTATTTGTAGAAGGTGACGTTATCAAAAAATCCTACTTACTTCCAGGGATGTTACATCGTGGATTTGAAAAAGGAATGGAACGTCATACATGGGTAAATAATATTTCATTAATTCCTCGCGTATGTGTTGTTGAGCCAGACATCAACGAAATGTGTTTTGCGATGGGAGTAGAAAAACTAGCAGGTATTGACGTACCTGAAAGAGCTCATTGGATTCGAATGATTGTCCTTGAGTTAGCTAGAATCAGTATTCACATGATGGCCTATGGTGGACTAGGCGGACCAACAGGAAACTATACACTAATGTATCATGCACATGCTGATCGAAATACAATCTTAAATATCTTTGAAAAGATAAGTGGGCACCGAGTGTACCACCAATATATCGTACCTGGTGGTGTTCGTAAGGACTTACCAGTAGGAATTGAAAAAGATATTCACGCCTTTTTAGATGATCTTGAATCAAGATATACAGAGTACCGTGATTTAGGTATTGAATCACCAAGTATAAGAGCTCGTATTGACAACAATATTATGCTTCCTGAGCACGTAGTTTGGGAGTTAGGTGTTACAGGCGTTGGTATGAGAAGCGCAGTTGGTAAAGCATACGATATTCGTAAAGTGATGCCATATGCAAGATACGATCAAGTTGATTTTAACGTACCAGTTGGTACATATAGTGATGCAACTTGTCGTGTTGATATAAAACTACAAGAAGTAGTACAATCAATTGGAATTATCCGTCAATGTCTAGAAAAAATGCCAGAAGGTCCAGTAAGAGTGCCATTTGGTAAAGGACAATCAATGAGATGGACAGTACCAAAAGGACACGTATATAGTGTTGTTGAATCAAGTCGTGGTGAATTTGGATATTACATGGTTTCAGATGGTGGAACGTATCCGTACAGAGTTGGTGTGCGAGGTGCAAGTTATCCTCAAGGATTACTTGGAATAGAAAAATATATGCCTGGAACACGTATTGATGATGCTGCCCTTTGGGTAGACACAATGGGTGTTTGTTCTCCAGAGATTGACAGATAGGAGCTTATTATGAAAAGACCAGTTAGTATCTTTAATCCGATAAGATTATGGAAATATTTATTCAAGAAACCTGTCACAATCCCGATGGAAGAGATTATGACAAAGAAAAACGCCAACTATTTAAACCAAAATTCAATTATCAAATCCAAATCAAGATTAGATTCAAATCCACGAGAAGCTGCGGATAATGTACGTGGTTTCCATACCAATGATTGGGAAAAATGTATTGGTTGTTCAACTTGTGAAGAAATTTGTCCTACAAAAGCAATCACAATGGTTGAGCGACAAGACTTGCCTTTAGAAGAAGGAAAGTTACAACAACGCCCAATTATCGACTATGGTAGATGTTGTTTCTGCGCACTATGCGTAGATACATGTACTACTGAAAGTTTAAAAATGAGTAAAGAGTATATTTATGCCCATGACGATCCTGATAAATTCGTCTTGATGCCAGAAAAAACATGGCAAGGTGAAGAAGTACAAGAAGGATGGGTTAAAGATGAGGTAAGTGAATTACTCGATTTAAAACGTGTTGAAATGCCACATGTTGATCCAAAAGAACGTGTATCTTCATTTATCGAAGTTGTACGTGGATATAGTAAAGAAATGGCACAATTAGAAGCTGCGCGATGCGTTGAATGTGGTGTTTGTACATCAAGTTGTCCAGTTCAAATGCATATCCCTCAGTACATCAAAGCCATTTGGGAAAACGACATTGAAGGTGCATTAAAAGCAATCTATGAAACAAACCCACTACCTGGCGTTTGTGGACGCGTTTGTACACACAATTGTGAAACAAGCTGCGCGATTGCTGTACGAGGTGAAGCAATCGCAATCCGCTGGTTAAAACGTTATATCATTGACAATGCACCAGATGAACTATATGAATCAATTTTAGCTGAACCTGTTAGTGAAGTGATTGATGCGAAAGTCGCTGTTGTTGGATCAGGTCCTGCTGGACTAGGTGCTGCTTATTACTTAAAAGTAATGGGGTACAAAGTAGATGTATTTGAAGAAATGCCAAAAACAGGTGGGGTTATGCGTTATGGTATTCCTGCATATCGTTTACCTGATTACGCAATTGACAAAGATATAAACTTTATTGAAAAGATTGGTGTAAACATCAAAACGAGTACACGTGTTGGTAAAGATGTCTTACTAGATGATTTGCAAAACGACTATGACGCTGTATTTTTAGGAACAGGATTCTTTAAACCAAGAGCACTCAACATTCCTGGTGCAGACCACAAAGATGTTGTTGGTGCGATGGAGTTTTTACCTCAAGTAAGAGAGTACGAGCGTGGAAACCTTGCATTAGATGACATTAATGTAGCACCAAGCGTTGTTGTTATCGGTGGTGGAGATGTTGCCTTTGACTGTGCTAGAAGTGCTACAAGACTTCAACTATTAAAGTATGGTAAAGCAGATGTTAAACTGACATCATTAGAAAACGAAGATGCACTACCAGCAAGTGATGAAGAACTTCATGAAGGTGCAGAAGAAAACATTCAATTCTTCTGTGGAAATGGTCCTCAAGAAGTGATGATTAAAAAAGGAAAAGTGACTGGACTTCGTTTATGGAAATGCTTATGTGTGTTTGATGATAAAGGTGCATTTAATCCTGAGTTCGATCAAGAATGTGAACAAGTTATTGCTGGTGAACAAATTATGATCGCAATCGGGCAATCTCCTGATTATGACTATATTCCAGAAGCTCTGTCAGATAAAATTGAAATTGTCAGAGGAAAAATCAAAGCAAACGATGATGGACAAGTTGAAAAAGCACCATGGTTATTCGTTGGTGGAGATATTAAAATGGGACCAGATTTAATTAGTGGTGTTGCAGATGGACACAGAGCTGCACAAGGTATTGATGAGTATTTATACAAAAAAGCAAAGAAAAACAACCAAAACAATACTTTAAAAGCAATGCGTGAAGCTGTAAAATACAATACACCTGAATTTACATTAAAACAAAAACCACGTAAATAAATGTGAAAGGATTTCTTCGGAAATCCTTTTCTTTTTTCATATACAAATGCAAACAATTTATGATATAATGTATAACGGTAAAGTGAGGTGGAATAATGAACTATCGATATAAAGTTCAGAATCAAGAAATTGACAATTTATTTGACGCCATTCTAAGTTTAGAAACAAGAGAAGAATGTTATAAGTTCTTTGATGATTTATGTACCATCAATGAAATTGAAGCATTTGGACAACGACTAACTGTTGCCAAGTTGTTACACGAGAAAAAGACATACCAAGATATTGAAAAACAAACTGGTATTAGTGCAGCGACAATCAGTAAAATATCAAAATCATATTTATACGGCCCAGGTGGCTATAAAATGGTTATTGAAAAACAAAAAAAATAGCTGAGTTTATGTGCCAGTATGGTGGAATTGGTAGACACGCTAGACTCAAAATCTGGTGGCCTTACGGCCGTGTCGGTTCGACTCCGACTACTGGTACCAATAGAGCTGTTTTTGTGTACAGGGATGCGTGAAGAAGATATTTTTGAGAATGAATTAGTGCAATTTATATAAAAATATCAGTTCATGAATGAAATCATAATGTAGGCCCAAGGTCTATTTTTAATGTAAGAAAACGAGGTAGATTAATATGAAAATTATTGCTGTTAATGCTGGGAGTTCATCACTAAAATTTCAATTACTAGATATGCCTAGTGAACATGTAATTGTAAGTGGTGTAGTTGAGAGAATAGGAATACCAAATTCACTAATTAAAATAAAGATGAATGGAACAAAAGTAGAAGAATTACTTGATATTCCAAATCATTCAGTAGCAGTAGAACTGTTGCTTGATAAATTATTAGAATTAAACATCGTATCATCAATTGATGAAATTGACGGTGTTGGACATAGAGTTGTGCACGGTGGTGAAAAGTTTAGTGACTCAGTTGTAATTACAGAAGATGTAATTGCAGCAATTGAAGAAGTAAGTGATTTAGCACCACTACACAATCCTGCAAATTTAACGGGAATTAAAGCATTCCAAAAAGCATTACCACACATTAGTGGCGTTGCAGTATTTGATACAGCCTTTCATCAAACGATGAGTGAAGAAACATACCTATACGGTGTACCGTATGAGTGGTACACAAAGTATGGTGTTCGTAAATATGGATTCCACGGAACAAGTCATAAATATGTATCGTACCGCGTTGCTGAACTATTAGGCAAAGATGTGAAAGATGTAAATACGATTGTACTTCACTTAGGAAACGGAGCTTCACTATGTGCAGTTCAAGGTGGAAAAAGTGTTGATACATCAATGGGATTTACTCCACTAGCAGGGATATTAATGGGCACAAGAAGCGGTGATATAGATCCTGCAATCGTAGATTATATTTCTGAAAAAGAAAACAAAACAGTAAAAGAAGTAATCACAGATTTAAACAAGAAATCAGGATATGTAGGACTAAGCCTAAACTCCAGTGATTCAAGAGATTTATGGACAGCAACTCATGCTGGGGATAAACAAAGCCTACTTGCTATTAAAAAACAAGTAAAAATGATTTGTGATTACATCGCAGCATACTACGTAACTATGGGTAGAGTAGATGCAATTTGTTTTACTGCTGGTGTTGGAGAAAACGCAATATTCACAAGACAATTAATCTCAAAACGTTTAGCACCACTTGGTGTTGAAATCGATGAAGAACGAAACTTTATTCGTGGAGAAGAAACATTGATTTCTTCGGACAATTCAAAAATCAAGCTATTTTTACTTCCAACAAACGAAGAAGTAATGATTGCAAGAGATACACTACGATTATCAAAATAAAAAAAGCTACTTTACAAG
>CAZZAP010000038.1:0-15022 GCA_964652375.1 uncultured Candidatus Izemoplasmatales bacterium
CTTCTTTAGTTATTAATCTTAACTTAACGACATTGATCAATTGATGTCTTTATTTTGTAAAGATTCGATCTTTTATATTTAGTCCAATAAATAAGATCAACAATGTCGAAATCAACATATATGGCAAATTATATAGTACGAATGAATAGATAAATGCTCCTTCTTCTCCAGCGTATTCTCGGTAAAAAATAACACCTGAAACACTGTGAGCAAGATATCGTAAAAATCCACCTAGTAAAATTCCATTTACAAACTGTCTGTCATTTTCAAGAGCGTTTTTGAAAACTCCTGCAAAACCAATAACAGTAAAGGCGATACCATAATCAATTAAAATTTGCGCCCAGTGTACAAACCAAGGATTTATTGCGTAATTAAATAACCCAAATATAAACCCTGAAATTAAACCGTACTTCAATCCATGACGATACGCAATAATAAAGATTGGTAACATCGCTACACTTACACTACCACCTTGTGGCATGTGTAAAAATGGAATAAATGTTGAGATTGCCTCAAAGACAAACGCAACTCCTAATAAAACACCAATTTCTGCAATTCTTCTTGTTTCTAATGACTTGTTCATTTCTTTCCTCCTAATAAAAAAATTTGTCTCTCGAAGGACAAATTATATTTTATTAAAATATGGTCTGTCCTACGCTGGCATTATCCAGATCAGGTTATAGGTCAATTCAGTATCAGAATTCTCTCAGCCTAGTTCTCTAAGCTCCCTTTGACACTATTATAGTAACAAAAAAACCTTGCATGCACAAGGTTTTTATAATTAATTTTCAGCCAAATCAAATAAGCTTGTATTTGGTGTGTATGGATTGTGTTTATTAAGGTCATCTAAATAATCCTCCATGATTCCATCAATTGCCAAATAGGTACTAATTAAGCCTGTGTATGGAATATGGGTTAACTCTTTATCTGCTTCAGCTAATCCAAACTGAATGTTATCAAAATGATCTCTATCTAGAAAATCTAAATGTTTTTTCAAGGTGATTTTTTTACAATCTCGATAGCGATGTCTTAAGTCTCTTCTTAGAAATATCGGCAATGTCTCTACATGTTCTTTTAATTCTAAATAGCCATTGTAGTCAATCACACAAACAGATATACCTAGGGGTATATCAGATGTTCGTTTCACATACATATGATCGTTAAAGACACGCAACCCAATGATGTCATTCTTGTCTCCTAATTCAATCATTTTTGGAACGGATACAAAGTGATAACTATTGGATGTTTCCTTTGGATGTTTTTTTCTTGTAGTATAACCCTTATATTCTTTCACTCCGTATCTGTCTACTAAATAGTCCTTAATCTTATAAATCCCACTACATTGATACCCCATTAGACAGATAACTAATTTCATATGTTCCTCCTAGCAATATACATAGTCTTGTAAAAATGTAACATTACGTGCGAGTAATCATATCAGTAATTTTTTAAATTATATCATATTTTAACTCGTACATAGAGGAATTTAAAGAAAGTTAAGATTAATGTAATATTATGGTCTTAAACCTACCGTTGCGATATAAATCACAAACTCGTTATTGGTGTCAAAGCCCATTAGTGAGTCAACTTCGTCTTGATCATAGCTTCCAATCGCAACTGCTCCACCTTCTATTGCTTCGGCAGCTAAATATAAATTTTGACAAACATGCCCCGCTTCCATGGCAATCATTTTGTGAGCCATGTAAGAATATTTGTATTCTCCGCGATATGGTATTGCACTCCATATAAACACAACTGGAGCCCCTCGTAATTGATTAAACAAGCTCTTATTAAATGCGTTTTTATCAAAATCACTATTAATTAATCCAAGGTTTCCTGATTCTGGATGGAAATGATATAAACCTTGCTTAACACCTTCAACATCATTAACATATACATACGTTTCTAACGAATGTGTTGCTCCTGCTGTTGGAATAACACGTTTACTTCTACCTTCACCATAGGAGTGCATATGACTAGTTTCATAGCAAAGATACGATAAGTGGTCAAAGCTTAATGGCTCTGGTTTATATGTGCGCAAGCTCTGTCTTTTTTGTATTACTTCATGTAGCGTTTGAGTTGAAATATTCAGAACATCTTTTCGAAGCACTACGACTTCCTCATAATCATACGTCAAAAAAATGGATGGAGCAGGTTCATTTAACGCTCGTTTTGTCTGTTTCCAATCTTGCTTCTTCCAATCTGGTTTTAATGATTCACGGTATTGCTTTATCATTTTTTCTACTTCTTTATTTGAATAATGCATCTAATCACCTCATTTTTAGTATAACAAAATAAAAAAGGCTAGACAAATCTAGCCTTTTATCATTAATCTTCTTCTCTGTTTAATTCAACTAGTAATTTTGCTTGTAAAGCATGAGGAACATCTTCCCAACGTACGAATTCACGTGTATATTGTCCTGTTCCTTGTGTCATAGCTTTTAAGTCAATTGTATATGAAACAATTTCAACTTCTGGTACTTCAGCAACTACTTTTTGTCTTCCACCAGTTAATGGTTCCATACCTGCTACAGTACCGCGGCGTTTGTTAATGTCACCCATTACATCACCAACATAGTCGTCTTTTACAACGATTTCTAGTCTCATAATAGGTTCTAATAATGTAGCACCAGCATTTGGTAATGCATTTTTGTATGCTAATCTAGCAGCTAGTTTAAATGAAATTTCATTTGAATCTACTGCATGGTACGATCCATCAAATAGCGTTGCTTTTACACCGATTACTGGGAATCCAGCTAATGAACCTTTTTCAAATGTCTCAATCAATCCTTTTTCAACAGCAGGGAAGTATCCTTTTGGTACGGAACCTCCATGAATTTCTTCTGCAAATTCAAATTCTGCTTTATTTGGATCCATTGATTCAAAACGAATTTTTACAACACCAAATTGTCCTGAACCACCAGATTGTTTTTTATGTCTACCTTCTGCTTCAACAGTTTTCTTAATTGTCTCACGATAAACAATTTTTGGTGCTTCTTGATCTACTTCAACTTTGTACATATTTTTTAGTTTTTCTAATACTAAACCAATATGATTCATACCTTGTCCACCAAGTAGTAATTGTGATGTTTCACGATTACGTTTAAACTCAAATGATGGATCTTCAATATTTAATTTATGTAATGAAGAAGATATTTTGTCTTCATCTTTTTTATTTCTAGGGTGAATCGCAACATAAATAGTAGCTGTAGGGATTTTTTCTAAATCAAACACTACAGGGTCTTTATGATCTGTTAGTGTAGCACCTGTAAATAGTGCATCTTCTTTGGTAATAACACCAATGTCCCCAGCTTTTAATACATCTAAATCAATAATTTCTTTCCCACGTAATGTAGAAATATTAGATACTTTAATTGTTTTACCTGTATTAGAAACATCTACTTTATCGTTGCTATTTAATGTACCTGAGAATACTTTGAATAAACTCATTTGTCCAATAAACGGATCGATTGTATTTTTGAATACATATGCACTAAACGGTGCATCGTCCTTTGTTGGTCTTTCTTTTTCTTCACCAGTTTTTGGATCATTACCTACAAGTGGTTTTAAATCATTTGGTGCAGGCATAAATTGTCCAATCATACTTAATAAATCACGCACACCGATATTCTTCTCAACAGATCCAAATACAACAGGTTTTAACTCACCAGAGATAACACCCTCGCGTAATCCACCACTGATTTCTTCTGGAGTAAGTTCTTCTCCTCCAAAGTGTTTTTCAAGTAATTCTTCACTGCTCATTGCTACAGATTCAATGATTTGTTCTCTTAATTCTTCCATTTTATCTGTTAGATGTGCTGGAATATCTTTCGATACTACTTCACCATTGTCTAATACTTTTAACTTCATATCGATTACGCTTGCGAACCCATTGAAGTTTCCACCATCTACATCAGGCCATAAGAACGGAACACTTTTTCCACCTAAAATATCAGATAATTTGTCTACATGTTCTTCAAACTTAACGTTATCCTTATCCATTTTATTTACAAAAATGATTGTTGGGATATTTCGTTCAGTTAAGTCAGCTAGTACTGCTTCTGTACCAATATCGATTCCTTTTGAACCGTCTACTACTAAGATTGCTCCTTTTACTACTGCAAGTGATTGATATACTTCGTTTACAAGTTCACGATTACCAGGTGTGTCTAAGAAGTTAAATTTCATATTGTTGTATTCCACTGGAATCAAACTTGTCGAAATTGATGATTGATGATCTTTCTCTTCATTTAAAAAGTCTGAAGTAGTATTTTTTTCTTCTACTCTACCTTTTTTATTTGTTGTGCCAGTAACGTATAAAATAGATTCCATAAATGACGTTTTACCGGCACCAGGGACTCCTACAACCGCTATTGCACGTAAGTTCTCAACATCGTATTGTTTCATTGTACATACCTCCATATTTTTGTTGTTTTCACTCGACTTCTATTACCATTATAACAGCACTTTTATTATTAAGAAAACGTTTTTACAAATTTTTTTTGCAACATATTATTATGAATAATAATAGTGGTTATTTAACAACCTTCTTTTACATTTACTTACATCTAATATGTTTCGATTCATTTATCGGAATTCAAAAAGAAAAACAGCCAGAAATCTAGCTGTTTTGTTTTTGATCTTCTTCAAATTGTAGTTTACCACTCTTCCAATCATCAAGTAGTGATTGAATATTTCTGCGCATGTCAGCAGTCCCTGGTTTACAGCTACTAAGCGGTTGATTGTTGTGAACAATCTCTTCCGCATTTGCCATACATCCTGGTGTACCACATGCACCACAGTTAAAGTGCGGTAACATCTCATATACTTGTTCAACCATTGGATGAACTTTTACTTCTAGGAATTTGTTTGCAATACCGATTAAGAATCCCAATATTAATCCGATTGCTCCAATTGCGATTACTGCGAATATTAAATCAGTAATATCTATATTGTCAAACATTAGAACAGACCTACAAACCCTTTAAAGATAAGTGCCATAATACTTGCTGCAATAAGACCGGAAGGGATTCCTTTAAATCCTGCTGGGATAGGCGCTTTGTGCATTTGTTCTCTGATGTAACTAAAGGTTAAGATAATGGCAGTATAGCCAAGTGATGTAAAGGCACTAAAAACCATTACTTCCCATATTGATACAAAGCCTTTGTCGATATTTAGTAACGCAACACCAAGTACGGCGCAGTTAGTTGTAATTAATGGTAAGTACACACCTAGTGCTTTGTATAAACTTGGACTAAACTTTTTAATCGCCATTTCAAGCATTTGAACCATTGCTGCTACGACTAATATAAAGACAATTGTTCTCATAAACTCTAATCCATTTGGTACAAGCAACTGGTGATATAATACCCATGTTAAGGTACCACTTAACGTAATTACAAAAAATACTGCAAGTCCCATTCCTAGTGCTTTATCACGTTTATTTGATACACCAAGGAAAGAGCAAATTCCTAAAAACTGATTTAAGATAATATTTTGTACTAAGAAGGCTGTAAATGCCAAGCTAATTAACTCTTTCATTTAGTTCGCCTCCTTCAATTTTAATGCTTCCGCTTCTGCTTTCGCTTTTTTCTCTGCTTTTATTTTTAACGCTCTTGCTATTTTGATATCCATCTCGGCTTTCTTCTTCTTTTCTCTATCAAGTCGGATGGTATTAATAATCCCAATCAACAACCCAAGTGTTAAGAAGGCTCCAGCTGGTTGTACTAAGAATGATGCAGCTGCACTTTGTTCAAATATCTTAAACCCAAGTAATTGAACTTGTCCGGTACCTAGTAATTCTCTTGTAAAACCAAGCGTTGATAATCCTAATGTAAACCCAAGACCCATTCCCATACCATCAAAGAACGAATCAACAATCGTATTTTCAGAAGCAAATGCTTCGGCTCTACCTAGGATAATACAGTTAACAACAATCAATGGTAAGAATATCCCTAATGATTTGTATAAATCGTTTAGATACGCATTTAAGAACCACTCAATTAATGTAACCACTAGTGCGATAACAACAATGTAGACAGGTATACGAATATCCGATGGTACAATCTTACGTATTAATGAAATAATCGTATTCGTTAACAGTAGAACAAACAGGACACTAAGACCCATACCAAGTGCTGTTTCTAGAGATGTTGTTGTCCCCAACGTCGGACACATACCAAGCACTAGTACAAAGGTAGGATTTTCTTTAAACATCCCTTTAATGATGTTTTGTTTTGGTGTTAATCTTCTAGCCATCGATATGCACCTCCTGTTCTCTGTAATGCTGCTCTATGGTATTAAACATCTCTTCAATTGCAAGCCATGTAGTTGATGCATCCGCAATGACATCGACTTCAACATCAATCGCTACACTTTGTCCAAGCAATTTTGATATTTCTTCATCTTCTGTATATTTTGCTCCAATATTCGGTGTTTCAGCATGTTCATAATACGTAACTGCTTCTACTTCATCGGTATATGGGTTTACAGCAATTAACGCATTCACCTTATCATTACGCCCTTGCGCAGTTACATCATAAATTAATACATGCAAATTCCCGTCACTATCTAGTACCTCATAAATATCATTGATTACTTTATAATCATTCTGACGATATGCGTTTTCAGTTTGACTTTCGTTTCTACTATACCCATCTTCTGGATTGTAAAGTAATGCGATATTATTATTAATTTTTTCAATTCTATTTTGCGCTATAATTGGTTCTGTTATATTCCACCCAATAAATGCAACAGCTGTAACAAGCATTGCAGTAACGCTTAAGAAGATTGAATAGTATAATGCTTTTTTCATACTATACTCCCCCCTTTGCTATTTTGTTAACAGGTGGTTTTTTAACAACTTTTTTCTTTGCTTTAAATACTTCATTTAACATTGGTGTAAGCATCATCATAAAGAGCATTGCATAGATGATAGGTTCCATTAAACTACCATCTTGAAACTTAATTCCATTACGAATGATCATTGTCAATGCCCCAACCATAACGCCAAAGATTAATTTTCCTTTAAAAGGTATTGGTGTCGTGATTGGATCAGTTGATACAAATACAACAACGTATAGTAATCCACCAGTAAATAAATGATAAAGTGGGAACGTTACATCCTCTCCTTTTACAAGTCCAATAATCAACGCAGTTACTAAGAATGACCCAATAATAGTAACAGGTACAATATAATTAATTGCTTTTTTATAAACGAGAAAAGCACCCATTAAAAGTATCAGTAATCCACTTCCAATAACACCAGGAACTAATCCCAACATCAATTCCGGAAAGGCAGCCTGGCTACCATCAAACAGTAGTTCGATTGCACTCAATGACTCTGGTGTATAAATTCCACCAATCGCAAGTGTTTCATTAAAGAAACGATTATCAAAAAGTAACTCTAATATCCAGTTATCAAATGAAGTTGTAAATCCAACGCCATTCACTAATTGACTCCACCCAAGCGTAACAAACATAAACCCAACAAGTGAGCTATGAAATACCATATGGTGGAATCCACCAAAAAGTAGTTTCCCTAGTAAGGTAGCTAAGATTGCACCAAGGCCAACTAACCATAAAGGTGTTCCTACTGGAATCAATAATACATAGATGAGTGCAGTTACTTTTGGATAACTTTTTTTAATTAATCCTTTTGCTGTCTCACGATCAATGTCTTTGTCATGCGAATAAAACAGTATTTCCATTTCGATTGTTAGCACGATTGCAACAACAATCATCAGAAGTAATTTAACAGCATACATAAATGAGTATAAATAATAATATTGCAACATCATAACTCCTGATAGAACAAGCAGTGTTTTGTAAATAAGATCCATATTGTTATCTTTTACAAACTTGCTCCTAACAGAAGGCAATAACATAAGTCTTTTTGCCATTTCTTTCTCCTCCTACTGATCGTTGTATTTTACTCGATCTTTAAATCTAAAGTATTTCCACGTTTGATACCCAAGTACTAGTGGAATAAAGATGAATAATGAAATTGTAATAATCGTTAATGGTTTTGTCGTAACTACTGCATCAAAAATTGAGATTCCATACTCCGCATCAATATTTGATGCAAGTAAGTACGGGTATGTACCTACAAAACCTGTAACCAAGAATAGTGCCATTGTTACTAGTGAACCCACAAACATTTTTGGATGTTCTTTATGCCCTAAGTACATTGTTACTACTGCACTAATAAATGTAAACGCAGGTAGTATGAATAAGAATGGTAACTTGGTATATAACTTCCCAATAAACATCGATGCATCTGTGTTGTTAAAGCCCATAAATACTAAGCATAAGAATACCGGTAACATATAGACTACACCAAATTTTCTAATATGAGTAAGTGCTCGTTTTCCTAGTTCACCTTCTGTTGTAAGGTTGATCCATCCAGCTCCTGCAATAAGTGCGCTTGTTAAGAAGAATAACCCTCCAGAAATACCAGTCACATTAAAGATTGCAAATCCTGATTGTGTAAATCCCTCAGCATCTCTTGGATAACCTAGAAATAGATTTGTTAAGTAAATCCCTACTATAAATACAATTAAACTACTTGAAACAGTCCACATTATAACCATTGCTTTTACCCATTTCTTTGAGTCTAACTTGTAGATAACTTCAATTGCCACTCCCCTACCAATTAAGGCATATAATAACAGGAAGAACGGGATATATAAATACGTTAATGTTTCTCCAAATATAAGTGGAAACGCAGCAAATGTTAACGTCAGTGATGCAATTAACCATACTTCAATACCATCCCAGTGTATCCCAGTTGATATTTGAATTTGTTTACGTTCACCTTCATCCTTAGAAATAGCCATATTTAAAGCAGCTGATCCACTTATAAATAATTCTTGCACTATGTAAACTGTCCAACTTAATGAGATAATAATATATATCATGTTTGTCATAAATTCACTACTCATTATGCGCACCTCCTACATGATCGATTCCTTTTTTAATACGTGTCATAGTAAGTACATAGTCCATTACGAATAACACTGCGTAAAATGCCATAATCGAGATGATGCTAAACCATACTTGTTGAACTGGCACATCACTAATTCCATCTCTTACTAACATGTAATCATATATGATGTATGGTTGCCTACCCATTTCGGTTACCATCCATCCTGCTAAAATAGCGATGTATGGTAATGGTACTAGCCAAATATAGTATTTTTGTAATGTTTTTGATACAGTGTATTTTTTAAAGAATATTACGGTATATAATCCAAAGAGAATAAATAGTGTCCCAAGCGTAATCATCACGTGGTAAGCACCCCGAACAACATTCGCAAAACCTTGTGAAACTTCTTCGATAAACAAAGGATCTGTAACGGTCTCAATATTCCCTTGAATCATCGCTACTTTTGTTGGTTGAGCAGTTCCGATAAAATCAAGTGACATATTACCACTAATTGGAATAAGAATACTTGTTATTAGAACAACCCATGCACCAAATTTAGCACTTGTCTTAAATAGTTCTTTATCTTCTTCTTTTCCTTTTAATAAATGCCAAGAGCTAATCGCAACAACAACAAATCCACTAAGAATAATTGCTGACAAGTGGTTGTGCACTAAAATCAACCAAGCACTAGGATTAAATACCATTTTTGCAAAACTTTGGAGTTCCATCTTCTGTAAAGCCTCATTCCATGTAGCTCCCACAGGGTGCTGCATAAAACCATTTGCTGTAATAATCCAAAGTGCGCTTAAGGTTGTACCTAACGCAATCATTGATACGGTGAATAAACGTAATCCTTTTGATATTTTATGACGTCTAAACAACCAAATACCTGTAAATGTTGATTCTAAGAAGAAAGCAATAATTGCCTCTAATATAAGGGCAGAACCAAATACATCTCCCATTGCAACACTCCAAGGTGCCCAGTTTGTACCAAATTGAATTGTCATAGCAATCCCTGTTACGATACCAAATGCGTAATTGATTAAGAAAATATCACTAAAATAATTTGATAATTTTCGAAACTTGTCGTCTCCTTTAAAATAGTATTTTGCCTCAAACACAACAATGATTAGAATTAATCCTACTGTGAGTGGTACAAAAATAAAGTGAAATGCGATTGTCAGTGCAAATTGCAGTCTTGATAATACTCCTACCATAATAATCCTCCTTGTAATTCGTTATCAGTTATTTCTTTAATAGTAAATACATAAATAATCCAAAACCACCAACTAATGATACAACTCCACCAATCAGATGTGAAGTATATGTTGATGTCACTTCAAATGCTCTAAGAGCAACACTAATAATGACATAAATAGCCAAAAACAATATTGATGAATAAATTAACTTCTCAAGTAATCCCATCGTTTAATCTCCTTTAGTACTTTATTGTTTATATAGAGTGTAAGTAATACTGCATATATTATCTTGTCAAAATCACTAGCTACAACTAGTAAATGAATATACAGTGAAAAATACACTATGTACGCAGCTTTCTGTATCTTAATCCAATCCTTCGGATCGATCTCTTTTCGTATGATTTTGAAACTGATAATCGTTAATGGAATCATAATCACATAAGCGACAAGTCCAAATAAGTTTACCGTTCCAAGCACACCCAAAACATGAAGTAACGCATGTGGTGTAATCATTAGAAAAGACAGGATAGAGTATACCCCTCTATTTTTTTTAAGCAATCTACCTAAATACGATTTATTCGGTAATGCACCTGCAAACATTACAGGTAACATAAACGCGTATCCAATAAGTCCCCCTATTACATAATATGCAAGAGTTTCTTTATAGAAAAACATCGCAACACCTGAAATAATAAAGGCTAAACTATAATAAATCCACGCTTTTTTAAAAAGACTCTCAAATTTTATATTTAACGAGACAATAATGCCACTAATCGCTAATATTGTTAACGAATTAGGTAGAATACCTACGATGATTGTTAATAATAAAATTAATGTAATTCCAAGCAAGTGTGTCACCTCAATTTATAAAAAATATATTTACGAGTTATTATAACATAATAAAGTATTATAATTATGTAAATACACTCATATATTTTTTATTATATATTATTTTATATAGTCATTAAATAAATGATTATTTTTTCTTCGAAATTAATGAAAATAATTTTCTACTAAAAACCATTTTTGTCTTGATTAAGCCGTTATAAACATATGAAAAAATGAAAACAATTTTACGTGAAAAATCATGCAAAAAAGTTTTTACAATATCTGGTAAAATTTAAGCGTTTTCATGATACAATATTTAAAAAGAGGTGATAACAATGATAAAGAAAGTAATTCCTTTTGTACATAATAAACTTAAGGAAATAGTAACAATGGATGACTATGTTATCGATGGAACTTGTGGTAATGGGTATGACACACTGTTCTTGGCTCGACTAGCACGTAAAGTCTATGCGTTTGACATACAAGAACTAGCCATCGAAACAACAAAAGAACGAATCAAAAGAAACAAATTATACAACGTTGAATTAATACAGGATTCACATTCAAAAGTTGATGAATACGTGAAAGAACCTGTAAAAGCAGCACTATTTAATTTAGGATATTTACCTGGAAGCGATAAGCGCGTTATAACGAAGGGTGAATCTACGATTGAAGCAATTAAAAAAATTCAAGACAGACTCGTAGTTGGTGGAATGATCTGCTTAGTAGTTTACGTAGGAAAATTTGGTGGACAAGATGAATCTAATGAATTATTGGAGTATGTTAAGTCTCTAGATTATGAACGTTATAATGTGATCAAATATAGTTATTACAATAAATCAAAAGCACCATATGTAATTATTATCGAAAAACAATAAAACAAAAAGCGAGAATCTCTCGCTTTTTTTATTTCGGATTTCTTGGTAGTTTTGTAAAGTCTACATCTTCCTCATAATTCACTTCTTCAAACATGAATCCATTAATTTTATGGAATTCTTCAATAAACATTCTCGTTCCATCAAAATCTAAAATAACTTCATCTGATAGTGAATTCATTAGAGAAATCGTCTCTTGTTGGATTTGCTCATCCATTTCAAGATGGTCAAGTCGAATCCTACCTTTCGAATCAAGAATTCTATTCGATCCATAGACCATATCTTTAAACAATCTAAACTTGTGCTCCAAAATTGACTCGTGAACATTATTTCTTGTCATTACATCATATAAGCAAGAAACATAAATCGTCATTTGTGGAATGAATACTGAAGCCTTTGTAGCGACTGCTTTACTTGATGATATCAGTGCTTCACCATTGTATTTTTCATTCAATATTGCATTTAACTTAAAGGCTTTATCTTCTAAATCCTCTTTTGCATGTCCCATTGTACCTCCGCGATAAATCTTCTCAGTGGTAGGTCCTCCAATATAAGTATAAGAGATTGTTTTACAGTTATTTTCTAGCAGCTCATTTTTGTCAAGAATATCAATCCAGTCAAACCAATCAGAGCCACCCATAACGTACACAGTATCGAGTATTTCTTGCTCGTTCGCACCATTTACTACTAATTCTTTTACGTCGTATGTCCCCAGATCAATTGTCTTTCCAACTGCTGGTTCACCGATTGCTTTTATGTGAGATCGAACTACCTCCCCAGTTTCATGATTCTTTCTAGCTCCTGCGGCTAAGCTATAGATTACTAAATCTATCTTCCCAAATGTTTCTTTCACATACTCAATCACTTGTTGTTTCATTTCTTTTGAAAATGCATCACCAACAAAATCCTTATGAGTATTTCCAGTTTCTTCTGCTAATTCTTGGAAATAGATATTATTCCACCAACCTGCAGAACCGGTTCTTTTACCTTTTGGACCTGATTCAAATGAAACATTAATTGTATTTGCATTTGCACCAAATGCAAGTGCAATTCTTGATGAAAGTCCATATCCACTACTCCCACCAATAATTAACACATTTTTGGGACCAGTAAAACTGCCTAAGTCCTTTGCCTCTTTTATTTGCTTTGAAACAAACTCTTTACATCCCAGTGGATGTGAGTTTGTAAATATATTAGTACGTATCGTCGGTTTTATAATCATCGTTTAACTCCTTTATATCTCAATTATTCTCTTTTATAATTATAGTATATTTGCTTTGTATTTCAAAGTAAAAGACAAAGCGTTTTACTGTTTTGTCTTATATTCAGCCTTTTTCAGGGTATAATACGGTATTTCCATTTGATGCATTTTATTAAATTTAGACCCTTTTCGATTGAATCCTGTGCGTTCAATCACCTTTTGGCTACCTACGTTCTTAGGATGATGCATGATTTCAATTATTTCTAGTTTCAAATAATCAAAGCCAAATTCTATCATCTTCTGACATGCTTTTGTCATATAGCCTTTACCCCAGTAGTTGGCATTTAGGCAATATCCAATCTCACCACTTTTTTGATCAAAATTTACGGAATGAAAATCACATGTTCCAATCATTTTATTTGATTCTTTATGGACGATCGCATGTGCAAGTGGTATTCCTTTAGATGGACGTGATAAAAATACACTTTGAACAGATGACTTCGCATCCTCGATTTTATCATAGCTCCAAGATAACCACTTTGTTACGTTTTTATCTGATCCATATTCATACATATCACTTGCATCTGTTTCCTTAATTGGTCTTAGAATTATTTCGCCTAAATCATATGTAGGTATGTTTGTTAAGTATTCTACTTTCTCTTTCATCTGTCCCTCCTAAAAAAGTGAATTATCAATATATTCTTCAATACACTTTTCTCCTTCATTTGATACCTTATTCACATAGGATGATACCTGTCTTACTGTCATTTTATCTGACTGATATTGTTTTAATAAGCCGAGTAGTAGTTCTTCATCTTGAATTGAAGTATCTAACCATTTTTTTGCATCTTCCTCATCTAAGATAACAGGCATTCTATCATGAATATCTTGCATTATTGTATTTGCATTTGTCGTAAGAATCGTTGTTGAATAGACAGTAGTTCCATCGTCTTTCTTGTATGCACTCCACAATCCAGCATATGCATAAAGTTGTTTATTTTTTAGTTGCACAAGCATTGGTGTTTTGGTTTTACCTTCACGCTTCCATTCATAAAATCCGTCTGAAAGGATGATGCATCGTTTCTGTTTAAAAGATGTTTTAAATGCACTTTTTTGATGCACTGTTTCACTTCGTGCATTAATCATTGAATAACCAATGTTTTCATCCTTTGCAAAGAACGGAACAAAGCCCCATTTAAAGTTTCCTGCCCTGTATGCTTTTCCATCACTTATTATTGATAATACTTGTTGTCCTGGTGCAACATTATACCGCGGTTTATACGTATCATCTTTAAAATCAAATATTGAATAGTGGTTTTGCAGAAACATCTCTAGCTCTTCATATGTATAACTTACAATAAATCTACCACACATATCCATCAACTCCTAGTATTATTATACAATAATCTTATGATATAATCTAATTAGGAGGTTGATTTTATGAAAGCTGCATTTTTAATTATTGATGTTCAAAAAGGATACATTGAAAACGAAGAGTTTCGTCCTACTATTTTACCATCTACTCAGTACATTAATGAAGTGAGTAGTTACTTTCGCAAGGCGAAGTTACCTGTTATTGTGATTCAACATCAAGGAGGTTACAAACCGGGCGATAAGGAATACGAAGTAGCAGATGAAATACATATTGAAGATTCTGATATCTTTTTTGCTAAGACATTTTCAAATAGCTTTTGGAAAACGAAACTAGAAGAAATACTTACTGATTTAGATGTTGATGTTGTTATCTTATCTGGATTTGCGGCTAGTTTTTGTGTTTTAGCAACCTACAATGGTGCAATCGAACGAGGTTTCAAACCTCTTGTATTACATCATGGTGTTGGTGGGAAGAATAAAGTGAGTGTTGATTTACTATATGAAATGAGAAATGTTATAAGTTATGCTGGTGTAAAACTATTAATAGAAAAAGAGTAGAATTCTGAGCTTACTGAAAAACTAAGTTAAATAAAAAAGAGATAAAATTCATGAAGGATTT
>CAZZAP010000039.1:0-15021 GCA_964652375.1 uncultured Candidatus Izemoplasmatales bacterium
AATTTAACAGTAATATCATCTTTTATTGTTTGCCTTTCAGTATAGAAGAATCCTGAGTTTGTAAATCGCTTAATTACTTCTTCTCGGTTAGCATGTAGTAACATATCTTTGAAGTTCTTTAAATTCTCTTCAGGTTTATCTGTCTTATTAATAACATTTAATAGGAATTGTTTTTCTTTGTCAGGTCGATTAAAAAACTCATCTCTTGATATTTCTGGAGTTGTCACCATAAACGCGACTCTCTTGTAATCACTGATTTGCTTTAGAACAGCTGGAATAATGTTTGTATCGACAATGATCTTTTGATCTTTTGGTAATGATAATAAATATTCTATTTCAAGATATGTTAATTCACTTGAGGTATCATCGAGCCATTTCACATAGGTATGTTTGTCTCTTGTCACAAACTCATCCCATCCACTCATTGTTTGAAAGTAATGTAGATTGGGATGTGATTGAGGTGTTGTTTTATTCATGACACTACCTAAATCATAATTTTCAACGCAGTGAAGCATATTATATTTATCTGCTAGCATCTTACAGACGGTAGATTTTCCAGCGTAAGCTGTTCCATTAATAAAATAGACATGTTTCAATGCTTCTTTTATCTCTTTATATGTTAAACCGTTCATTTTATTCTATCCCCTTTTATAGTGTTATCACGTTAGTGTTGATTCCTAATCGACATTTAGTCCATTACATTATACCAAATTCCTCTATAAAAGGCACTATCTCATTCAGAACATACCAAATATGTTTTGCTTCGTATACGATTTGGTCTTTTGTGTTACTTTTTCACCTTTCAATTCACAATAGTTGTATTTTTAAATATTTTTATAGACGCTTAAAGTCATGTAACAACATAGATAAAAGAGTCTGGATTTCTCCAAACTCAATAACCTATTTCACTTAAAGTATGTTTAATATAAACAGTAACCTGATTAAACAACTCATCCATTTCATCACTATCGAAATACAAAAACTCTACTGGATTACTTGTTTGAGAAAACTTGCTCTCAATCCACTCAAAATTTGAGCAAAGCGATTTTGAATCAATAATTTTATCTAGTTTATATTTACTACAAAGGTTTTTTGATAAAAGTAGTTCCTTATATAAACTCAAATTATCTTTTAATAAAACATAATCTAATGCATCCAGCTCGTTTACCATTGCAAACATTAATTCTCTTCCAGTGAATGGACGATTGTTCTCTTTGAGCAACCTTATTATTTCTCGTCTAAATGTGTAATGAAAAGCTTGATCCGTGAGTATATGAATCATATATCCTAATGTAAAGTCATCATTGTCATTTGCATTATAGAATTTTTTCACTCTTTTTTTAAACAACTCTTTGAACTCATCCAGATACCAATCATCAGAACTAATTCCTTCTCTCAGGTGAGACATTTTTTTATCATCTCTGTGGTAATCTTCTTTTGACATAATTGAATCAGGAGCTATGCTTCCTAATAAATACTTAGATCTATTACTAACATCAACAATTCCTTTTTTAACTAGTAAATCAGCGACAAATATATGTGTAATAACTCCTGCCATGTCAGTTTTTCTCTAAGTTAAAATTCATTGCAATATCAACTACAATTTTATTTACAACGTCCTTTATACTTCTTCTTTCAGTTAAAAATCCACTCCATGCATCTTGATTAACTATATCTGAGAAATACAGAATTTGTGAGAATTGTGTGTTTCTAAATTTAGATACAGCTGCCATTCCTGCACATTCCATTTCAACAGCTACAGCACCTTGTTCTTTTCTAATCTTTATACGTGATTTAGTTTCTCTATAGAATGCATCTGTTGTCCAGGTAATCCCTTCTTCAAATACAATACTCTTCTTTGTCAGCTCTTGTTCTACTAGTTCATTAAGATTTCTATCTGTTTCTACATAAAGTGAAGGTTCCATATAATGATAAGATAAACCTTCATCTCTGATAGCTTTAGACACCAACAATACTTTTTTAGGATCAAAATCGCCTATTAAACCACTACTACCACAGGCAATAACTTTTTTAATACCTATCGCTATTAACTCTTCAAGAAGCCCTCCTGCCGCAGCGCTTCCAAGTGGTGCATATGATAGTACTATTGAGTCTTTGTACAAATACTGTTGTAGTCTATATGAAGCCCCTACGAATCTAAATAATGGTTTAGCTTCTTTAAGTAATTCCTCGTCTGGGTGCCCGTCAAATAACATTACTGCAGTGTCAATGTTATTGGGTAGTTTATCACAATCATCTAAAATAATGTTTGGACTTATTACTCCCTTTTCATCTAATCCTTTTGTTTCTAATATTGGTACCTTAATCATAGTTTCTCCCCCTATAATCTAATACCTACCAACATACCATTTAGGACTAGTTGATAGATTATTTTTTTGATCAAATATTGATCGTATAATTTTTATGCTTTTGTCTACATTTTCAGAGTCGAACTTTTGAACCCAAGGTATTGCTGCAATTGTTAACAATAAGTCATATGCATTGTACATTAGAAAGAAGTTCTTAAATGGCACTTCATCCAAATAACCATCAATATACCCTGATGCAAAGTATGGACTGATTTTACTATTATGTGGTGTGTTATTCCTAAAATCAGTAAGTATAGATCCAGGTCTTACTCGTTCAAAATCTATAACACCTTTATATTCACCTTCGTGAAAAATCATATTAAACAGATGATAATCTGCATGTGTCTGAACTCCCTTTAAAGAGTACAAGTGATGTATGTTATTTTTTACCAACTTAATAATGTCATCAATTTCAGGTAACAAATTGTTTACGTTATGTTCGATTGCTACCTGTATTTTAGTGTTCAAGTAATCATTTAAATGTTTCCTCATATCAAAATCAGGTAACGGATATGCTTTGTGGAACTTTACAATTTCCTTTGCTGCAATCATTCCTAACTCATACTGCTTTTTATTAGAATAACTTTCAATTACTTCTAGACCATTCTTTCCTTCGAGATATTCAGTTACATAATATCCATACTTATCATCTTTTGAAAGACTAATAACTTTTTGACAAAGTGCAACTTTTTCAAAATCCTTTTGAACACGAAACACTTCTTTGAACTGTTCAAATCGTTCCAAAGGAATCTTCCTTACTAGATACCTATCATTAACAAGTATTTTTTCATCTAGTGAAAATCCTTTATCAATTTTTTTAGTACTAATAACCTTCTCTTTAAATAGCTTTTGTAGATTCACATATACCACATCCTTAGTCCTAATTATATCATAATCCAAACAACACAAAAAGAAGATTTAGTTTACACTAAACTCCTTTGGTGAATGTTCTCATATAGAGTAGTATTCTCCATTTAAATTAATGATTAGGTGATCAACTACATTGATATCTACTGTAGTACATGCTTTCTTTATGTTCCTTGTGGTTTCTATATCATGTGGTGATGGTGTAAGGTCTGTACTAGGGTGATTATGTCCTAAAATAATAGAAGTTGCATTACTAAGTAACGCAACCATTAAGATATCTTTCGGTGATATCACTATATGATTTATAGTTCCTTTATAGATTGTAGAGTAATGTGTTGGTCTTCCTTTAGTATCTAAACAGATAATACCTAAACATTCTTGACTGTTATCACCAAACATTTGATTAAAGATTATTGCACCATTTTCCGGTGAGGAAATCATATCCGATGCAACTCTTTTTACTCCTCTATGTTTTAAGTAGGTTTCTACTATTTCCATTATTACTTCCATTGGTTCCTCCTTTTTGCATAATAAAAGGCGATCAATTTGATCGCCTTCGTCTGATTATGTTTGATACATATTTTGTCTGCTTGTCACAATTATTGAGCTTCTATATTTTTATAATACTCAACACCGTAGTGTTCTAGTAAGTCATTGTCGTTCTCATCGTACACATAGTAGTTTAGTATAAAATCATGAAATTCAACGTTAACTCCATCAATCACAACATATGGGTCTCCACCAATTACAGGACATCTATTTGTGATAAGTATCAAGTATTCAGCAGTTTCGCCTAAAATAGTATCCCACTCATCACAAACACCACTATGTTGCATAAATATTTGGTATCCACCTAAAGAGTCTGTTAAGTTCGTAATAACCAAATTACTCTCAAAGTTAATCAATAACAACTCACTATCGGTTAAAATTTCTAGTTCAAAGAACTCTGCCAATGTATATGTTTCGTTTCCAGTATAAATGACATACTTTGATGCAATAGTACTTGCAAAACTGTACCTCTTTATATCGTTCTCATATACTACTTCATATTCAGGTGCTAATACCGAGTTGTCAACCTTACAAATATTAATCCCAGCTGAAGGATCATTATACACTACCACATATTGATCTGGACATTGCACTGATTTTGTCAGCGTCTCATTAGGTACTTTATACATGTTTCCATCAAACAACTCATATAACTGTTCAATTGTCAGTAACCCATCCTCAAGCACTTCATAAACAGTGTACTCAGTTCCATCTTCATTAGTGATGATATATCTATCTGACTCTAAACACCCAAAACCATATTCATACTCATCATCCTGGTAAACGACTTCTAAAGCAGTTGCACAGTCTCCATCTTCTATTTTTGTAAGAGTATACCCATATTTTTTGTTGATTGTTTCAGTACAACCTACAAGCATTAATGAAAATAATATAGTTACAACTATAGATAATACTTTTCTCATCATAACACTTCCTTTCCCATATTAATTAAATTATAACATGTGAATGTGACAGAATCTTGACAAATATGTAAGTTACATTTTACTGCAACTCTACTTCATAGAACCCAGCGTATTTAATGATTGCATCCTTTCTGTAGATTTCTCTTGTTTTCTTGTATCCAAGTGATTTAAAGATGCATGCAATGTGGTAGACAATACATTGTTTATCAAACCTGTTTGGATGTAGTGTTTCTAGCTCTTTCTTGTAGTAGGTAATAAATGTATGAACCGGTGTGATGTTTAAGTCTAAGTTGATAACCATCATATTTAAGATCATTTCATCTTGTAAACTTGCATATAGTAGTGTCCATAAGTCTGTTTTCTCATAAAAGTGGTATAAAAGTGGGGATTTACTACTTTTGAGGTTATAAAAGTAGATGTCCTCGATGACGTCCATTTCTACTATACTGTGAAATACCACTATTTTTCACTTTTTCTAATTCTTCTTCGAATTAATGAATGTTAGCTTCTCTGCAATGATTGTATGCAACTTTATTTCTGAATTTGCAATAATTTTGGGCCTTGATGCAATTCTAGCTTTGATTCCTATCGTTGCGTTTTCTTTAAGATACTCTAATGCAGTTATATTTAAATGATCTGATAACTCAATATCTAGTTCATCTACTTGATAGTCATATTCCCCTTGTTCTTTATACCCACGTGCAATGTTTAATGTTAGTACAGCAACTTCTTGTTCTTTTCTAATACCTAGTACTTTACCTACTAAGATACATTGATTTAACATACTACTATTTCCTCCTATTATGATATTGTTTTTTCTTTACTTTCTTCTCACCAAACTCATACATAAAGTCATCACTATTAAAATCAACCACATTGACACTTTCAGTGACAATGACTGTTTTATCCTTGGTATAGGTTTCAGTTCTTCTAGAAGCATTTAACAGTTGATTTTGATGACCTTTTTGATATCTGATTCTATTATCATATGCGAATGGTTTTGTGATACTTTGATTACTTGGATACTGTTTCTTTTTCTTTTGTGGGTAATACTTTTTATTCTCCATAGATATCTCCTCTCTTTGCATACAAAAAGACCAATAACCGAAGTTATTGATCATGTGTTTACTTCTTTATGGACATATCTATAATATATGTTTGAAAACTATTCTATATCGCTTTGATATCTCAGTAAAACCTCAACAAGGGATACTTTTTCTTTGATAGCATGAAGTTCTGCCTTGATTATGCCATCGTAACTAGCATTGTATTTTATCGGAGAAAACTTTAGATTATTAATACTATTTACTTCTAAATTATCAGTAAAGAACAAAATATCAATTTCTTCATCATGTATTTGAAGTTCCCAAAAATTCAAAGTGGAACCTGAAATATCAGATAACCTATTCAAATCTGCATTAATTGAATCATAATATGATGGAATAACAATGTAGTTAAGTTCTTGAAGTTCTTTATCTACGTTCAACAATGTTTTCTCTAGTTCAGAAACTACAAGACCAAACTTCTTATAATCCATACCGAGAAAATTAGCTAAGAAATCTGGTTCAACTAATTCTCTAATTGCTTTTTCTCTATTATTTAGATCTTCTATACTAATGGATTCAATATCAATATTGTAAAATCTTAACATTATTGTATTATTCAATCTAGGGATTACAATATACTCTTCAAACTCAACTTTAGGAAAAACAGTTTTAACTTTCTTGACATTTCTATTTATAATTGAGTTTAATTCATCTGATGTCACAAATAGTTCCTCAACGTAGTGTTTAAATACAAGGAGATTTTCCTCATATCCTGTATGTATGAAGCCTGATTTACTAAACAACTGTGTAGATGCAATGTTGTTTGGTTCAATAGCAACCTTATAATGAGTTATATCAAGATTAAATATATTATCTTTCAAATCCTTTAACACTTGAGAAGCTATCCCTTGTCTTTGGTAACTATTCAAAATCTCAATTGAGAATACTGCATAATAGTCATAAGTCTCAATATGAACAGATCCAACTAAATTATCATAACTGTATATAAAATTATACAATACGTTTTCAGATGATAATAAATAATTTAAAAAGTTTTCAGATACATGGATAAACTGATTTATAGATTCATCATTCTTCAGTTCTTCAAGTAGATGACTATTCTCGCTATCAAGTCTCACATATTCTATAACCTTCATTCACACCACCACCTTAGATAAATTATATCAAAACAAAGAACCTATAACAAATTAATGTCATAGATTCATAATATACCATTTATATGTTCTTTATTTCCTACTTCATATAAGAGTATATATAGGATAATAAAATCCCCCTCCCCTTATATAGTAGTATCTTAGTTAGTATAAGCTATGTATTTACTTCTTATTCTTTTCTCTATATTGTTTTCACTTTTGGTTTAACCAATGAGTTTCTGTTTTCCTACCTTTATCGGATATATCTAATAATTTAGTCGTGTCCGATTCACAAGTTTAGGTTCATTATTGATTTCTCTTCCGCTTTGAGCCAATTGAGTTCTACTTATCTCTAAGTAATTACTTGTTAGTAGATTGGATAAGAAAAATGATAAATGCAAGATTGCATCTATCACTTTAATCACTATTCCATATAGTTTTCCCTGTACCATTCTTTAATGTCAGTATGATTCTTTTCTATATTCTCAATTGAGCTAGAGTTAATAATTCTGCCATCTTTTATTAATATTGCTTGATCAATTATTCTCTGTAAATTACTTATTTCATGAGAGGCAATAATTATGTGATTTTTCTTATTTGCTTTTTGAATAATATAGTTCAGTATTATCTTTCTATTATAAGGATCTATCTTCGAGAAGGGTTCATCAAGTAAAAGGATTTCTGAATCAACTGATATCGTTAACATAAATGATAATATCTTTCTTTGTCCTTCGCTAAGTTCTGAAGAGAAATTGTTAACATCAATATCAAATTGTGATGTTAGTTCATCAAATATCTGTTTATCAAAATTTTGATTTGTAGCAGCATATACATCTCTGATTAAACTGATTTTGGAGTTAGGTATTTTATCGTACTCAATCATGTAAATAATCTCATTCGTTATAAATTCATATCTCCCATTATTTAACCTTGAAATTGTTTTTAGTAAACTAGTTTTTCCACTCCCAATATGACCTAATACTCCAATAATGTTTCCATTCAACTCCATATTCGGAATGCTCAATTCAAATCCATTATCATATCTCTTAAATATTTCTTGAATCTTCATTATGTATCAATCCTCCAATATTTTTTTACAACAATGTAAAACGGAGTCAAACATGTGATTATAAAAATCATTGCGAACCTAATATTCTCGAGCAACTGTTCATCTTGAATAAAACTTACTCCTAAGGCAATTACTCCAAAAACTGTAGCGTATATTAGAATTCCTATTAGTGATTTGATACCTGTTATTAGTTGGTATTTTCTCTCAAAAATAATTAACATTGCGTACAACATTATTGGAATAGATACCAAATGTGATTGATAGAAGAAAATGATGTCTTCTTTTATACCTGTAAACTCAGGATGTAACTGTCTAATCAATCCATAGAATGTTGTTAATACTAATGATAATATTAACGGTGTTCCCAAGTTAATTAATAATGGCCACCAACTTCTTTTGCATAAGATAAAATACTGTTGTAAATGCACTTTCTTAAATGTGATGTATGAAATAATCCCAGGCATTATTACTATATATGCAGCAGTTGAAGTCATATCAACACTGTTATAAACATCGGTGAAGAAATAGCAAAAAAGGAAAAAAGTAATTGAAAAGACGATATATCCTAAAACTGTATTTCTATTAAACATCCAGTATATTGTAAAGTTGTTCTTTAAAACTTTCATTTATTCCCCCCGTTATTTCTTGCTCGAACCAGTTATACAGAGTTTTCGACTTTATCATAACATCATCAATTGAATAGACTTTTCCAAATTTCTTATTGTGTAAAACTACAACATAGTCCAACAGTCTTTCAACATCGTCAATTTCATGACTTGAAATAAATATCACTTTATTACTCACATCAGTAAATTCAATTATAATTTTTGTTATTTGTTCTCTGGTTTCGAAGTCAAGATTTGAGTAGAGTTCATCAAGGAAGTAGTAGTTTGTGTCTCTACAAATTGTTATGGTTATATTTAACAAGTTCCTTTGACCCCTACTTAATTGCCTAACCTTTGATTTATCACTTATATTCAATCTAGTTATGATTTCATGATATGAGTTTATATTAAAGTCTTCATACGTTAACCTTAGTATTTCTCCGAGCCCTACAACACTGGTGTTATAAAATTTATCAGTATCAGGAAAATATGAAATATCATTCCTGTACTGACTTTTTATGTTACTTATAGCTAGGTCTGACATAACTTTGAAGAATGTAGTTTTGCCAGCACCATTAATCCCCAATATCCCAATGATACCGTTGTAATCAAATTCAATTTTCTCTATGTCTAAAACTCTCTTTTTACCATAACTCTTTTCCAGATTATTTACTTTCATTATCCCACTCCCTAGTAATGACGTCTAGCACATGTTCTTTGTCAACGTTTTGCTTTTTCATTTTCTTTGCAAAATCCTGAATCTCATTTATAATGTATTGCCTACTATACTTCTCAATATTTTTGGATTCTGTGATCGTTCTTCCTACTCCGCGATGGACATCAATGAGTCCCTTATTTTCTAATATACTCATAGCTTTTTGGATAGTGTTCGGATTTACAGAATAGTATTTAGCTAAGTTTCTAACACTATCAACTTTATCTCCACTCTTTAGGAAACCGGAAATAATCTGTGATTCTATTAAGTTTGCAATTTGAATAAAGATAGGCTTTTCATTATTAAACTTATACATCAAATCTCTCCTTTGGCAAACACAAACTTATCAGCAATTAAAGAGCCAAATACAAAACCAATATTTAAATAGATGTATGTAACTAAAGGACTATTCTCTACAACTGAGTCCATCAAAATAAACATAAACATACTTAACTGTATAAACATGAAAGGAATAGAGATCAAATAGAATATTAAAGTCTTGTATTTCAAATTACTCAAATCCTTGAAGTAATAAATGGTAAAGATAACTTTGAAGTTAACAAAAATAAATAGAATAGACACAAATGGTTTACTATAAAAAGCATCAATATAAATATCAAATGAAGCATGATCATTTAATCCAACTGAATTAAAAGCGTAATATATCATCAATAGCAAAATAAATAATACAGTTAGACCTAAAAGAAAAAACACGGCACTTGATTTATACCTACAGTATAAAATCTTCTCTCTTGCCATAGGAGTATTGAAATATATATATTTATTATCATTACTTATCATAACTGCTGGTGTAAACATAATTAGAATCGTTAATCCTACTACAACAAAAAAAGTCATCATGTTGTGTGTGGTAGCAGCCATATTATCGAATGAAGTATTAGATTTAAATATTAACAAGAAAGCTAAATAAAGGACTCCTATTATTAAAACTGAGATATAACCTAAAACTAATGTTCTTTGTATCAAAAATTCTTTTTTCACGATATCACCCCTTGGTGTATTATTGTAGTAACACAGTATAACAATATTAAATCATATAGTGTTAAACTTGTCAACTAAATAAAAAAGGCACTTTCTTGTGAGGAAAGTACCATATATGCTATATTCCGTATTCTTTTAGGTCATTTATGATACGGCTCGTTGTTGTTTATTCTAAATACCTATATAATCTTTCTTGTGGAATAAGTGACATGTAAAGTATCTATTAATGAAGGTGTAGATATAAAAATACCTCTAGATTTGATTGTGATATTGGATATCACTCAGATCTAAAGGTATTTTGTTTTAATGTGATTTATTCATCTAGTTTTAATACTGATAGGAATGCTTCTTGTGGTATTTCTACACTACCGATTGCTTTCATTTTCTTTTTCCCTTCTTTTTGTTTTTCAAGAAGTTTCTTCTTACGTGAGACATCTCCACCATAACATTTGGCTAGAACGTTCTTTCTCATTGCTCGGATGGTGCTTCTCGCAATGATTTTTTGCCCTATAGCTGCTTGTATTGGTACTTCAAACATATGTCTTGGGATCTCTTCTTTTAGCTTTTCAGTAAGTGCTTTTCCGCGTTTATAGGCAAAATCAGTATGAACGATGGTGCTTAAGGCATCAACAATTTCACCATTTAATAAGATATCCATTTTAACGAGTTTACTTTCTTTGTATTCACTAAACTCATAATCAAATGATGCGTATCCTTTTGTGTTTGATTTTAAGCGATCAAAGAAATCATACACAATCTCTAATAATGGCATTTCATATGTTAATTGAACCCGGTTATCACTAATATACTGCATGTCACCAAAGATTCCACGTTTCCCTTGGCAGATTTCCATGATGTTTCCAACGTATTCTTCTGGTGTCATAATCGTTGCGGTAACGTATGGTTCTTCGATTCTATCAACTTTTTGGATTTCTGGTAAGTCACAAGGATTATCAACGGTAATCATCGTGTTATTTGTTAAGTGTACTTTGTAGATTACACTTGGGCTTGTCGCAATTATACCAATGTTAAATTCACGGTCGATACGCTCTTGAATAATTTCCATGTGTAATAATCCTAAGAACCCAATACGGAATCCAAATCCAAGTGCTTGTGATGTTTCAGGTTCAAAGATTAGTGATGCATCATTTAATTTTAGTTTTTCAAGTGCATCACGTAAATCATTGTATTTTGATGAATCAATTGGGTAAATACCACAAAAGACCATTGGGTTTAATTGTCTGTATCCAGGTAGTGGCTCAGATGCAGGATTATTCGCAAGAGTAATCGTATCACCAACGCGCACGTTCCCTACCTTTTTAATGGATGCGGTTAAGAATCCAACATCACCAGGAGCTAAGTATTCACGTTTTTCTTCTCTTGGTGTAAAGACACCTACTTCTACGACTTCAAATTCGGCATCAGTTGCCATCATTTTAATGATGTCACCTTTTTGCACAACACCCTCCATCACTCTCAGTTGCGGGATAACTCCTCTGTATGGATCGTATACACTATCAAAGATTAGTGCTTTAAGTGGTGCTTTTGGATCGCCCATAGGGGCTGGTATTAACTCTGTAATTTGTTCTAAAATATCTTCAATTCCCAGTCCTTCTTTTGCGCTAGCTAAAACTGCATCGCTAGCATCGAGACCAATGATGTCCTCTATTTCTTTTTTTACGCGGTCTGGCTCTGCGCTAGGCAAATCAATTTTATTGATCAGCGGTAAGATTTCTAAATCATTATCGAGTGCTAAATAGACATTCGCAAGTGTTTGTGCTTCAATACCTTGCGCGCTATCAACTACTAGTACTGCGCCTTCACAAGCTGCCAAACTACGTGATACTTCATATGTGAAATCGACATGTCCAGGTGTATCAATTAAATGAAAGATATACTCTTCATTGTTTTTTGCTTTGTATTTAATTTGAACGGCATTTAATTTAATCGTAATACCGCGCTCTCGTTCTAAATCCATTGAATCTAATAACTGAGCTTTCATCTCTCTACTTGTAATCGCATTTGTCTTTTCTAAAATACGATCAGCAAGTGTTGATTTACCGTGATCAATATGAGCAATAATCGAGAAATTACGAATTTTCTCTTGTCGTTGTGCTATTAATTTATAATCTATTTTTTTACTCATAAAATCACCTCCAATTTAATGCTAATCTATTTTAATATATTCTACTCTTTAAATCAAGATAAAAAGCCAAATTATGGGATTTATCTAGTGAAATAAAGGTTATGATCATCACTTAACTCTTCGTGATATGAGTAACCGTCTACCGTAAAGCCTTTAATTGCATCGGTATCGGTTACCTTGTGTTGGATCATATAATCAAGTAATTTCCCTCTTGCCTGCTTTGAATACGTTGCTTGATTCTTATATGTCCCATTATGATATTGCCTAAAATGGATATGGACTAATGAGTGGTGTTTAATCATCTTTGAAAACTCATTAGACGCTAGATTGATGATTTGATGATCTTTAAAATAATCATCAATCTCCCAGTGCTTATAGAGGTTTAATCCAATCTTTGTATTAAAATCTAACCGATACGGTTTGATCAGTGTTCCCGGTTCTAAGATTCCATAAAACGCATCTAAAATACGAAGATGTGTTTTAATATAATCATAAGCTTCACTTTTGTACTCTTCTTTTTTTAACCCTTTAAATACAAGACCCGTAAAACTTTCAAATGCATGAGATTCAGGTGCAATATTGTAGTTTTTGATATTAGAAAAAGTTTGATTCAAGAGCTCACCTGTAAGCTTCATTTTTGATTGAATATCATTTTTTGATAGTTTACGAAGGGCGGCTAATATTTTTTTATGTTTGGCAGGATACAGAATTTGTGTATCCTGTAAATATTCACTTTTCGATGGTTTTTGTGTTTTACTTGGTGAAATAATTATATACATATGATCAACTCCCTAAACTATATTATAATAATATGGTATAATATAAGCAAGAAAGGATGTGTTTTTATGGGTATCTATTTACTATTTCAACGATATTTGGATAAACAGACAGATCAGCGCTTTGTGTTCTTGTGGGAAAAATACGTCACAAACAGTCTTAGACGTTTCTTACTTGTTATGTTTATCATGTATGTGGGTGTAATGGTGTTACTAGGCTATTTAGTAAGCATTGTATTTGGGTTCTTCCTTACGTGGTTGCTAATCGTCGTACTAGGTCTATACATCGGGTATGATTTAATTGTGGAAACAATTAAGTTCCTTGCGAATAACAATCAACGATATTTACTTATAAAAATGTCCCAAAAAGATAGTGGTATTAATTACGAGAACGTCGTTGGATAGATGCTTTTTACAAGCATCTTTTTTTTATGAAAATATTTTCATCAATATACATTGAACTCTAATTAAATAAAACGGCTATTTTAAGCCGTTTTATTTTGGTTTAGTGTTTGGTGAAAAAAAGCTAAAAAAAAGGATTGAGTTTTTAAATCAAACTACTTATAATTTTCTTGGAAATATGAAGTATGGAGGTTTTGCTATGCAAAAAAAACCAATCACAACAGAAACGTATATTGTATTAGGATTATTTGTCTTAATATTTACTGTATTCTCATTTGAGATGGGAGTTGCAAATTTTTTAAGTACAATGATTAAAACAGGATACTACTTACTGGTTGAAGTTGCCTTTTGGATTATGGGCGTTGCCGTGTTAACAGGGGCAATGGCTGGTATCTTTAGTGAGTTTGGGGTAATTGCCTTATTTAATAAATTACTTGGACCGATTGTTCGTGTTATTTATCGTTTGCCTGGTGTTGCAGGAATTGGGGCAGCTAGTGCGTATTTATCAGATAACCCAGCGGTTATTAGCTTATATAAAGAAAAAGAGTTTAGAAAGCAGTTTAAGCCTTATCAAATACCGGTATTAGTGAACCTAGGTACCTCGTTTGGTATGGGGCTTGTAATTGCGATTACCTTTATGAGCCTTGGTGCTGTGGAAGGGTTAACCTATCAAGGTCAGCCGATTAGTAATTTTCAAAATGAAATCTTTTTAGCAACAGGACTAGGAGTCCTCGCAAGTGTTGTTGGTAGCATTGTCTCAGTGCGTTTATTAACACATTATGCAAAGCAGTTCTTCAATGTGCCAAAAGACGATCATCCAATTAAAACAATTGAAGGGATAGAGCGTCACCGTGAAACACGTGAAGGTACCTTTGTGAATCGTTTCTTAGAAAGTGCGCTTGATGGTGGTAAGAACGGTGTTGATATCGGTCTTCAGATCATTCCTGGTATTTTAATTATTTCAACGTTTATTATTATGCTGACAAATCAGATGCCTAGTGGTGGTTACACTGGTTCTGCTCTTGAAGGGATTGGGTATTTACCAGCGATTGGTGAGCATTTGATGTTTATCTTTAGACCGCTTTTTGGATTTACAAATCCTGAGGCTATTGCCTTTCCATTAACTTCGCTTGGTAGCGCAGGAGCTGCACTTGGATTTGTGGAAGAGTTTTTAGGACAAGGATATATTACGATTAAAGACATTGCCGTCTTTACAGCAATTGGAACTACCTGGAGTGGGTATTTATCTACTCATGTTGGAATGATGGATGCATTAAATGCACGACCATTAACGAGTAAAGCAATCATTGCTCATACGGTTGGTGGAGTTGTATCTGGTGTTGTTGCGAATTATCTCTTTATCTTTGTTACAATGTTTATATAAAAAAACGACAATTT
>CAZZAP010000040.1:0-14978 GCA_964652375.1 uncultured Candidatus Izemoplasmatales bacterium
CAATTCAATTCATAGTCTTTTATTTCGTGTCCGTTTTTCTTGACACAGTTCATTTGAGCCTTTTTTATTTGTCAAAGTCAAACCTTTTTAGTAAACTATTCATAGATAGGAGGATGGATATGAAAAAAACCGTTTATGATAGAATACAAACAGTAGCGTTAGCGTTCCTAAAACCGTTTGTATATCCTTGGATGTGGTTCGATACAAAACGAACTGTTTTTATGCATGATGTTAACCCAAAACGAAAAGAACCATATCTGATGCTTGCGAATCACACATTTATGTTTGATGTGATTCATGTACCTTTGCTATTTCGCAGAGTTCCTTTTATCGTGGCCTCTGAAAGTCTGTTTGTGAAACAACCAACGAAGTTTTTGTTTAAGTGGATTGCGCACGTCATTCCAAAATCAAAAGGAGCTAGTGATTTGCGCACAGCCAAAGGGATTATCTCAACCATCAGGAAAGGATATCCTGTCTTGATTTTTCCAGAAGGAGATACAACGTATTTTGGTGAAACAAGAAACGTAGAATTTTCAACGATGAAGTTGATTAAGAAACTCAAGGTTGACGTGATTACCTGCACGGTAAAAGGTGGGTATTTATCTAAACCAAGGTGGGCGACAGGAAAACGTAAAAAACGAGCGGCTGAGTTCCATTACCATCTCACCATCAAAAAAGATGAGTTAGTAACGATGACCATAGATGAAATCAATGAGCGAGTAAACAAAGCTCTTTATAATAATGATTATGAATATCAACGAAAAGCGATGATAAAACACCCTGGAAAGAACCTTGCGGAAGGTCTTGAAAATGTGCTTTATGTATGTCCTGAGTGTGAAGCAATCAACTCCCTTAAGACAAAGGGTAATACAATTACATGTACGTCATGTAAGACAGAAGGGCGATACAATGAGTATGGATTTATTGAAGGCTTTACGTATGATAATCTAATTGATTGGGACAACTATCAAAAGACATGTAAAGAGCGATTAAGAAAGGCTCATATTGATTCAAGTGGAAGACTTCACTATATCCGTTATGACGATAGTACAAAAGAATATATTGGCGATGTACGACTTCATATTTGTCATGGGGTGATGAAATTAACGGGAGCTGTGAATAAAGATATTCCAATTCATGAAGTTAGTAATCCGAAACTAACGCTTAGAAGGAATCTAAACTTTATTCACGATGGAACGTTTTATTTCATCCCATTAGATAAATATGCATCAAGTGTACTTAGAATATTACAGGATAAATACTAATGGATGTATCGTCAAGATTAACGAGACATGAACTAAAAGAAATGGCTGATATAATGAGTACTGCCTTCGTTATGCATGAACATTGGACAACCTTGATTGGACCAAAAAAACGTCGTAAAAAGGCACTAAATCGTATCTTTTTAATGATATATAAAGTCATCAATACGTATGGATATATCACAACGATTACTTTAGATGATATGCCGATAGGGTATATCACCTATATGGATGCATCAGACAAAGCACAAATATCGTTTTTACGTGTCCTTAGGACAGGTGGGATATGGAGCTTTATTCGTTTCATATTTTTCTTGAGTTTTGGCGAAATAAAAGGTATATTATCTTACATGAGAACCTATCAAACTGTTCGAGGGCATTCAGAGGAAAACGCGGTGCATCTTTATATGGTAGGAATCGTAAAAGAGCATAGAGGAAAAGGATATATGTCACTTGCCTTTCATCAGATGAAAGATGTTTTTAAAGAAGAAGGATTTCAGTATATTGTCTTAGAAACAAGTGATCAATCAAATATTCCTATCTACAAAAAAATGGGATTTAAACTAGAAAAATGTATTAAGATTAAGAAATCGAATCATATGATATATTTCTTTAAACTAGAGATTTGAGGTTATTATGAGTGTATTTGAAATCTTCATGTTAGTGTGCTTTGGATTTGCATGGCCAACCGCAATACATAAAAGCATCACTAGCAAAAGTGTTGAAGGAAAAAGTTTATTGTTTATATATGTAATACTATGTGGATACATCTTTGGTATATTACATAAGATTATTTATAACTACGATATTGTTATCTTTTTATACGCGATAAACCTATTGATGGTATTTATCGATTTACTGTTATATTATCGAAACAAGAAATTACAAGGTGGTGCTGTTAAATGATATGGTTACAATTTGCTATTATCGTAACAATCGGTGCATTAATTGGTTGGATTACGAATAAAGTTGCAATTAAAATGATGTTTAGACCAGTTAATCCAGTCAAAGTGCTGTTCTTTACATTACAAGGGGTTTTTCCAAAACGTAAAGATCAAATGGCAATCAGCCTCGCAGATACCATTGAGAGAGAATTACTATCTAAAGAAGTGATTATGGATAAAATCTTAAATCAAGAAAATATGGAGAAAACCAAGCAGAGTGTTATGGATGCACTGGTTATCAAGATAGCTGAAAATATTCCATCTGTCGCAAAAATGTTTTTAGGTGATAATGTCGAAGGAATGATTCGTTCGTATTTAGATAAAGAAGGAGATCGCATCTTCGATGAAATGATTGATACATTCAAAGATGAAGCGCTTGAAAATCTTAATATTCGCGTTATCGTAAAAGAACGAATTGATTCACTTGATTTTATTGAATTTGAAAAAATCATCTTTGGATTAATGAACCGTGAGTTAAAACATGTGGAACGTATTGGTTTAATACTAGGTGCATTGATTGGAGTAGTTCAATTCTTTGTGACACAGATTATATAAAAAAGTAAAGCATAATTGCTTTACTTTTTAATTGGATTATGTCGTTTTTTTGTTACTTGTTCAAGGCTATATAGAATGCTTATCAACTTGTCTTCTTCATAGTGTTTTGCAAGGAAGAATGTACCAATAGGGATATTTTCCTCATCCACTCCAATTGGAATTGTCATTGTTGGGAATCCACTATATGGTCCTACTACTGGGAATGATGCAAATAACATGATGTCTAGATGATTCTCATCAAAGATTTTATGTAGCGTTTTTGCTGCATGTTCTCTTTCACGTAATGCTTCAACATATTCAGTATCGATCATACGCCCTGATACTTTTTGACAATCCTCGAGTAGTTTGTGACCGTATTTAGAACGGTTTTCTAAATCTGCATTTTTAAACTCGACAAGGTCTTTTAAGTTTTTAATTTGTACCTGCACTCTGGTGTTTGAAAGGTAGTGATTAATCGTGCGTTTGAACTCGTGCTTCATTATGTTGAAGATGTTATTAGGTTGTTCAAATTTGATGTCGTCTACCAAGACTCCTCCATGTACCTTAATGGTATCAAGCAAGTTTAGGAATGCTTGTTTTTTCACTCCTTCAACCTTATCAAAACCGTCATAATTGATTCCGATACGCGCACCTTTTAACGCGTGTTTATCAAGGAATTTTGTATAATCTATGTATTTACTGCTTTTTCCTAAGGTAACAGGATCAGATGGATCGTTACTGCGTAATGTGCTTAACAAGATTGCCACATCAGTAACGGTTTTTCCCATCGGTCCAGCAGTATCTAATGTTGATGAAATTGGGATGATACCAGTTCTACTAATTAGTCCAATCGTTGGTTTCATACCAACAACTCCATTTCGAATTGATGGAGATATTACACTCCCGCTTGTTTCAGTTCCTACGGCAATCGGTGCAAGATTCAATGTGACAGCAACAGCACTACCAGCGCTACTTCCTAGTGGGTCATGTTCTAAATTCCAAGGACAAAGAACTTCTCCTCCAAGACTACTGTAGCCGTTGCGCATATTATAAGACACAAAATTCGCATATTCTGTAAGGTTTGTTTTTCCTAATATAATTGCTCCGTGCTCTCTTAAGTTCTGCACAATAACTGCATCCTGCTTAGGGAAGTGCTCTTTAAGTGCAATACTACCAGCAGTACAATGCATTTTGTCAAACGTATCTATGTTATCTTTTAATAAGATTGGAATTCCATGTATTTTTGATCGTACATGGCCATTTGCTCGCTCAATATCCAATTGTCTAGCAATGTTTAGTGCATCAGGATTCACTTCTAATACGCTGTTGTATTTAGTTTCACCGTTATCGATCTCCCCAATACGCTCTAACAATTGCAATGTAAGTTCGTATGAAGTTAGCTCATTGTTTTCGAGTGCTTCGTTTAGTTCAAGGATATTCTTTTCTACAAAATCAAACATTCAATCACTCCCATCTATTTTGATTATACCATAGGTTGATGCGAAAAAAATGGCAGATTCTTTGTGGTGACTACAAATCTGTGATAGATTAATATTATAGAATAAAGGAGTGATACGATGAAACAACTGAGTGTTGCATTTATAGTGATGGTAGTAGTAATGCTTTCTGGTTGTCAATCAACTGTGAATCAAGATGAGAAAGAGATTGAATGCGCAGAGGGGTATACCCTTATGTTTGATGAATGCATTGAAGATGAGATTACTTGTGATGCTGGATTCCATGAAGAAGGTGGGACATGCGTTGAAGATACTCTTACATGTGATGATGGTTATATTGAAGAAGATGGACAATGTGTAATGGAAGATACTCGTGTTGCTGTATCAACGGATTCAAGTGTACATGATTATTTAGTTGCTACTAGTGACACATTTGAGATGTTTTATCACGAGGAAATTACAAGCTCTGTGTCATACGTAACAAATGTATATAGCGCATATAGCAATGAAGATACGCTTTTAGGATATATTTACAAAGCTACTGGGGCAGGTAGATGGGGAGATATTACGTATATCATTGCGTTAGATACAGATGGAATTATCCTTGCCTTTGACGTAATTGAGTCTTCTGAAAACTGGGGTGCATTTATCGAGTTAGATAGCTTCCAGAACCAATTTGATATGATGGAGATTGAATATTATCTTACAAATGACTTTGAATTAGGGCTGGATGGAAACGCTGCAGCAACGACAACTATCCCTGTAACAGATAGTGTGATTAAAGAAGTAGGAACACTTTATCAAAATGAATTTAATTAAGAGTGGCCTTCCACTCTTTTTTTGTATATAATAATATCGTCAGGAGTGATTAGATGAAAGCAGATCTGCATATGCATACAACAAATTCAGATGGAAAATTGACTCCGTTTGAAGTGATTGATCGAGCAAAGAATAATGGAATAGACATCATTTCGATTACCGATCATGATGTGATTCAGCATGTGAATGAAATTAAAGAGTATGCTGAAAAACAAGGAATTAAGTATATCCCTGGTATTGAGTTATCAACGAAGCATATGGATAAACCAGTACATATTTTGGGGTATTTTACGGATGAATCTTATCTCTCAGATGAAGTTGTTTCATTTAAAGAACACATTCGTAAACGACGAGAAAACCGTTCTAAAGAAATTATTTCAAGATTAAAAACATACGATCAAATAAATGTTACATATGAAGGTGTAAAATCATTCTCTAGTGGTATCATCGCAAGACCTCATATCGCAAAAGAAATTAAAAGGCAGTATCCACAGTATACGATTGATGAGATTTTTGAGAAGTTTCTTTGTGATGAATGCAATGCATATGTTCCGAGCGCAGAACTTTCTGTAGTAGAAGGATTAGACTTCTTAAAAAGAAACAATTGTATTGCCGTTTTAGCACATCCTGTGCTACTAAAAGATCATATTAAAGAGTATGTATTATCTCAACCATATGATGGTTTAGAAGCAATCTACTTTCTAAACACAAAAGAAGAAGAAACATATTTTAAACAACTTGCAAAAGAAAAAAACATCATTATTACCGCAGGTAGTGATTATCACGGACTATCCGATGATACAAAACACGGTGACATTGGTGATCGATATTTATCAGGAAAAGAGTTACAAGCATTTCTTGAACTCCTAAAAGGTGAACATAATGAAGGATAAATTACTAACGCTATTTGTAGCATTACTAACAATCGCACTTGTCTTTGTGGTAACGAGAGAATTCTTTTTAAACTTCGCAACAAACCATAAACTTGCAGGAGGATTCATTAAGTTCTTTTTTCTAGCTTCCATTGGAGACTTTATAAGTATTCGTATTCGTAGGGGTGCATGGGGATTACCGAAATACATACTACCCAAGGCAATTGTATGGGGATTGATAGGGGTTGTCATTGTATTGATATTTGGAATTTATACTTCTGGCATAGTATCCTTACAAGAAACAGGAGTATTACCATTTTCTGAGATTGCATTTTTTAAAGCATTCTTTATTTCACTTATTATGAATCTTACTTTTGCACCTACAATGATGGCATTTCACCGAATGACAGACACCTACTTAGATGCAAAATACGATAAAAAAGACATTACATTTGTAGGTGTCGTAAGTATTATTGATTGGTCTTCATTTTTTCGTGTTGTAGTCTGTAAAACAATACCGTTATTTTGGATACCAGCTCACACAATCACGTTTTTACTACCACCTGAATATCAAGTAATCTTTGCTGCTGTACTAGGTATTTTCCTAGGATTGTTACTAGGAGTATTTGGGAAGAAGGGATCATCATGAAAAAGAAAGATATCATAAAGCACCTGGTTGAGAATTACAACGGTAAACGTGCTAGATTTAGTGATTACGATGTTGTATTTCAGAAAGATGGGAAAGAGTACTATGCAAAAATCTTACAAGTAAGCAGTTCAAACCAAATCACGATTAATTCAACCATCATATGGGAAATCAAGAGTGGTAGAATTTCAGGAGTAAGGTACAAAGCAACTTCTAGTAGAATGATTGATTTGTCTACCTTTAGACGATATGAGAACAAAGTACTATTATTTACAGATACACCATATCGTGTACTGAAGTATTTAAATGAATCAGACCTTGTAGATGTCTCAAACGAACATAATGTTCATGGAATTTTCTACTTAGACTCTGTTCAAAAAATAGACGCTAATTTATAATTTTTGGCTATCATTTCGAATGATAGCCTTTTTAATTATAAAAAGTTTCATTTTCAAACTATTTCAAAATACTCTATGATATGATTAAATTACGAGGTGAGTATTATGAATAAACATGAAAGAGTATTTGGGTTAAAAGAACACACAAACATTATGAAACGTGCTGCGAAGAGCCTAGTGTTTGTTAAAAGGCAAAAAAAGAAGAAACTTGTAAATAAACAATTTAAAGAACGTATTATGCTAGCGATTACTGAAGTAAATGGTTGCCAGTTATGTTCGTTTGTACATACAAAATTAAGTCTTAGCGCTGGAATGGAATTATCTGAAATCCGTCACATTCTAAATGGGAATTTAGATCAAATTAGTGATGAAGAGCTCATAGCTGTGTTATTTGCTCAACACTATGCAGAATCACATGAACAACCAACCATTGAATCGAAACAGCGATTAGCAGAGACATATGGTGTTGATGTAGCGTTAATGATTAAAGGATTCTGTGAAGTCATTACATTTACTAATTCGATGGGTATTACAATGAATTTCCTAAAGAATAGACTGTTATTTAAGCGACACAAAGGATCTAAGTTTCTTACTGAAGTAAGTATTATGTTTCTCTCTATGTTTGTATTTCCTCTATTTGTTCTGTTAAATTTTTTTCAAAGCAATAAGAGAGTAACAAGAAACTTAGTCAAAAACCCGTGATTTCACGGGTTTTTTTATACCCAAAAATATACAGTACTCTTTTCATACAAAGTACTATTTACGAAAACCATATTTGTATATTTTCGTAACTGTGATATACTATATACGAAAACGATTAAGCTTTTGAGGTGTAACATGAAGAAAATTCAAATAATTCTAACAGCATTGCTTCTAATAACACTTGTTGGTTGTTATCAACCACCAACGATCGAAGAACTTCCAACCTGTACGTTTGACGAAGTGTTAATAGGAACAATTTGTGTGGAACAAAGAGAAGAAGAACCAGAGGAAGTATTTTGTGCTGACAACGAAATTGTTCATAATGTGTGTATCGACAAAACGAAACCACTTATTACTGGTATTGATGACATAGAGGTTGGTAAATATAGTGAGTTTGATCCTCTAGAAGGCGTTGTTGCGCTAGATGATGTTGATGGTGATATTACAGTAAACATCATCGTTGAGAGCTTTGTAAACACAGACCAGTATGGTACATATATTGTGAAGTATGAAGTTAGTGATAGCGCTGAAAACACTAGCAATTATGTTCGTTATGTGACAGTTGTATATCTACCTTTAGATTCGGAAGAAGGAATCGAGTTAGTACTTAATGGTAATTTCGAGGATGACTTTGTAGGGTGGGATGTATTTAACAATTCAAGTGGTGGAAATGCAGTTTTTAGTATTACACCTGAAGATGTGTGTAAAATAAATATAATTACAACACCAGAGTCGTATTTTTGGGTTCCACGAATTAGCTATAGTGGAATGACTATTGAGCAAGGTAAAACCTATCAAGTTCAGTTTGATATTTGGGCTGATGAACCTAGACTGTTTCATTTACAGATAGGGGAATTGCTACCAAGTGAGCCGTGGTTTATAGATTTTAGACCTGGGGCAAATGACAAGATTATGTATATCTCAGATGAGAGAGAGACCATTACATTACTATTCACTATGGAAGTTGACACTAATTTAAATGGGGGTATTATATTTGAGTTTGGTCATGTAGGTGAAGAGAATTTGAATACAATTGTCTATTTAGATAATATATCGGTCAAAGAAGTTGAAGAGTAAAACGAAATAGTTTCGATACTCATGAAATTAAGTTTTAAATTTTTATCAAAAGAGATTTTAGAAAATCCAATATAGGAGAGTGAATTATGGTTACAATTAAAGATGTTTCAAAACGAAGTGGATTTAGTGTTACTACAGTTTCAAAGGCATTAAATAATTACCCTGACATATCTGCAGCCACAAAAGCAAAGATTCTGAAGTTATGTGATGAAATGGGTTATGTACCAAATTTATCTGCGAGAAGTTTAGTTACTCAGAAATCATATACAATCGGAATTATTTTTGAAGAAGTTACGGGAATTGGGCTACAACATCCGCTTTTCTCTAAGATTTTAGAGAGTTTTAAGAATGTTGTTGAGGCAAATGGATATGATATTATGTTCTTATCAAAAAACATGGGTAAACAAAATGGATCGTATCTACAACACTCAAAACGTAAGCAAGTTGAAGGTATTCTTGTACTCTGTGGCGAATTCCAATCGGATGAGTTAGTAAATTTATATAAATCGGATATACCTACCATAGTGATAGATTATGGATTTGCCAACGTAACGAATGTTGAATCGAACAATGAACAAGGTGTTGATATGGCTGTGAAGTACTTTAAGCAGTTAGGTCATACAAAAGTTGCACATATACATGGTGGAGATTATTTATATGTTGGTAGTAAACGTAAACAATACTTTGTAGAAGCGATGAAAAAATATCATTTAGATATTAAAGATGACTATCTTGTTTCAGGGGAGTTTTTTAGTAAAGAAGCTGGTTTTGATGCGATGAAGAAACTAATTAAGCTAGAGGACCCACCAACTGCAGTATTCTGTGCATCTGATATGATTGCTATTGGAGCAATGCAAGCAATTTATCAGGCAGGATATAATGTACCTGATGATTTCAGTATTATTGGATTTGATGGAATCGATATCGGACAAGTTATAGCTCCTCGATTAACAACTATTAGACAGGATACGAATAAAATTGGTCGTATTGCTGCAAATTCAATCCTGCAAAAAATCAATGATAAAAATAATCTTCCAACTGATGAGAATATAACTGTTGATACATATCTCATCACTGGTGATACAACAAAAATAATGAGGTAATTCCTTTGAAATTGATAAAACATTATGACTTTACAAACATGACAGAGATTCACAAGGATTGGACAGTGCGCACTGGTGATAAATGGCATAACAAGGAGCTTCAACACTATGTTGACAAGAAAGATAATCTATATTTTAACGATGGTATTGTTCTTCGTGCAACCTATCAAAATGGTTTGTATGAATCAGCAAGACTAGATACGAGAAATAAATTTTACTTCAAGTACGGGCGAATTGATATTGTGGCAAAAGTACCCAAAGGTATTGGTACTTGGCCAGCGTTATGGATGATGCCTCAGGAACAGAAATATGGATATTGGCCAAAAAGTGGTGAGATTGATATTATGGAGCATGTAGGTAGAGATTTAGATCGTTTATTCTTATGTCTTCATTCTGAAACACATAACCATAGTAAAGATACTCATTACTATGAGGAATTTTATTTAGAAGGATTATCTGATGATTTCCATACGTTTTCAATGGATTGGAATGAGTCCTATATCTCTTACATATTTGATAATATGGAAATAGCAAGATTCTGCAAAGGACAAGACGGATATGACCCCTCACACAAAGGGTGGCCTTTTGATGAAAACTTCTACCTAATAATGAATTTGGCAATTGGTGGTAAGTTCGGTGGTGAAGTGGATAATGACTGTTTCCCACAAGAGTTCATTGTGAAAGATATAAAAATATATCAATAAAAATACTTCAGTTATCGAAGTATTTTTTTTTACGCACAAAAATGGTATAATTAAGATGAGGTGATGAGATGAAGATAGTAATTACTGGATTTGAACCTTTTTTGAATAATAAAATTAATCCAACAGCTGAGATACTTGAGTTATTACCGCCAAGTATTCACGGTAATCCTGTAATTAAGGTTTTATTACCAGTAGAATTTGATACATCTTTTGAAATACTACGATCAATCCTGGACAAAGAAGAACCATCTGTCATTATTAATCTTGGATTAGCTGCCGATCGTAAAGCGATAACTCCTGAGCGTGTTGCTATTAATGTAAACCACAGTATTCATGGAGATAACAAAGGGTTTACACCAATCCATCAAACGATTAGTGAACAGGGTTTGAATGCGTATTTCACTAGACTCGATTTAGACAAAATAACAACAAGATTACAAAGTAAAAATATTCCTGTCAGTATTTCAAACAGCGCTGGTACATATGTGTGCAATAATCTGATGTACCACGTACTAGAATATATTGACCAGAATAAGTTAAATGCCAAAGCTGGCTTTGTTCATGTACCATTAATGGATAAGCAAACTTCTGGCGGGGAAAAATTCTCATTACCACTAGATACAATGTTAGAGGCTGTGATTGACATCATAAAAACTTGTATTTTTTAAGAAAGTGAGTGGGTAAATATGAAAGTGAATAAAATCACATTGAAAGGGAAGCTAGGAACGCCTTTGAGCGTGTTAACAGTTAACCCTGAAGGGGCTCTAAAAGGAATTATCCAAATATTCCATGGTATGGGAGAGCATAAGGATAGATATATTCCTTTTGCAAAGTATTTGGCTAAAAATGGCTATGCAGTCTATGTACATGATCATAGAAAACACGGGGAAAGTTGTGAAAATGAAGCTGAATTAGGGTTGTTTGGACCAAATGACATTTGGGACAATGTTTTAGGAGACTGTTACGTTGTCTCTCGACATATCAAAAAGGAACATCCTAATAAATTAATAACCCTCTTAGGACAATCAATGGGTAGCATCATCTTAAGAGAGTTTTTAGCAAGATATGATAACGTAGCATCAGGTGCAATTATAATGGGGACGCTTCCCAAAATTAAATTGACTGATGCATTTATGCCGAATCTGTTTGCTAACGTAATTAAACTATTTAATAAGAATCAAAAATCAGACTTTATGGCAGACTTATTCAACAAGAAACCTCTTAGTACATATGAAGAGCCAAGAACAAAGTTTGATTGGCTATCACATAATGAAGAAAATGTTGATGAGTTTATTAACGATTCAAAATGTGGGTTCTCTTATTCACCAACCTTTTATATTGAGTTTATAAAGGCGATGAGACGTGTAAATTCATCTGATCTAATATTTGAAGGTAAAGACATACCACTATTGTTCATATCTGGTAAGGATGATCCTGTTGGTAATTTCGGTGAAGGTGTGAAAGATATACGTGAATTGTATTCAGGCCATGGATTTTTGCACTTAACATTCAAGTTGTTCGACGAAATGAGACATGAAATACTTAATGAAAAAGACAATAAAGAAGTCTATGAGTATATTTTAAATTGGTTAGAAAATTAAGGATATTGCAATACAAATTATTCAGGAAACAGGAAATGAAAACATTTTCTGTTTCTTTTTTTAGTATTTTTTTAAAAAACAATGCCAATTAAGCGCTAAAAATGGTAAAATAAACTATAGATAATTATAGGGGGTATTAACATGGCAAACAGTTCAGACAAAATAAATCAAGAATTAACTAAGAATTACGAGAAGGTACAAAAAAAGGAACTTGACTATGTTGATTTCAAAGCATCTGCCCAAAAAACTTTTACAGACAACACAAAAAAGATAACAACTAACTTAAAGAAATCCTTACAAGAGGTAAAAAATAGTGATAAAGAGGTTGTGAATAGCTTTAAACAACGTCTTAAAGATATAACAGAGCAAAACAATAATTTCCTTACAGAAATGAAAGCAAAAAGGAAATATGAAACAGAAAAAAGTGATAAAACTCTACAGGGATTGGAAGAAAAGTTTAGAATTGAGGAATCGAAAGTTGACGAAAGTCTAGCGAAAATCAATAAGGAGTATGCAGAGAAATTAACAAAATTAGATAAAGAATACAATACAAATATAGATAGGTCAATCAAGCATAAAGATGATGTAGTCAAGAAATCTGAAAAAGAAATTGCAGCACTTGATGTAAAATACGAAAAAGAGAATATAAAAGTAACTGATAAGATAAATTCATTGAATTCTAAAAAAGATGAAAAAATTCAAAAAGTAAAAGATACTAAAGCAACAAAGGTTGAGAAGATCAAAGAGAAAGTTTTAGTAGAAGAAGAAAAATCAAAAAACTGGAAAGAGGAAAGACATCCAGTTTATTTGACAGAGTTAGAAGTTATCGACAAAGAGATCCAAAAAGAGGCTTCAACTTACGAAGAAAAGTACTCAGCAATCAAATCGACAATGGAATCTAGGGTTGCCAGAAGAGAAAAGTTTGTAAATAGAGCCCAGTCTGAAGGAGACTCAAAAGCTGTTAAAGCGCAGAACAAAGAGATTAAGAAGATAAAAGGTGACGCTGAAAAAGAGCTAAAAAATCTACAAAAAAACCACTTTGATGACTCTCGAGAACTATCAAATAAGCGTCGAGACTTTATGAGAGCATATTTGAACGAGATTGCGGAGTTTGATAAAAAGCATGTTGATTTTAAAGAGGAACATGCTAATAAGTTAGAATTATTGGATATTGAATTATATAAAGATATTGCTGAAATTGATATTGATTATAGAAATAAAATTAATGCTGAAGTTAAGAAATTAACTGATTTCTATGAGGAAGTTGAAACGAAAAAAGCAAATATTCTTAATGAAAAAGAAAGAGCACTTTTAAAAGATGATAATGATATTGAGCAATTCGGTATTAAATACGAAGAGGACAAACAACTAGCTCGAATTGAAAATGAAAAGCAAATATCATTACATGACAAACACCATGAAGAAAACAAAGCTACTTTAGAACTTGATAAAGAGTTAGAAAAAATAGAATTAGAGAAAGTATTAGCTAAATTTGACTTTGATGAGAAAGTCAAAGTGGAGAGATTTGAAAAGGATAAGCTTGTTCTTGTCGAAGATGAAGCAATCGAACATCACCAAAATAGATTTCGTTCACAAACAGCTACATCGTCTGAATTTAAAGAATTTCAAGATGAATTTACTTTTTTATATAGCTCAAGAGCTAAGGTTTTAAGCGAGTTTGAAGAATTGGAAACAACAAATCGTTATAAATTAAAAATCAAGTTTATGCAAAAGGAATTAGAACTTGTTCAAAAAGATGCAGATAAAGCAATTAATAAAGTGAACAAACGTTTTGATGAAGAAATTCAAAACTATCAAGAATTAATTGAAGAAGGGTCTTCTGGTGAACTTGAGGAGTTGCTAGCTTACGAGAAAGAAAAACAAGAAGAGATTCAAAAAGATGTCGATAAACGTAATACGTTGAACCCTCGTGCATATAAGAAGCAAATTCGTGATTTAGATCATAAAATTGAGCAAATGAGAAAACAGTTATCACAAGAAGTAGATGAACGCAAACAAGAGCTTGAAGGAAGAATTCAAATCTTTAAAGATGAAATCAGTAATGCTGAAGCTCGTAAAGACATCGCATTAAGTGAAGTTGAAGGATTCCTAACAGGTGAAGTAAACCGTTTAAATGCAGTTATTGAGTTACTTAATAATCAACTTGATGCTGAATTGAAGGACATTACATCACGCAAAGAAGGTACTCAGGAAGCTGCTAAATTATTTGATAGCCAATCAAAAATAAGACGTGAAAAAGCACATGAAGAAAACGAAAATTATATGGAACACAGAAGCAAAAATCAACGCGATAATATACATTCATTAGAGTATGAGTTTGAAGCAAAACGTAACGAGTATGATAATGAGTATCAAGAAGTACTAGAATTGCTTAAGAATAATCGAGACTTCAAATTGGATGAAGGAAATCAACAAACTGCTGCTATTAATAACGATATTAAAGCAATTGAAGAAGCTGCAGCAAATCAATCAGAAGAGGCAACAACTGATCGCAGAAACAAAGAACAAGCACTTCAAGAAAGTAATGTTAAGAATTCAGGAAGACTTGATGTAAAAGATCGCAATCATAGAACCTCTATTACAAATGCGATGTATGAAAAGAATTCTGCATTAGAGCAATCTAATACGAAGATTAATGAAGACGTAGAAGAAGCAAAACGCAAATACGATCAAGACATTAAGCAACAAGTGAAGAACTACGAACAATCTTTATACAAAGAGATTAGTAGTATTGAAGCAAAACTACGTCAGGAACTACAAACAGTATTATAAAGAACTCTTCGGAGCAATGTCGTTAAGTTAAGATTAATAACTAAAGAAGGAAAACTATTTTATTAG
>CAZZAP010000041.1:0-14133 GCA_964652375.1 uncultured Candidatus Izemoplasmatales bacterium
GACATTGTCTTGCTTTTTTTATTTTGTAATTAATCTAGTATTAAATATTATTAACGTAATTTTAACATACAAGCAATAGCAGATTAATATGCTAGTTATATAATGGTGTTGCATTTCAAATTAGGAGGAACGATAAAAAATGAAAAAATTTAGTTTATTAGCATTAGCATTAATTATGACAATTACACTTGCAGCTTGTGGTGAATCAAACAACAACGAAGACGAGTTTGATGGTAGCAAAACAATTACAATTTACACAAGAGACACGTCAAGTGGAACAAGAGCAGGTTTTATGGGTGGTATCGATTTTAAAGATGCTGCAGAAAATAATGATTTATTAGCAGATGGATTCGTTACAGCAGATAACACGGGAATCTTAACTGCAATGGCAACAGATGAGTATGGTATTGGGTACATCTCATTAGCTAGTTTAAACAATACTGTTAAAGGATTAGAGTTTGACGGTGTTGAACCAACGATCAGTAATGTAAATAATGATACATATGGATTAAAAAGACCATTCAATTATATTATTAGAACTGATTGGACTGGAATGGAAGATGAAGAAGCAATTTCTAAAGCATTTGTTGCATTCATGGCAACAACAGATGGTGCTGACGTAATCAATGATAAAGGTGCAATCGCATTAGAGTCTACTGAAACATGGGATGACATCAAAGCTGATTTCGCAATCTGTTCAGAAGATAACAGCGATGTAACTGTATTATTCGGTGGTTCTGACTCAATCCAAAAAGTTGCAGAAGCATTAACAGCTGCATTTAGCCCTAAATGTGGAGGTTTCGTAGCAGTACATGATCACACTGGCTCAAGTGATGGATTCAAAAGAACTCAAGGTTCTGAAAGTGATCCAGCAACTAGCTCAGTTTACAAACATGTTGGATTCGCATCAAGACCATTCAAAACTGAAGGTGATGAAACAGCAAGAGTTGCAGGTACTTACGGACAATTAGCATGGGACGCAATCGTTGCAATCGTTCACTTAGATAACTCACTTGTTGGTGTTACAGCAGAAGATTTAAAGAAAATCTATGCCGGTGATTTCTCAGTTTGGGACGATGTATTACCAGCTGAATAAAAAAACATAATTGCCCTCTCTTGGGGGCTTTTTGTGCGTTTAAGGAGAGATGACAAGATGGAAATAACAAAACAAAAAACTAATAAACATAATACACATAGAAAAGAAATGCTAGATAAGATTGTCAGAGGAGTCTTCCTCGCCTCTGCAATCATATCTGCTTCTTTTATTGTTATCATAGTTGTATTCATTATGATGAAAGGAATTATTCCTTTTGTTACTGATAACGATGGAATTGGAGCAGTTAACTTATGGAAATTTTTAACAGGTACTACATGGCTCAAAGGAACTGCATTTCAATCAAATCTATATAGTGTTGGATTTATTATTCTCAACACTTTATACATTGCATTTGCCAGTTTACTAATCTCAATGCCAGTAGGTGTACTTACTGCATTATTTATTGCGAAGGTTGCACCTAAAAGACTAGCAGAGTTCCTAAGAACAGTAGTTGAACTACTAGCAGCAATTCCTTCCATCGTATTTGGACTTGTTGGATATATGCTGATTAAACCATTTGTATATAACTTTGCAGATACTATTTTTGGAGCACAAACAAAAGGTGGGAATAGTGTTTTAGCTACTGTCATTGTTTTAGCACTAATGACGCTTCCAACGATAACAGCGATTAGTGAGGTATCTATACGATCTGTAAATAAAGATATCATTCATGGCTCATTAGCACTAGGTGCTACCAAAACTCAAACAAACTTTAAAGTGGTATTAGCATCAGCTAAATCAGGAATCTTTGCATCTGCAATACTTGGTATTGGTCGTGCACTTGGAGAAGCAACTGCAGTTTCACTAGTTGCAGGTAATGCAACAGATGGCCCTTCATTCTTACCGTTTGATATTACTAGTACACTTACATCAACAATGTTGAACGGATTAAAAGAGACAACAGGGATAGATTACGATATTCGATTTAGTGTAGGTATCATTTTGATGGTTGTAATATTGATTACCAACCTTACACTAAACTGGGTGAAGAGAAAGGTAGGTAATGTCGATGTTAAGTAAACGAAAAGCAATAGACCTTATCTATCAAGGTATAACATACTTAGGTGCTGCAGTAGCAGTATTCTCACTGGGAATAATCGTATTTGTAATATTTAGCAACGGATTTAAGTTGCTTAATATCGGGTTAATCTTTGGTGATTATCATGAGAAGTATTATAACGGTGCAGTGTATGCTGAAACAATCGATTACTCAAACACTGCAAGACCAGATACAATAAGTGAAAATGCATACTACTCAAACAAATGGGGTATTGCATTAATCGATGAAATGGATCGTGAAGGGAACCCTGTCATCGTAGTTGAGTACGTAGCAGATGACTCACCTTTACTAAAAATGTATGATAAAAACAATGAAGAGAATACAAGTGAAAACTTTGGAATTGAAGCAGGGAACATTGTTTCAAAAGTCTCATATCTAGATAAAGCATCATCGCTAACAAGAAATGGTGCACAGCAGATGATTCTGGAATTGAACAGTTCTGACGACTTTAGAGAAATAGTATTCACATCACTAGGTGGAGGAATTAGAGGTTCGTTAGTGTCTACATTATGGACGATCTTTCTAACATTAATAATAGCACTCCCAGTCGGAATATTTAGTGCAATATATCTAAATGAGTTTGCACCAAAGAATAAGTTTACTTCAGTGATTAGGAGCTTTATTGAAACATTAACTGGTGTACCATCTATTATCTTTGGATTAATGGGACTTGCAGTATTTGTTCCCCTTACAATGAACGTAACACCAGCTACTGGAGCGAACTTAATCTCAGGTAGTTTAACACTAGCAGTAATTTTAATGCCAGTAATCATTCGATCTACTGAGGAATCATTAAAAATTGTTCCAGATACATTACGTAATGCATCATTAGCACTTGGTGCAAACCATACACAAACAACATTCAAAGTAGTATTACCGTCTGCATTACCTGGTATTTTAACAGGGACATTACTTGCAATCGGGCGTATCATTGGTGAATCAGCAGCCTTGATATTCGCAATCGGTACCGCGATTAAAGATGATATATCAATCTTTGGACAATCAACAACGCTCTCGGTACATATCTGGAGTATGATGAAAGATGAACCAGCTAACATAGAGTTATCAAGTACTATCGCAATCATCATCTTGATAATAGTATTACTATTAAATATCTCAGTGAAACTAATCTCTCGTAGATTCGTGAAACTGCCACAGTAAGGAGAATGACAAATGGATACATTTAAAATTAGCAATTTAGATTTATTTTATGATGACTTTCAAGCTTTGAAGAATATAACATTAAACATTGAGGAAAAGAAAGTTACTGCATTAATAGGACCTTCAGGATGTGGAAAATCCACATTCCTAAGAACGTTAAATAGAATGAATGACTTAATAGAATCTTGCCAAGTAATCGGAGATATTGAATTTGAAGGAAACGATATTAATTCAGATGATTTTGATGTGATTGATCTGCGAACAAGAGTAGGAATGGTCTTTCAAAAACCAAATCCATTCCCGATGAGTATCTATGATAATGTTGCTTATGGACCAAGATGTCAAGGAATCAAAAATAAAGAAATTCTTGATGATATTGTAGAACGTTCATTAAAAAGTGCAGCCTTATATATTGAAGTAAAGGATCGACTAAAAGACAGTGCATTAGGATTATCTGGAGGACAGCAACAACGTTTATGCATCGCAAGAGCAATTGCAATGGAACCAGAAGTGATCTTGATGGATGAACCAACAAGTGCATTGGATCCAATTGCAACTTTGCGAATCGAAGAGTTGATAAATCAACTAAAAACAGAATATACTATAGTTATAGTTACACATAATATGCAACAAGCTGCTAGGATAAGTGACTATACTGCTTTCTTCTTGATGGGAGAATTAATAGAAGTAGATACAACAAACAAGATATTTACACAACCAAAGAATCAAAAAACAGAAGATTACATAACTGGAAGATTTGGATAGGAGGTTATCATGTTACAAAATAGAAAACAATTTAACGAGGAATTAGAATCATTAAATGAAAAGGTAATTAATATGGGGGTAGAGGTAATTGGTGCATATGAAAACTTATACAAAGCCTGTATTGAAAAGGATAATGAATTATTAGATGAAATTATCGATTATGATAAATTCATCAATGATATTGAGGTGTCTGTGAATGTTGACGGGTATTTATTAATTGCAAGGCAATGTCCGGTAGCAAGTGATTTAAGACGTGTAATCATCGCTTTAAAAATTTCAAATGATTTAGAGAGAATTGCTGATTATGCTGTTAACATCGCAAAATATTTACGAACATACTCAATCCCAGATCAAGTAATTGAATCATTCATCAAACTTCTTGATATTTTTATGGAGATGTTAAAGGGTGTAATCACAGCGTTTAAAGATGAAGATCAAGAGTATGCTTTGAAAATAAACGAAAAGGACGATATACTAGATAAAGAGTATCTAGTTGAAACAACAAAATTGATGAAACAAGTGAAAGATGTAAACAATGATGAAGAAATTGAACGAATCATGAAAGCAATACTGTCACTAAAACAGATAGAACGTGGTGGAGACCACGTGACAAACATATCGGAAAGTATCATCTACTTTGTTACTGGAAAACGCATTGAATTGAACTAAATAGCCATATTTTTGGTATAATAGAGGTGGAGGTGTTGATATGGAATTTAAGAAGCAATATATCTATATCGGTTTATTGTATGCGATTACTGCTTTATACATAATATTAGACAATAATCCTGCCATTACTTTCATATTGGTCTTATTTTTGATGATATACCATATTGTTACCTTTAACGGTGTGTTTGAGAAGATGAACGCCGATAAAGAAAAAAGTGTAATAAAATTACAACATAAATTAGATGAATCTATGAAGGAATCGGAAGAAATAGAGCTGAATTTCCTATCGTTAACACAATCAATTGGTAGTGGTGTAATTATCATTAATGAAGATGGAATGCTTGACTTTTCCAACAAAGATGTTACTGAATTCTTTGGTAAAAATTTAAACGGATTATCATATGAAGAACTAACTGATATATCTCCACTGTACAAGTTTATTACACATGCATACTTATCGGAAAAACAATTGCGAGAACAAGCATCATATCATGATCGATATTATGATTTTATGAGTACGCCAGTTTTTGAAAATGAGTTCTTTAAGGGGTGTGTCATTGTTATTCATGATGTTACAGCGCTTAGAACAGCTGAAAATTTTCAAAAACGCTTCACTGCTGATGTATCTCATGAACTCAAAACACCACTCTCATCGATAAAAGGATTTAGTGAAATCTTGCATCGTGACGAAAATATAAGTAAAGCCAATTACAAAGAATTTACCTATCTGATTCAAAAAGAAGTAGCCCGAATGGAGACCATTTTAAAAGATTTATTAATCATATCAAAAATGGATCGCCTTGATTATGAGCTTACTAAAAAAGAGACACAAATTACGGATTTATTAAATAGTGTTTTGTCCTCTTTATCGCTTCACGCAAGTGATAAAGGTATCAAACTCCATTCTGAAGTCGAAAAAGCAACGTTGTTTGTGGATCCTATAAAACTAGAACAAGTATTTTTGAATTTGATTCGAAATGCAATTAATTATACAGATGAAGGATATGTACGTATTACCGGACAAGTAGTAGATAAAAATTATGTTCTTACTATAGAAGATACCGGAATTGGGATAAAACCTGAACATCAAGAATCGATCTTTAAACGTTTCTTTAGAGTAGACCGCGCTCGAAGTAGAGATACTGGTGGAAGTGGACTAGGGCTGAGCATTAGTAAAAACGTCATACACAAACATAGTGGTACAATATCATTACAATCAACACTTGAAAAAGGTAGTATATTTACCATTACATTACCGATTAAAAAATAAAAGGGGGAGACCCTTTTGTTTTTTTACTTGCATGTAATAGAAACATAATATATAATAATGTAGCACTAAAATATTTATCTAAAAACATGATTGTGTTATAATATCAATGGTTCGGTGATATAATGAAAAAAGTAGAGATACACTTTGAAATGAGTAGTCTTGATAATAAGACAGATTTCACAGCGGTTGGTGAATATAAAAATAATCGTTTAAAGTTTTTAGATCAAGAACAGATAGCAAATTATGTTATCTTAAAAAAAGACATCATTGAATATTACAAAAAAGGCTCTGTTACAATGAAATTCATTTTTGATAAGAACAAGGATACAACAGGTATTTATCAAATAATGGGAAATGAATTACGTTTTAAAATAAGAACAAAAGAGCTAATAATAAACAAAGAAGACTTATTAGTGGAATATGACCTATACCAAGATAACGACTTAGTAAATACTAATAAACTTCTCATTACTTTTAGAAACCTAGAGGAGGGTAATTGATGAGTGATTACGCAAACAAATCATTAATTGATATCGCAGAAGAAGTGTTATTTACAAAAAAAGCTCAGGCAAATATGTATGAGCTATTTGATATTGCATGCGAGAAAAAAGGAATTGAGGAAACATCTAAAACAGATTTAATCGCACAGTTTTACACAGATATGATTTCATCAGCTAAGTTTGTATATTTAGGAGAAAACGAGTGGGATTTAAAGGAACATCAAGAAGTTTCATTATGGGAAAAAGATGGTTCTTATTACAAAGAATACAACAAAGTTGACGTTCCTGAAATTGTAGAAGAAAAACCAGTAGTGGTTGCACCAAAACCAGTAGTTGAAGAAAAACCAGTAGTTGATTTTGAGGCAGAAGCACCAGTAGATACTGATTTTGAACCTGCAGTTGACGCATACAATGAAGAAGTTATGGAAGTAGAAACAAAGGAAGTTGAGGAAGAAATTCCAGCAATTCCTGCGGAAGAACCTGAATATGTAGATGTATTTGAAGAGTTTGAAGAAGATGATGATTTTGACGAAGAAAAATACAACGAATACATGGATACATACGAAGATCAATACGACAAGTAAAATAAAAATTTAGGTATTGATATATTCGTGTAGTTTTGTTATAATTTTAGAGGGCACTCTAGAAAACTGCAAGCCGAGAAGTTCTCCTATTTTGGAGGGCTTTTTTTATTATAAAAATGAGGTGATTATATATGAAACAAACAAAGTACATATTCGTAACAGGAGGGGTAGTTTCCAGTTTAGGTAAGGGAATTACAGCGTCGAGTTTAGGACGATTATTAAAGAACAGAGGATTAAAAGTTTTTATGCAAAAATTTGATCCTTATATCAACGTAGATCCAGGAACAATGTCACCCTATCAACACGGTGAAGTATTTGTCACAGATGATGGGGCAGAAACAGACTTAGACCTTGGGCATTATGAACGTTTTATTGATGAAAACTTAAGCCAGGCTAGTAATATTACTACCGGCCGCATTTATAACACCGTTATTGAGAAAGAAAGACGTGGAGATTACCTTGGAGCAACTGTTCAAGTAATTCCTCATGTGACAAATGAAATAAAAGCAAAATTATTCCAAGCAGCAGAAGAAAGTGGAGCAGATGTAATCATTACTGAAATTGGTGGTACTGTAGGTGATATTGAATCACTTCCATTTTTAGAAGCAATTCGTCAGGCTAGAAGAGACTTAGGATATAAAAACACCATCTTTATTCACAATACACTTGTACCGTACTTACATGCCGCAAAAGAATTAAAGACAAAACCTACGCAGCACAGTGTAAAAGAGTTAAGAGGGTTAGGGATTGCACCTGATATTATTGTACTTAGAACTTCACATTCTATTACGAATGCAATGCGCGAGAAGATTGCCTTGTTCTGTGATGTGAAGAAAGAAGCAGTTATAGAGGCAATAGACTGTGATGTATTATATGAAGTAGCACTCAAACTAAAAGAACAAAATCTAGATGACTTAGTTTGTACTCATTTTAGATTAGACACAGATCCTTGTGACTTAACAGAGTGGCGTGAGTTAGTTGAACGTGTTAAGACGTTAGATAAAGAAGTAACGATTGGTTTAGTTGGGAAATACGTATCACTTCAAGATGCATACCTTAGTGTTAGTGAAGCGTTAAAACACGCTGGATATTTCCACCACGCAAACGTAAGAATCAAATGGATTAATGCTGGAGAACTAGTTGAAGGAAATCCAAAGGAATATTTCAAAGATGTTGATGGAATAGTAGTACCTGGTGGGTTTGGATCGCGCGCTGTTGAAGGTAAAATCAATGCAATTACGTATGCAAGAGAAAACAATGTACCTTATTTAGGATTATGTTTAGGAATGCAAACTGCATCGGTTGAATTTGCACGTAATGTATGTAAGTTGGAAGGTGCCAATTCGACTGAACTAGATAAATCAACGCCTCATCCAATTATTGATTATCTTCCAGAGCAATATGAAGGTATCGATATGGGTGGAACGCTTCGTTTAGGGTTATATAACTGCCAAATCAAAGAAGGAACACTTGCTCATAAAGTGTATGGAACTACAATGATTCAAGAGCGTCATAGACATCGTTATGAGTTCAATAATATGTATATGGATGTACTAGAGAAATGTGGCTTAGTATTTTCAGGTATTAATCCTGAAACAGGATTAGCTGAAATCATTGAATTACCATATCATAAATTCTTTATGGCATCTCAGTTCCATCCAGAGTTTTTATCTAGACCACAAAGACCTCATCCGATGTTTAGAGAATTTATTGGGGCAGCAATGACAAAATAAAACCGGATATTTCCGGTTTTTTATTTTGAGAAAACCACAAATAAACGAATATATTTAAAAAACTAAAAACAAAACAGATTGCTCTACTAAATTGTATCTGATGAATTTATAAAGCGGCAAGGTGTCATAAATGTGACGAAATAGTGGAAATTGTACATAAGCAATATATTTATAAATGGCTTTGTAAGGCTGTTTAACGCAACTCCTTTTGACATTCAAAACTCTTTTTTTCAAGTGCCGTTTATGGTATAATTTTATTAGATGATTTTTGAAAGCAAAGGAGGATTCTATGTTAGAAAAAAAGCTAATCAAAAAAGTTCTTGATGCTGCTTTAACTACAAATGCGGATTTTGCCGAGGTATTTATTGAAGACAAATTTCAAACAATGGCGTCTTTATTATCGAGTAAAATTGAAAAAGTAAACAACGCAAAAGTATTTGGTGTTGGAGTACGTGTAGCAAGAGGGTATCATACAGTTTATGGGTACACAAATAGTAGTACTGAAGAAGATCTTGTTAAACTGGCTAGTGACTTAGCACAGTCATTCCCAGGAGAACCACTAGGAATCACATTTGAACTTGAAGAGATGAAGGTTGGAAATCTTCATACTATTAAACGTTATCCAAGTGATGTGTCAATTGATGAGAAGGTTGCATTACTTAAACGTGCTGATAAAGCAGCTCGTGAATATAGCGATGAAATCAAACAAGTGTCTGCATCTTACCAAGATTACGTACAAAAAGTATGGGTTGCGAATAGCGAAGGTACTTTTGTACAAGATACACGCGTTAGAACAAGACTAGGTATCAATAGTGTTGCAGCAAATGACATAACAAAACAATCAGGTTGGTACGGACCTGGAGGACACTATGGTTTTGAGTTCTATGATGAACAAATTAGTGTTGAAGAAGCTGCACAAGAAGCGTCTAGAATTGCAGTTACAATGTTACATGCAGATGAATGCCCAAGTGGGAAAATGCCTGTAGTAATTGATAATGGATTTGGTGGAGTAATTTTCCATGAAGCTGTTGGACACAGTTTAGAAGCAACGAGTGTTGCCAAAGGTGCTAGTGTATTCACAGGTAAAAAAGGAACAAAAATTGCAAGTGAATTAGTTTCTGCAGTCGATGATGGAACTATCCCAAATGCATGGGGTAGTGCGGAATACGATGATGAAGGAAACAAACAAATAAAACGTCAGTTAATCAAAGATGGGATGCTTACTAGTTATATGGTTGATAAGATTAATTCTCGTAGAATGGATGATGAACCTACTAATTCAGGTAGACGTGAATCGTATAAATTCGCACCTACTTCACGTATGACAAATACGTATATTGAAAACGGTGAATCAACATTTGATGAAATTATAGCAGCTACTGATTATGGTCTATATGCTAAAAAAATGGGTGGAGGAAGTGTAAATCCAGCTACTGGTGACTTTAACTTTGCTGTTGGTGAAGGATATATGATTCGTGATGGTAAAATAGCTGAGCCAGTTCGTGGTGCTACATTAGTAGGTACTGGTGCTGAAGCATTACTGAAAGTAGATATGGTAGGTAACAACTTACTAAGAGCACAAGGAATGTGTGGTAGCTCATCAGGAAGTATCCCAACAGATGTAGGACAACCAACTATTAGGGTGTCTGAAATTACTGTTGGTGGTAGAAAGGGGGCTAACTAATGAACTTTGATCTATTATTTAAGAAGGCGAAAGAAAAAGGGATTGAAGACATCCAAGTTTATTTAGGAAAAAGCAATCAATTTGATATTGAAGTATTTAAAGGTGAGTTAGAAAAATATACAATCGCTGATAGTGCGAAATTAAGTGTTAAAGGGATTTACGACTCAAAAATGGGGACTGTTTCTACTGAAATTATCAATGATGATACAATTGATTTTATTTTAGATAGTATCATTGCATCAGCAAAAACCATTGATTCAGAAGATGAAGTATTCATTTATGCAGGGGATAAAGAGTATAAAGAAGTTGAAGGATTATTAAATCCTGAATTAGAACAAGTTTCAGCAAAACAAAAAATTGAAGATACTCTTGAACTTGAAAAGAAGGTTCTTGCGAAAGATGAACGAATTAAGATGGTTCAAGCCTTTTATGGACAATCACAAGGAAATGTTTTAATTCAAAATTCAAAAGGACTACAATTAGAAAAAGAGAGTAATAATGCGATTTATGGCGTATATGTAATCGCGAGTGATGGGAAAGATCAAAGAACAGCGATTGAATACAAACAAACAAATGATTATTCTGATTTTGACTTTGAGTATTTAGCAACAAAAGGTGCTGAAAAGGCAGTAGCATTACTAGGCGCTGGACCATGTGAATCAGGAGATTATGAAATATTATTACAAAACAATGCTTCTACAGCATTATTAGGCCCACACTTATCAATGTTTAGTGCAGAAAGTGTGCAGAAAGATGTATCATTACTTAAAGGAAAAGTTGGAGAAGAAATAGCAAATCCAATGATTACAATTGTTGATGATCCATTTATGCCTAAATCACCAAAATCAGGTGCATTTGATGATGAGGGTGTAGCAACAAAGTACAAAGAATTAGTGAAAGATGGTAAATTAACTGGATACCTTCATAATCTTAAAACAGCAAAGAAAGATAATGTAAAACCAACTGGAAATGGGTTTGGAAGAATTGCCCCTACAAACTTTTATATTAAACCAGGTGAATTATCGTATGATGATGCTGTTAAAAGCATGAAGAAAGGTGTTATCATTACTGATTTAGCAGGTACTCATAGTGGTACAAACCCTATTAGTGGTGACTTTAGTTTACAAGCATCAGGATTCTTAGTAGTTGACGGTGAAATTACTGAACCAGTTGCATTGATTACGATTGCCGGTAATTATTTAGAGTTATTAAAAGATGTTACAGGTGTATGTGATGATTTAAAATTTGGATTCAGTTTTACAGGAAGCCCGTCGTTACGTATTAAGAACTTAGTAGTATCAGGTAAATAAAACACTGCAAATTTGCAGTGTTTTTTTCTTTTTATAGACAAGATTACTTTAGTTTACAATCAATACAGATTAATGTATAATTAATATGGATTAATTTAGATAATATAGGAGGAACAAAAAAATGGGACTTGTATCTGCGAAAGATATGCTTGTAAAAGCAAGAAAAGAAGGGTATGCTGTAGGGCAATTTAATATTAATAATTTAGAGTGGACTAAAGCAATTTTAACTGCTGCTCAAGAAGCAAATTCACCTGTTATCTTAGGTGTAAGCGAAGGTGCGGCTAAATATATGACAGGATTTAATACTGTTGTAGGAATGGTTAATGGTATGCTAGATAGTTTAGGTATTACTGTACCAGTAGCATTGCATTTAGATCATGGTAGTTTTGATGGAGCTAAAAAATGTATTGAAGCAGGATTTAGCAGTGTAATGTTTGATGGATCTCATTTTCCAATTGAGGAAAACATTCAAAAAACAAAAGACATTATTGAGTATGCGAATGCTCGTGGAATCAGTGTTGAAGCAGAAGTTGGAAGCATTGGTGGAGAAGAAGATGGAATCGTTGGTGGTGGAGAAGTAGCTGATCCTAACGAGTGTAAAATGATCGCTGATTTAGGTGTAGATATGCTTGCAGCTGGTATTGGGAATATTCATGGTAAATATCCTGATAACTGGCAAGGATTACGTTTAGACATTTTAAAAGAAATCCAAGACGCAACAGGAAATATGCCATTAGTATTACATGGTGGAACAGGTATTCCAACTGCAATGGTTCAAGAAGCAATTAGTTTAGGTGTTTCAAAAATCAATGTTAATACGGAATGTCAATTAACATTTGCTGCGGCAACTAGAAAATATATCGAAGAAGGACATGATAATGTAGGTAAAGGATTCGATCCTCGTAAATTATTAAATCCTGGATATAAAGCTATCATGGCAACAGTAAAAGAAAAAATGGAGTTATTTGGTTCAACAAATAAAGCCTAATGATAAAGTAGGACAGGACACTTGGATAATCTAATTTATCGTGATTATGCAGCATGGAAAATGGAAAACCATGAAATGTTTGAAAAGTTTATTGCCAATAAAAACGTTATACATGCACGATTAGAACCAATTATTTTAGTTTTAGACCATATATACGATCTCGTTTGTTCAGAAAGTGAAATTAATGAAGATTTTGAGACTATTTTTGAAGTTGGATTTAATTATTTACATAATCAAATTGAAGTAGTAAAAATCTATTTTGAAAATCTATTTCAGTCTAACTGTGAGGACTTTGAACGTTATAGTGAAACATTGTTATATCTTTTATATATTAATGATGTTCGAAATGAACTAGAAGGAAACGGGTATGAAGTTGATTTTCCGAATCTAGATGAACTCGAGACAACTATTGAAAACATGATTATGGAACGCAGAGAAGACTTCTTGTACATTAAAGAACGAATGAAAAATACATTAGATGATTTATTCTCAAATTTGGAGTATGAATATGTGAGTATTATTGATATATTTACTCAAATTGCCGAAACAATTGGGATATATGATTCTAAAGTAGATGAAGTGATTGTAGGTAGAGAATTGTAAAACACGAGAATCTCTCGTGTTTTTTTATGAGTATATTGCTTAGTAAAAAGAATGTATTAGTATATAATAACAATGCTGAAGAGAGGTGAATGATATGGGTATTCGCAGTGATATAAAGGCAATTAAAGAAAAAGATCCCGCAGCTAGACACACACTTGAAATACTATTAACATATTCAGGTATGCATGCGGTTTGGATATATCGTGTAGCGCACGTTTTTTGGAAATTACGATTGAAACTACTCGCAAAAATCATCATGAATGTTGGAAAATTCCTAACTGGTGTAGAGATACATCCTGCAGCTACAATAGGTAAAAACTTAGTAATTGATCATGGTGTAGGTGTTGTGATTGGTGAAACTGCTGTTATTGGTAGCAATGTACTTATCTATCATCAAGTTACACTAGGTGGAACTGGAAATGAAACTGGTGCAAAACGTCATCCTACGTTATGTGATGGAGTGATGATTGCAGCTGGTGCAAAAATTCTAGGAGATATTCATATTGGTTCAAACGCACGTGTTGGAGCAAACGCAGTTGTGTTAAAAGATGTACCTCCGGGTGCTACTGCAGTAGGTGTACCTGCTAGAATTGTTACAAATGGCGATGTGACAGATGAAAACTGTAGTTTGATTCAAAAAGAAAAAAATAAGACTATCAATTGATCAATGTCGTTAAGTTAAGATTAATAACTAAAGAAGGAAAACTATT
>CAZZAP010000042.1:0-13548 GCA_964652375.1 uncultured Candidatus Izemoplasmatales bacterium
ATGACATTATCAATATCCTTGAAGAGGGAGTTTTCTTGAACACATTAGATAAAAAGCAATTAATGCGCTTATATAATGACACAATGAAGTATAACAAAAATAGCGAAAAATGAAGTAGGGGCACCGGTGTCGGAGCCTAAATTGATAATTTAATAAAAAAAGTAAGCCAACATATGGCTTACCTAGTGTGTATAGTGGCAGGGGTGACAGGATTTGAACCCGTACCAACGGTGTTGGAGACCGGTGTGCTACCATTGACACCACACCCCTAAATATATGCAGATAATAAAAAAATGGTGGGAGGGGACGGATTTGAACCGCCGAACCCAAAGGAGCAGAGTTACAGTCTGCCGCGTTTAACCACTTCGCTACCCGCCCATCATTCAGACCGCTAAATATTTAGCGCTATTTCATTATAGCAAACGACTTTTTAAAAATCAACCATATTTTTCAAAAAAATTTGGTATAATATAGATTACCGGCACTACACGAAATGGAGGACTATCATATGGTGAATTATATTCTAAAACGATTGTTTTTTGCATTGTTCACAATCGCCCTAACAATCACGCTTTTATATGTTATTTCTTCCATGAGTATGTACCGTAAGTTTCGAGTTGTCGATAATTATGGTGATGCATTAAAAATGGCATGGGAAAGTTTTAAACTTTACGCGAGACGCGTTATTGTAGAAAGAGACTTTGGGTATTCATTCATTTATCGAGAAGAGATTATGAGTGTAGTTATACGCAAAATACCAGTTACACTTAAAATTAATATTTTAGCATTTATGCTTTATATACCAGCAAGTATCCTATTAGCATTTATTAGTGCTTACTATAAAAACTCAATCATCGATCGTTTAATCGGATACATCACAATGATTTTAACAAGTGTCCCTATATACTTTTGGATTTTTCTAGTAATAGTCATTGTAGGGTATCGCCTTGCGTGGTTACCAGCTCAATTCTCTCAAGGAAGAGATGGTTTATGGGGAGACATCTCCATCTACATCATTCCTGTCTCTGTATTATGCATTCAACCAGTCGCAAAATTTACGCGACTGATACGAACAGAGTTAATCGATGGATTTAACTCTGAGGCAATTCCATTACTTCGGGCAAAAGGATTACGGAAACACCAAATCATGAGTAGACATCTATTAAAAGATAGCCTTATCGCGATTATGCCGGAGTTCAACTGGACATTTATTAGTGTACTAGTAGGATCATTCTTTGTTGAATCATTCTACAATATACAAGGTATAAGTAACTTATTATTTGATTCCCTGATTCAAAGCTTTGGGATGGGTAGATACATCAATATTGATATTGAATTATTTACCGCAATAAGTTTCTTCTACATTACATATATCACAGTCGCTAATTTATTTGTTGATGTTAGCTTTGCATTTTTAGACCCAAGAGTGCACATGGGCAAAAAAACATAAAAAGATGAATCAATCGATTCATCTTTTCTTTTTTTTATTATAACTGAACATCGTATCCTTTTGATTCAATAATTTCTACTACATCGCTTTCTGCTTTTCCTTTTAATTCAACTTCTACAACGCGGTTATCTAAATCAATCTCTACTTGATCAAATCCATTTGCTTTCAGTGCATTTTCAATTGTCATTTTACAATGTCCACACGTCATATTTGTTACTTTAACTTTCATACTAGCACCTCCTTCTATTAAGATTTCTGATTTAAACTCAGGTAATTTATATGCTTTTAAGCGGAGTGCATTGAGCACCACCATAATACTGCTAAAGGCCATTGCTGCTGCCGCTACTACCATCGTTAACCTTCCTGTAGCGGCAAGGGGAATCGCGATAAGATTATAGCTAAACGCCCACATAAAATTCTGATAGATATTTTTAAGGGTTGCTTTTGACATATCAATTGCTTTAATTACTAACCCTAAATCATAACTCATTAATGTAACATCACTTGAATCAATTGCAACATCTGTACCATGCCCCATCGCAAACCCAACATCTGCGAGTTTTAATGCAGGAGCGTCATTGATTCCATCGCCAACAAATGCAGTGACTTTTCCTTGTTTCATTATATCACCAACAATTGTTGCTTTTTCATGAGGAAGCACTTCTGCATAGACATGCGTAATCCCTAATTCTTTGGCAATCGCATTTGCGACAATCTTGTTGTCCCCTGTAATCATGTATGGAGTTAATCCTCTTAGTTTCATCTCATCAATTACTTTTTGTGATGTATCTTTAATTTCATCACGAACTGCATATATTGCTTTTATCTCTTGTTCAACAACGACAAAGTTTGTTGTCTTTGCTTCACGAAGTAATCGTTCATATTCTTCTTTATGCACCTTGTAATCAATGTTTAAATCTTCAATAATCTTTACAGAACCAATGTATACTTCTTGCTCATTTACAATTGCTTTAATACCTTTACCTTCTAGTGTTTCAAAGTTAGAAACATTTAATATACTCGCACCTAACTCTTCTCCATATTCTTTAACTGCCACACTAATAGGATGAGTCGATTCACGTTCAATACTATAGACAATATTCAGAACATCACTATCGCCACTAAAATCTGTCACAACCGGTTTTCCGATTGTTAGTGTACCTGTTTTATCGAAGGCGATTGCCTCAATCTTATTCGCAAGCTCAAAGAATTCTCCACCTTTGTATAAGATATGGTTTTGAGCTGCTTTTCCATTTCCAACCAAAATACTAGTTGGTGTTGCAAGTCCAAGCGCGCAAGGGCAACTAATTACTAAGATTGCAACTGTTGTTGTAAATGAGTCAGTAAATACATCCCCAATAATGAAGTAATGTACTAAGAAGTTGATAATCGCTATTGCGACAACTCCAGGTACAAACCATGATGCTATTTTATCAGCAGTACGCTGAATTGGTGGTTTTTCCGCACTCGCTTCTTCTACCGTGCTGATGATTTGTGATAACATCGTATCACTACCGATTTTCGTTGCTTCAATAATGATTTTTTCTCGTAGATTAATGGTTGCACCAATCACGTGTTGATTTTTCTCTTTTTTAACAGGAATACTCTCTCCTGTAATCATTGATTCATCTACATACGAAGTACCACTAACTACTTTCCCATCAACAGGGATTTTTTCATTTGCGAGTATAACAATGTGATCGCCCAGAAATACTTCATCGATATCTACCATTTCTTCAATACCATTTTTTATTACTCTTGCTTCTTTTGCACCTAAGTTAATTAATTCAACGAGTGCATCCGTTGTACGTTCTTTAGCAATGTGCTCGATGTAATTCCCAATGAGCACCATTGTAATAATCAGTGCACTAATTTCATAAAAATAAACAGGACGATCATGCATTCCATGATCTAATAGCCCAATAAATAAATAATCAACAAGTACCCATGTGCTATATAAATAGGCACTAGTTGTACCTAGCACTACAAGGATATCCATCCCTAGTGAATTCTTTCTTATACCGTGGTATGCACCTTTAAAGAATCTACTACCAATATAAAACTGCACAACACCAGCTACTACTAATTGAAAGATTCCATTTTGAAGTAGATTTGGTACTGGTACCCACTCAAACCCTGGTACATGGCTAAACATTGCCCATAATAATGGAATTGAGAAAAAGACACTAATGTAAATTTCTCTTCTCATTTTAAGACGGAGTTTTTTATTATCCTCAAGTGTTTCTTCTAAAACAGGCACATATCCTACTTGTTTTACAAGTTCTGCGATACTAGTGAGGTTATAGACTGTTTCATCATATTCAAATAAGACTTTTCCAGCACCAACGTTTGCTTTTGCGGTAATTCCTTCCATATGCTCAAACGTATTGGAAATGGTTTTTGCGCACATAGCGCACGTCATACCATCAACGCGCATTGATTTTTTAATCATTGTTTTACCCCATCTTTAAAGACATTACAAACATAGACGTTTTGATCTTTTACTTTTTCGTGTTGTAAGAAGATTGAATAATCTTTATTAAGTTGTTTTTCTTCAAAACGAAGATCACGAATATGATTAACTAAGTGCTCTTGTTTCTTGAAATCATCACTAATAAAATAAAACGCACGTTGTTTTTCTCTTCTTACATCAACAATGTTTGCCTCTTTTAAACTACTGAGGTTTTTTGATATATTTACTTGTTTGATATTGGTGATTTCTTCTAACTCACACACGCAGAGTTCATTTTCTAACAACAAACTAACCAAACGAAGCTTTGTTTCGTTACTTATACTTTTTAAATACGATAAACTTTTCATGGATATCACTCCTTGTGCATTTATATTACTACTTTGTTATATGCCAAGCAAGGAATATAACCGCTTTTCTAATTAGGAAACGCTTTTCTAAAATAAAGTATTGACAATTTCTCATATAGTTTGTATACTAACTATCGCTTGGAGGTGTTAGTATGGCATACACAGTTGAAGTAACAAAAGATAAATGCATTGGGTGCGGTATTTGCGCAAGAATATGTCCAACTGGTACATTAAAAATGGATAAAGAATCAAAAAAAGTATATAATACAGGTACATTCTGTGATAATTTATGGGGTTGTTTATATGCTTGTCCTGTAAATGCACTAGAGATAGTGGAGGCAAAATAGATGAAAAAACTAGAAACCTACAAAGAGATAGAGCAAGTTTTAAATCAAGAATTGGTGATGGTTATCGCGAAATCAAACACATGTAGTGCGTGCGCTACCATCGACACAGTACTGTCACACAACGTTCCGAACATTGATAAAATTGACATTTATCATGTATATATCGATGAAATGGATAAATTCAGAGGAGATCACTTAATCTTTAGTGTGCCTACTGTATTAATTTTTAGTAACGGAAAAGAGTTACTAAGAGAATCAAGGTACATCAACTATCATAAAATTCAGCGATTAATTGAGATGTATCAATCATAATGTAGTAAAAGGCGAGTCCAACAGGATTCGCCTTTTTTAGTCCAAAAAAAGAACTGTCTAAACAGTTCTTATAACGTTGCAATTGTCACAATTAACGTGAGGATCATAACGAGAGCTAGTACAATTAAAAATGTTACTTTTTTATTTGCCTTCGCGAATCCAAAGCACCCTTTGAATCCAGTTTTAAAACAGTCTTTTATTTTTCTTAGAGTTTCTTTTGTTTTATTCAATTTAACCCTCCATCAAAGATGTTTTTTGCTTGTGCATGGAATCGCATTAAAACATCTGATATTTTTAATTCACCAACATTGATTAAGTAGGTATCAACAATATCGTTAAAATTATTATACCAATTAGGAGAGATATTATCAAATGTCGCTATCGCACCAACAATACTTCCTGCTGAAGCAGCTGTGCAATCATTATCCATTCCCATCGCAACTGTTTGCCCAATTACACTCGTTACATCTGTATCTCCAATGTGGAGCCCAAATACGGTTAAACAAGCATTGTTGTTTGTATGGGCATGTTCCATGCCCTTAAATCGTTTTTCTACAGCATCTCTCGCATCTTGATAGTTATTGATGTTATGTCTTTCTGATAAGGCCCAGCGGATGTCTTTAGCAAGAGTGCAATGCTCTGGAATTTCTGTCAGACCAATTTCAATCGCTTTGATTGGATCATCGACTGCAAAGGCAGCGCTTTGCGCAGCAGCAAAGAACATTTCACCATAGATACCATTTCTTCTATGTGATAAGAACGCATCATAATACGCCATCTCAGCAGCTTTTTCAGGATATCCAGGTGCAATATAGGCAAAGGCATCACTTCGTATATCTGCCCCAATCCATTCGATATATGGGTTATCTAGTTCTGCCGCTTTGTTTGGAGAAATCCCTTCTTTTAAGTTCTTGAGCGTCACTTCCTCTGCTGTGCAGGCATATGGTAAATAATTTACCCATGCTTTTGCGACATCTTCTGTCGTAAAGGTATGTCCATATTCTTCCACTACTAATAAATTTAATATTGTATACACAATGTCATCATCTACAGGTGCTTTTGTCATACCTTGTTTGGTATACTCTTTAAAATCACTTTGTTGATATCGAAGCGTTCCTGGTGCTTTTATTTTTGTCCAGTAATCAACTGGAGGAAATACCTCATTGTTGTACGAAGCCCACTCTTCCATCTCCTTCACACTATGAAACTCAACAGGTGCGCCAAGTATACAACCCGCTATTCTGGCGATAAATGCACCTTTCAATTTCGTTTCATACGAAGAATCTAACTGTTTCCACAGTCTTCTTGGTCCATCTGGTCTTCGTTTCTTAATCTCTTCTAAGGAATCAGGTTGATCAATACTCATCGCATTATCAACCGGTAATTGTTTTAATTCCTTGTATGCTTCTTCCATCATGTTGTAGATTGAATCTAATTTCGTTTCAACATTCTTTGCTCCGTACTCATGTTTGTGTTTTGCATAATACGTAATCAATTGTGCTAATTCATGAAAATCTGGTATTTTTGGATATTTCATAGAGTACCTCCTTAGGATTCAATACTATTTTACCATAATTCTAATGTTTAAATGAACCAAATAGTGTATAATAAATATGAGGTGATATGATGATATTAGAACTGAATAATGAGCATATCAAGGCATACAGAGAAATGATTAAATGTCTATGGAACGATATTACTTCAAAGGAGATTGATGAAATCATTCGAGACTACAAAATGGGGAAAACAAGAATTTTTGTTTTTATGAACGAAGAGAAAGTAGTCGGATTTATGAACTTATCAATTCGTAACGACTATGTTGAAGGATCTTCAAGTAGTGGCGTTGGGTACCTTGAAGGTATTTACGTATGTGAACAATACCGCCGTAATCAAATAGCCTATCGTCTTGTACAACACGCCATCAAGTACTTCAAATCTCTTGGTCTAACCGAATTTGGAAGTGACACAGAACTTAAAAATGAAATGTCACAAATCTTCCACAAAGCAATAGGTTTTCATGAAGTTAATACAATCAAACACTACATAATGAAAATAGGTGATTAAATGAAAATTGCATTAATAGCACACGATAAGAAGAAAGAAGAAATGATCGAGTTTTGTAGTCGTCATAAAGGAATCTTAAAAAAACACCAATTGTTTGCGACTGGAACAACTGGTACAAAAGTAATGGATGCAACAGGGTTAATCATTCATTGTTTTAGAAGCGGTCCACTAGGTGGAGACCAAGAAATTGGTGCACGCGTAGCAAATGGAGATATCGATTTAATTATCTTCTTCAGAGATCCACTTACAGCGCAACCACATGAACCAGATGTATCTGCATTGTTTAGACTAAGTGATGTATATAAGATACCACTAGCATCAAATATTAATACGGCAGAGCTGTTTTTCCAAACATTACAATAAAAAAAAGGACCGAGGTCCTTTTTTTATATGGTATTTTTTCTAAATAATATAATTGACAAGTATAGTAGTAAAGCAGATAACATCATCGTGCTTCCAACTGTCGTAAGCACTTCTTTTAAAGATGCATTTTCTACGACAATCTCACTAATTCTTGTGATGATTTGTCCAGGTAAATACTTAAAGATCCCAATATCACCAATACTTAATATTTGGAAGAAGATATACGAGACAAATGTGATTAATATCGCAATTGGGTATGATTTTGTAATGACAGAACTAAACATTGCGATGGCAGTAATAAATAGTAAATATACTGAGAATAACAACGTTACTTGTAACATAATTACCATGTTCACTTCATCAAATAAGAAATATGTGTAATATCCAAACACTAAATACCCTAACAATAAAATAATACTTACTACAACATTAAATACAATGTACTTTGATAATATATAGTTTGATTTAGAGATTGGTTTACTAAGGATTAGTGGTAATATCCCTTTTGATTTATCTCGTATGAACATTCCAACGCTCATAAAGATTAACACATATAAAATCAATTCATATAAATTTCCAATATATTGAATGTAACTGTCAATTACAGTCGGATCATGTAGTTCAATTACTAACCCGCTATCTTCTAACAACAAGCCCAATAATTGATTCATAAATTTCGCAGTAACAGGAGATAAGATCGCAAAGAATATAATAACCGCAGGCATAATGAGTAATCGAGATGTCTTTTTAAGATAGAAGAAATCGTACTTAATTAGAGTTTTCATTGGTTAACCTCACAAAGATTTCTTCTAATCGCAATGTCTCTTGTTTAAACTCAACAACTACTTCACCTTTCGACATTACTTCCTTTAACAATTCATTCGAATCCCCATTTACCAGTGTAAATACAATTCCATTATCTTTATATTCTCCATCTTTAATCAATGCACTACCCTTTAATACGGTTGCTAGTTCCTTTGGGTTTTTCTCTGTTTCTAAGTAATACCTATTATCATAAAATGTTCCCTTAATACTATCAATAGTATCTTCAAATAACAAACTACCATTATCAATCAAACCAATCCGATCACACACTTTTTCTACGTCTTCTAGTATATGTGTAGAATAGAAAATGGTTTTCTTTCCTTTTAAACGTTTGATGATATCCATCACATCTTTACGTCCAATTGGATCTAGTGCACTTGTTGGTTCATCCATAATCAGTATTTCAGGATCGTGTAATAATCCTTGCGCAATCGCAAGTCGTTGTTTCATTCCTCTTGAATAGGTTGAAATCCGTTTTTTTGTATTTTTTAAATCAACAAACGTTAATATTTCTTGTATTTTTGATTCAATTACTTCATTTGGCATCTCAAAGATTTCCGCAGTATACCTTAGAAAATCTCTCGCAGTCATATATCCAGGAAATGCAGGTACATCTGGTACATAACCAATGAACTTCTTGTAATCTACATCATTATAAAAGACCTCTTTATCATAGATAAAGATTTGGCCTTGATTCTTTGTTGTTAAACTTAAAAGCATATTAATGGTTGTTGTTTTTCCAGCACCATTCTTACCAATAAAACCGTATACTTCTCCCTTTTTCACTGAAAAAGAAAGCTCATGAACAGCCTTTGTTAACCCGTACTGCTTGGATAAATTTACGACTTTGATGACATCCATTATTCATCCCTCCCAAAGAGTAGATAAATAAGCCAACCAAAGTTTACTAGTGCTACAACAACAATCCATACAACCTTGTTCCCTTTTACAACCCTATTTTCATTTACTATATCAACAATCGAATAAATTTTCATCCCTAAGTCTATCAGTAAAATAGGAAGTAAAAGAGGTAATACCTCTAATAATTGCTCTAATGTTTCCATCTTGTCACCTCGTTAGATTCCTTCTCTAATATCTGTTTCCTCTCTTTGGTTGTTAAACCCTCGAACACCTGATACAAGATATAAGATTCCAGTAATTTGATTAAACAACAAACTTACTCCACCCCAAATTGCCTGATAGAGATATACTTTTTTTGCAGTTTGTTCTGTTAGTCTTCCTCGCACTAATTTACTAAATAAAACAATATTAACAACAAATGCAATTGAAAGAATAATCCCAGTCACAATCACAACGATGTGAAGGACATCAAACAGATCCACTAATATTTCAAACTCCTCAGCAGACATATCACTCTCTGCGAGTGATACCAGTCTCATATACTGATCCCAAACCAAAAGAAACATCAATAAAAAGAATGCTGAGAACCCTTCTAGTACTAAGCCAATAATTGTAACAATCTTATTTGTGTTATCCATTTTATGTGCATCATTCATATTATCACCTAATCAAGTCGAACTGCGGTACCATAAGCAATAATCTCAGCAGCCCCACCCATTACAGCAGATGTTTGTAATCTAAATCCAACAACCGCATCAGCACCTAATGCATCAGCATCTTTCAGTAATCGCTCTGTCGCAATCTTTCTAGCTTGATTCATCATGTCGGTGTATGAAGTAATTTCTCCACCAATAAGACTTTTAAATCCAGCTAAAATATCCTTACCAACATTCTTTGTTTGCACTGTCGAACCTTTCACATATCCAAGCACCTCTTTAATCTCTCTTCCAGGTACTTTGTTAATCGTTAATAACTCTTTACGTGTAATCATAATCTAACTCCCTTCATATAGATATCTATATTATATAATCAATTCATTACAACAAGAAGATAAACCTTCTTATACCCGTATTATACTATAATATTATTTTGTATTCAATTTATTATTTTTATACAAATGCAATAAAAAAAGACCTTCAAAGGTCTTTACTTTACTTAACAGTCTTTTTTGATTTTGTTTCCGCTAGTTTCACTAATAATTCATGATTTCCCTTGGCAACCTCAAAAGCACCTGTCACTGTCAACATTGTATAATCAGCCATCAATATTTCCTCACTTTCAAAGATTTTTAAAGCATGGTATATGCGAATAATTTTGCACAACCTGGACTATTATAACGCCAAAAATATATTTGTAAAGAAAAATGTGAAAAAACTTTTAACAAAGCGATAAACTCGACTTTTTGAAATCTGAAAACGCTCTCAACATTTAAAAAATACAACAATTTTACGAAAGAAAAAACCACACCGAAATCGGCGTGGTTCCTCTAGTAGAAAAATGGTTTAATGCCTTATCAGATTGCTCTGACAAAGTGGATTTATTCGGGTTATCAAATAAACCAATCTAATAGTAAACGATACACATCATTTTGTAAATAGTTTTTCGTCAAAAACTGTTTTACAACAAGAAACTGCTATAATGAAAACAGGAGGTGTTATTATGAACATAAAAAATTTCCTATCAAAGCGTCTTAATTTAATTCTGTTCATTACACTAATCTTTGGTTTTTTAGGACTATTACTCTCTTACTTTGTACCTAACTACTTATATAATCAAAACCTTAAAGATGTGGAAGCAGAGATTACTTATATTGGAGAAAATCATGAAACAATCGATAAGTTAATTGGTACGAATAACCTATACGTAAATATTGATGGCGAATCAACCATGCTTACAGCCAATGGTTATATCGATGAAATTGATGAAGAAATTGAGGGTCACCTCATTCATTGGAGCCACGCTCAAGAAGCGAACAATATCAAAAGGTTTATTTATCATGACGATTTCCAAAATGAAGAGTTTATATACTACATCTATATCCCAAGAGATGATTACTATGTCATCACATTTGCTGATACATACGATATTGTTTCGTTCGTAAATACACTTCGTTTATACACTGGAATTTTTATTTCAGTAGTATATTTGGGTACATTATTATTCGCACTTACAATATTTAACAACAGTTTAATAAAAAGATACTCACAATATAATCCAATCACAAACCTAAATACTCAGCAAGCCTTCTACATGAAATTTGCTAGAAGAAATCTTGCTAAATATCATATCGCCTATCATAACATATTTAACTTTGCTGACATTGTGGATGCATGTGGAGTACGATACCACGATAACATCTTAAAAATGATGTCAGACAACATTCAACAAGCATATGATATAGATTCTATATATCAACTATCTCCATCTGAATACTTAATCATTTCAGAGCAAGATAGCGAATATCAACTCTTTGAAAAGAGTCTTAACACTAACATGGATAATCATCTTCTGAAGTCATACGAGTTTAAAGCCAAAACGGTTTTGATTGAAAATGAATTACTGAAAAACATCGATATTCAAACTCTCACCAGTCGCCTTGCTTATGCATACTCAAAGATCAAAGAATCCACAGAACCTGTCACTGAAGTGACCAAATCAACACTGGATGATATGGAACTTGAAATCTATTATCAATCCAACTTGGAACGGGCACTAAAAGAAGAGGAACTTGAAAACTACTACCAAGTGAAAGTGGATCCGAAAACCAATACAATCATTGGTGCAGAGGCACTCTCTAGATGGTTAGATAAGGATGGAATCATCTCACCAACTAAATACATTAACATTGCTGAAACAAGCGGTTTAATATATGAGATTGATCTCTTGTCATTTAAAAACTCATGTCGATTTATATCAGAGTTAACAGCACTAAACATCGTATCTGATAGTTTCAAAATATCAACAAACTTCTCACCAATCACGTTAAAGAATCTAGCAATTCAAACAATCAAGGATATTCTTCATGAAACAAATGCAAGTCCAAACAGAATCAGCATTGAGATTACCGAAAGTGTGATGCTTGAATTTGAAGCTATACAAGACTTGCTACTTGAATTATCAACCATAGGATTCACGATTGAGATTGATGATTTTAGCGCAGGAAATTCAAGTTTTACAGTGCTACCACTATTAAATGCATCATACTTAAAAATTGATATGGCTGTTTTACCAAAAGATATATCAAACGAAAAAGAAACAATGATTTATGAATCCCTTGTTGATATTGCCACAAGGCTAAATATGCGCATCATTAGTGAAGGAGTAGAAACAAAAGACCTAGTAGACTACTTAATGAAACTAAATATTCACGGTATCCAAGGATACTACTACTCAAAACCTATTCCACAACAAGAATTTATTGAGTTTATTAAAAACTATAAATAAAGGAGACAAATCGTCTCCTTTTGTATTCCTATTTGTTTGTAGATCTACAATAAGATAATTACAGTAACACCTGCAAATGCACCAAGTGCTCCAAGTATTTCAATGATGTTTACTCTTTCTTTAAACAATACAATGGAAAACGGAATTATCATAATGACATTCAACTGGGCAATCGTTGTTGCGATTCCTAGGTCTGTATATTGCAACGCAAGTAAACTAGTTGACACTCCAAGAAATGGGCCAAAAAAGCTACCAAGCACTATAAACCCGATCGCCTTCTTATTTAAAAATGCCTTTCCTACACGCTTCCAATCTCTACGAATGAAGATAAATATTGTAAACCCAGCCATTGCAGCAATGATACGAATTTGTGTAGCGGCAAATGCGTTATAATCTCCCCCCATACCTTCTTTGCTTAAAATTAATCCAATTGCTTGGCCAAAAGCACCAATCAACGCAAATAGTATTCCTCTTTTTACATGTTTATGAAGCGGTTCATTCTTTTGCTTTCGCGATAATATAACCACTACAATAAAAACCAACGTAACAGCCATACCCACTAAATCCCATCCTGTAATTACCTCATTAAAGAATAGGTATCCAAGTAATGCTGATATCAACGGTACAAGTGACATAATAAGTAATGATATTCGTCCTCCTACTTCAACAAACGCTCGAAATAGAAATAAGTCACCAATAACCAATCCAACAAACCCACTAATCATTAACATTGTCCATGCATACTGCGTCGCATCTAGTGGTAGAAACATTCCTCTTGTAAACAACAAGAATAGACCAAGAAAGATAAATCCAAACACCAAACGAATAATGTTTACTGGTATACTCCCTACCCGTTTCCCCGCATATTCAAAACTAATTACTGTAATCGTCCAGCAAAGCGCAGTTCCAACTGATAATAATTCTCCAATAGCATTCATAATGTTCTCCTCAAGTAAGCCTTAACGTCATTGTATCACACCTCTATTATTACGCAATAAAAAAAGTCTAGAAATAGACTTTTTATTATTCGGATTCTTCTACATAAAATATTTCATCTACCGT
>CAZZAP010000043.1:0-13048 GCA_964652375.1 uncultured Candidatus Izemoplasmatales bacterium
ATCAAAGAACATTTTACTATTAGTAATGATATGAAAGGATTTAAAAAGCTCCACATCACTACCTGCATAAAAATTCATGATGAAGTACGGTTTTGATGAAAACAAAATATTAAGTCCTATCAAATCCGGCTTCTCAAAAACACGTAATATCAATTTATCTCCTTCTTCAGATATATGTTCTACTTCTACTTTTCCCGCTAAAATAATCTCAAAGAAATCACACTTATCTCCATTAAAATGAAGATACTCTCCTTTTTCATAAAAGAATCGTTTCGAATGATCTTCAATGTATTTTCTTTGTTTTGCTGTTAGTCCTTCAAACAGTTTACTTTGTATCATTTTCACTATTATCTCCTAGAGTGTGACATATGTAACAGTATAACATATCTATTCGTGATATTCTACGGAGGAAAGGAATTGATATTATGGACATTTTTACAACAGTATTTTGGATTATCGCCATCGTATTACTAGTTTGGTCGATTCAAAAAGATAAAACAAAAACATTAAAAGCATTTAAGAAATCAAAAAACAGTTTAAAATTCATGCTTCCAAGCATCTTAGGTATTGTATTCTTAATTGGATTAATACTTACCTATTTACCTCCTGAATCAGTATCAAACTATTTTGGTACCTCAAGTAGTTTAAAAGCCACTACCGTTGGAGCGTTGATTGGAAGTATTACGCTAATACCTGCATTTGTGGCATTTCCGTTAGTAGGTTCTTTTATTGAACTAGGGGCAAACATTGTTCCTGGTGCAGCCTTTTTAACTACCTTAACAATGGTTGGTGTTGTAACAATAAGTATTGAAAAAGAAAAATTCGGATTAAAATTCACATTACTTCGTAACGGTTTAAGTTTCGTATTTGCTATTATCATCGCACTACTAATGGGAGTGATCTTACTATGAAAATGTTAAAGAAGAATAAATTATTAACCCTTGTAATAATTACATATATTGTACTAGCAATCTTTCAAAGAGAGAATGCCATTACAGCATTTAACAATAGTCTATACTATTTAAAAGAAATGCTCATTATTATGCCAATAGTAATAATCTTTACGATATTGATTAATGCATGGATACCAAAAGAACTAATCTCTAAAAACCTTGGTGAATACAGCGGTTTTAAAGGGACTGTCTTTGCATTACTGATGGGCATGTTGTCAACTGGCCCAATCTATGCAGCATTCCCAATCGCCGCAGTACTAAGAAAGAAAGGTGCAAGCATACAGAATGTTGTGATTATTTTAAGCGCCTGGGCAGTAATTAAATTACCGATGTTAATCAATGAAGTAAAGTTTTTAGGATTTGATTTCATGATAACAAGATGGTTCCTAACAATCATTGCGATTGTGCTAATTGGAAAAATCACAGAGTTCCTTGTTACGAAAGAAACAAAGAAACTCGCAAACGCATAAACAGAAATATACTTTAGCTCTTTACATCACTATAAAGATGCCTTATAATACTTACAATGTATTACGGAGGTGACAGTAATGAGTGAATACAAATTAGTATTTCAAGAAGAATTTGACAAAGATGGTCCAGTTGATAAAACCAAATGGACGATTGATATTGGTAGAGGAAATAATGGCTGGGGAAATGGCGAAAGCCAGTATTATACGGATAACGCGAAGAATCTTTATATAAAAGATGGAAAACTACATATCGTAGCGTTAAATGAAAAGGCACCTGATCACGAAAAGGAACATGTGAGTGGCGCAGTATTTGGACGTGATTATACATCGGCTAAAATTACAACCAAAGGAATCAAGTCATGGACTTATGGACGTTTTGATATTAAGGCAAGAGTCCCAAAAGGATTTGGTACTTGGCCTGCTATATGGTTAATGCCCGACTCATATACAGAAGGTGAATCTTGGCCTAATTGTGGTGAAATTGATATTATGGAACACCTTGGGAAACACGAAGGGACCATCCATCATAGTTTACATACCGGAAAATACAACTTCCAAGACCATGATACGCAATATAAGATTGTTGTTGATGGGATTGATGCAACGAGTAAAAGTGTCCTTTACAGCATTGAATGGACAGAAGATTATGTTGAGTTCTTCCTTGACAACAAATCAGTAGGTAAATTATCTAAAGGGCAAGAAAATCGTACTACTGATTATCTAGGATGGCCATTTGATAAACCATTTTATTTAATCATCAATTTAGCAATTGGTGGATACTGGGGTGCAACTATTGATCAATCAATCTTCCCTGCAGTAATGGAAGTAGACTACGTTAAAATCTATCAAAAAGAAAAAAAGTAACTTAATATATGTAAATAAACACCTTCACAAAAACTGCTTGTGTGAGGTGTTTTTTTTAATTTACAAAGACATTATTGAGGTTTTAGGAGCTAAGAAATGCAATTGTAGCATTAAATTATATGGAAAGGAGTAGTGTGATAACGTTTTATTACACACAATATGCTATGGCAGATGATTATAATGTAAGTTTTAAACAAGCGTTACTAGATATTGATAGATTACAAGCAACAGAGATTGTAGAGTCTCTCAACAAAGACTCCCACGAAATTGAGAAGCTAATTCTTGATGTCTTAGATGAAATTGGTGATAAACTGTATCCACAAAATAATATTCATAACAACAAAACAGCAAATCAATCCTGATTTGCTGTTTTTATTTTGATGTATTATTCCATTACTTCTTCTTCGTAATATACATACTCATCTTCAAAGTAGAAATCATCTTCGAAATAATAGAATTCTAAGCTAAACTCGATTGCCTCTATTTCTAAATCTGTAAGAGGTCTGTTTAAGATTGCTTCGTAATACGTAATCATTTCATTTGCGAAATCATATTCATCGATTTCAAACTCAAAGTTTAATTCCATTTCTTCATATAGTGCATCTACGATATCAAGTGCTGCTTGTTCTTCTTCTGTTAATTCTCTATCAAAGTAATAATCTACTTCAATCTCATCTACATTTTCAAATGCTTCATCATATAGATTCATAATTACATCAAGCGCATCATTTTGTTCTTGAGTAAGCTCTATGTCTTCTTCCCAGTTGATTGCGTTTTGAATGTCAAATGCTGCTAATTCTTCTGCTGTTAACTGTCTTCCTAACATAAGCTCTAATTCATCAATTTCATTGAACTCGTATGCTGATTCATATAACTCATCAATTAAATCAAATGCTGCTTCTACTTCAGGTGTTAACTCCCCTTCTTCATCAAATGTACTAGTAAAGAATTCTTCGATTATATGTACTGCAGCTAGTTCTTCATCTGTTAATTCTCTTCCTAAATGCATCTCTAAATACTCTTGCTCTGATTGGAATACATCTGATTCAATATCCGTCATCCATAGCGCTTCTACTACTTCTAATGCTGCTTGTTCTTCTGCTGTTAATTCTCTTCCTAACATACTTTCAAACTCTTGAATCATCAATGCTTCTAATTCTTCGTCTGTCATCGCTTCTAGTACGTCCCATACTTCGTTGTCAAGTGCTTCTAATGTCTCAAGTAACTCGATTTCTTCATCTGTTAAATCAAGTTCAAACAACAGTTCAACATCATCTTCAAAGTGATCACCGACAAGTCCTCTTTCTTCTAATGCTTCATCGATTTCTCGATCTAGAATCTCTTTACATTCTACATCATCTTTACATTTTTGGATAATGTTATCCATTTCCTGATTGTTTAATTCACATCCTGTTAATACAAATACTCCTGCTATAATTCCTACTAATGCCATCATTTTTTTCATTTTCCAATTCCTCCTTTGGCCTTTATGAGTCTATTGTATGAAATCAATATGTCAATAATATGTCATTTATAGGCTAAAATTGTGTCAATTTTAGAGTGAATGTGAATTTTACTCCTTCTACATCATTTATGATGCTGTATGTGGAGTTATGTCCATCAAGTATTGATTTGATAATGAATAATCCTAATCCACTACCACCCGTCTCTTTGTTTCTTGATTTTTCTACTCGGTAGAAAGGATCAAATAAGTGGGTAATGTCTCCTGGCTTTATATACGCACCTGTATTTAATATAGAAACTTCTACCTCATCTTTTAAGACCTTTGATGAGATAATAATCTTTTCTCCTTTTTCACTATATAAGGACGCATTGCTTAATACATTAATGAATACTCGTAATATCATTCCTTTATTTACTGACACACTGCAGCTTGTAAGTGTTGATTCAATCGTTTGGTTTTTCTGTTTGATTGGCTGCGCGACAAAGCGCAAACTCTCTTCGTAGATTTCTAGTAAATCATAAGATTCTTCGACAATCTTTTTACTTTCGATATTAATCGCATCAATGATATCTTTTGAAAGTGTCTCCATATAGAGTAGATACTCAAGTGATTCTTTTAAATACTCATCTCGATTACTATATTTACCGATGTTATCTCTCATCCCTTCAATTACGGCTCTCAATGTCGTAATTGGGGTTTTAAGTTCATGTGATAACGAAGCGATTAATTCTCTTCTTTTTTTATCTTTATACTTCTCAAACTCAATGTCTTCTTGTAGTTTATTAATGGCGCTTTCTAAACTAACACTAACCATATTAATACTTTCTGTTAGTTGTCCTACTTCATCTTTAGACCTTACTCTAAGTGGTGCAAGAAACTCTAAGTTACTTAGCGCATTTACTTGTCTGTTCATCGCTTGAAGTGGTCTTGAGAACCTTCTTGAATACCAGTAGGTATACGGTAGTAAGAATAGAATCATTCCTAAGATTACATATAAATCAATCTGATTTAGTACTTCATTTGCATTTACAAGTCCCGCTAAATAATGTTCAATTACTAAAAAGTTCCCATCTTCAAGTTCCATGTAATAGATTGTAAACTGGGAATCTCCTACATCATCTTTTATTACTTGGTACGATACATCTCCCTCAATAACGGATTGCTCAACCGATATTCCTTCGTAATATCCTTCAAGTTCAGTATCTTCGACTTCCTCAAAGAATCCATACTCAATGATGTCTAATTCGTCATCTGTAATAATTGCACCGACATCCGTTACACCTTCATCAAAGAGTACATAATATAAATCCTCACCATCATTCACTCTGTCTGCGACAGTGTGAATAAGTTCGATGTTCTTTCGATGAATATTATCAATATACATCGAATCAAAAAATAGTACTCGCCCTAAAAACTGGATTACATATAACACTAAGAACCCAAATACCATTAATCCAAATAATTTAAAGAATATTCTCGATGTTATGTTCATACTTTCACCTCAAATTTATATCCTACTCCGTGTTCTGTCTTAATATAAGCACTCGCATCAGAAAGTTTTTTACGAAGCCTTTTAATCGCCGTATCCACTACTCGATCATCTCCAAAGTAATCGTACCCCCAAATATGATTCAGTAACGAATCTCTGGAATAGACAATTCCTTCGTGTTAAGCAAATAAGGCTAGTAAATCAAACTCTTTTTTTGATAGTTTGATACTTTCTTTATTCACTTGCACCGTTCTAGATGAGTGAATGATTGTTAAAATCCCTTTTGTTAGTATCTCAACACTTTGTTCTTGCGAGCTTCTACTGAGTATCGCTTCTACTTTTTTTACAATAATCTGAGGGCTAAATGGTTTACTAACGTATTCATCTACCCCTAGTTCATATCCTTTTAAGATGTCTTCTTCATCTGATAACGCGGTAAGCATAATGATTGGAACGTCACTTTGTTTGCGGATTTCCGCAACAACAGAATACCCACCTAACTTCGGCATCATGACATCACATATGATAATCGAAATACTAGGATTAAACTTCATTAACCCATCCAATCCATCAAATGCTTGTTCACACAGATACCCTGATACCTCTAGGTATTCTTTTAACACATCATTAATCGGTCTTTCATCTTCAATGATCAATACCTTCTTCTTCATACGTCTCACCTCAACATCATTATATCACGATTATACAGGATGTTTGTGTCATAAATATGTCAAAACAACATCCTATTTCAACCGTCTTTGTAATAAAAAAACACTCTTCTTTTTAATGTACTGGAGAGTTTTTTTCTATTTTTTATAGTACTTTTGTTTACTGCTTCTTGGTTTATCAGGAACCGTCATTAATACTAATCCCAGCTTAATTGCTGGTTTTAAGTAATTATCTCTAAATGTTAGTTTATGTTTAATACCTACCAATTCCATTAACTCATTAGCTGATTTCGGTATATCAGTAATAACCTTCAATAATTTTTTTACTTGTTCGGTTACTTGTTCGGTTACTTGTTCGGTTTCATTTATGGTAACGACCATATCGTAGATGTTTTTTAACATGTATTCAATGAATTTTGTAGACTCCGCTTCATTATCACAAACACCAAGTACATTGTAATACTCTTGTTGCCTGTCTTTCACTAAACTCTCAACCGGAATCCATCGAAAAACTTTCATCCATTGTGATAGTAGTATTGTTTGCCACAGTCTTCCCATTCTTCCATTGCCATCTGAGAAAGGATGTATGAATTCAAACTCATAATGAAAGACACAACTTCTTATCAATGGATGGATCTTTGTATTAGTAGAAGTCCACCTAAACAAATCATCCATTAATCCTGAAACCATCTTTGCCTGTGGTGCCATATGAATCGCTGTATCACTTTTAGTTGCAACTTATTATTAATTTAATATCAATTTGTAACGGGTATTAATCGGTACGAGTAATGGACAAAACTAGATATCATTCCTCAATAAAATGGATAATAGTCTATAATATTGCATCATTACTTCCCTTTGATTTCTACTACTAGTGTTAACGTAAGAAAATATAGTATTTTCAATTTGTTTACTTGAGATGGAGCAAAAAAATAATGAATTACTAATTAATTTCAATAAAATATTTTGTACAGATTTGCAAAGAAATGTATTGTGTATAATCCCAAAACCTTGAAAAGATTAGTAAATAAGCATGGCTTTTTTTGCTATACTATTTATATGATAGGGTTTACATCAAAAAAAATAAATATGTAACTACCCTTGCAAGTATTTGGTCTTTACGATGATTAAAAATTAAAATATGATAAGGTAAAAAGGTGATAATATGTTAGATTACAAAGACAATTACATTTTGAATTTGCTGATATCCACAAGTTACACATTGAACGTATCAGACATTCAAAACCTACTAGGTATATCACAAAGAAGTGTGTATTATAGTTTATCTAAAATCAATGACTTCCTTGTTGATAACAACCTACCAAAACTAGTAAATAAGAAACAAATAGGTATTGTAATTTCTCCAGAGTTAAAAGAAAAACTTAGAAAGATCAAAGAAAATAAAATGCTTGATTTATATCTACATACTCATGAAGAACGTGTTGTCTTAGAAATACTTATCTTATTATGTATACGAGACAATATAAATATTCAATACTTTGAAGAAGCATTCAATGTAAGTAGGAATACTGTATTAAGTGATATTAAAGAAATTAGAAAGAGTTTGAGTGTTTATAACTTAGTATTAGACTATGATTCTAACCGAGGATATATTATTACTGGCCTAGAATACCAAAAAAGAAGTGTAGTTCTAAATCTAATATCAAAGCATCAGTATTTATTAAAATTTAGTCCTGTTAAATTCTATAGCCAAAATACCTATAATGATACAAAAAATAGAATGAATCAGTTTGAAAATGAATTAGATATAACCTATGTATCAACCACACTTGATGTTTTATCAATACTAATTAGCATTATCAAGCAAAATCAACTTCCTTTTGTACCTATCACAGATGATGTTATAGCTCAAATAGAGCTCACTAAGGAATTTAATGCAACAAAGAATATTATGAGTGGTTTTATCATTGAAAGAGAATACTACTACCTAACATTGCATTTACTTGGTTTAAGAATTCATACTGAATCAGATTTTGAATCACATGATGATGAGTATATTAAAGAAATCGTTGAATTTCTTATCCAAGAATTCTCAAAAATGACTTTAATAATATTAGATGATAATCATTACTTATTCAAACAATTATATACACATATGAAGCAAGCAATGTTTCGTTTAAAATATGGTATCATCTACCAAAATGAACTAAAAAATCAAATATTGGAAACTTATCCTCAATTATCAAATATCACAAGTGCTATTTGTCATAAATTAGAAAAGAAAATTGGTTATCCGATTGGTGAAGATGACATAACATTTATCGCGATGCATTTCGGTGGAGCATTAAAAAGAGAAAATAGAAATCTTGAAGAAACTAAAGTTCTACTAGTTTGTCTAAACGGAATTGCGACTTCTAAACTCTTAAGAAAAGAGTTAGAGTATATGTTTGGAAATCTACAGGTAATAGACGCGGTAAGTTTAGATGAAGTAAAACTTTATAGTGATGATGTTGATTATATAATATCAACAATTCCTATACCAAAATCAATGCAGAAAGACAAAGTTATTCAAGTAAATCCTGTTCTAACAGAACATGATAAAGAAAACCTGGCAATCTTTATAAAACTAGACAGAGACGATAACAATTATGAACTTAGCAATCAAATCGTATCGGATATTGATCAGTATATTAACAAAAATAAAATACAAGAAGTACAAAAAATAATACTTAAAAGGTTAAATAAAAATAAATTTAGATTCAACAGAGTGAAAGAAAGGATTCAAAAACCTATGCTAAAACAATTAATAACAGAAGAAATGATTATCTTCAAAGATAAAGTATCAACTTGGCAAGATGCTATTCGGGAAAGCGCAAAACCATTATTAAAGAATAAATATATAGAGAATAGATATGTAGAAAAAGTAATATCAAACGTATTAGATATGGGCCCATATATTGGCATAGCACCAGATATAGCCATTTCACATGCAAGACCAGAAGATGGTGTAAATGAAATAGGTATGACAATATTACTTTTAAAAGAACCTGTTTACCTCAATAATCAGGAAAATAAACCAGTAAGGATAATGATCACCTTAGCTGCTCCTGATAACGAGAGACACCTTTTAGCATTACAGCAATTATCAATGTTGCTAACAGAAGATTTAAATAGTTTATTAAGCTTCACATCAATAGATGAAGTATTAAATATAATAGAAAAGTATTCAAGTTAGGAGAATATAATGAAAAAAATAGTATGTATTTGCGGTAATGGATTAGGAAGTAGTTTTCTACTTGAGATGAATGTAAAAGCAGTTTTAAAAGATTTAAATAGAACAGACATTGAAGTTGAGCACTCAGATATGGGAAGTGCATATAAAGGTATGGCAAATTTAATCATTTGTGCTAATGACTTAAAAGATAATCTAACTAGGTTTGGAAACACAGCTGGATTAAACAATATTATGAGTAAAAGTGAAATTAAAACAATATTAGAAGATTTCTTAAACGGTTAAATAGGTATTAAGCAAGTCTATAGATTTGCAAAACATAAAAATTAAAAAGGAGAATATTTATGAGTTCAGTTATTCAATTTATTTCAAATTTATTTGGAAGCCCTGCACTATTATTAGGATTAATCGTGCTAATAGGATTATTGCTGCAGGCAAAACCAGCTTCTGAAGTTGTACGAGGCACTTTAAAAGCGATCTTAGGTTTCGTAATCTTAGGTGCAGGTGCTGGTGTATTAATTGGTGCTTTAGAACATTTTGGTACTTTATTCCAAGAAGCATTTAATGCACAAGGTATAGTTCCTAATAATGAGGCAATTGTTGCAAAAGCATTAGATTCATCAGGTGAATTTGCATCTGCAACAGCATTCATTATGGTTATTGGTATGGCATGTAATATCATCTTGGCTAGATTTAGTAGATTCAAGTATGTATTCTTAACAGGTCATCACACTTTATTTATGGCTGCATTAATTTCAGTAGTAACAGGTGTAGCAGGATTAACTGGTTTACTACAATATGTTGTTGGTGGTATGGCTTTAGGTCTAACAATGGTATTATTCCCAGCTTTAGGACAAAAATATATGTCTAAAGTTACAGGTTCAGATGATCTAGCAATTGGGCACTTCTCAACTACTACATATTGGCTATCTGGTTTTGTTGGTAAGCTAGTTGGTAAAAACTCAAAATCTACAGAAGAAATGAATTTCCCTAAAGGATTATCATTCTTAAGAGATTCAAGTGTTGCAGTTTCGCTTACAATGTTACTAATGTTCTTAGTTGTTACAATTGTAGCAGGACCACAATTTGTTAGTGAAACAATGGGTATTGGTGATAATTACATAATCTTTGCATTTATGCAATCATTAACATTCGCTGCCGGTGTTTACATTGTTTTACAAGGTGTTCGTATGGTTATCTCAGAAATCGTACCAGCATTTAAAGGTTGGTCTGACAAGATAGTTCCTGATGCAAAACCTGCACTAGACTGTCCAGTTGTATTCCCATACGCACCAAACGCAGTAGTTATCGGTTTCTTAGTTTCATTTGTAGGGGGAATCATTGGGATGTTAATTTTAGCAGCAGTAGGTGATATCGTTATTTTACCAGGTGTAATCCCTCACTTCTTCTTAGGTGCTACAGCAGCAGTATTCGGTAATGCTACAGGTGGTAGACGCGGTGCTGTAATTGGTGCATTTGTAAATGGTATTGCAATTTCATTCCTACCTTTATTACTATTACCAGTATTAGGAAATTTAGGATTAGAAAATACTACATTTGGTGATGCTGATTTCGTAGTAGTGGGTGCTGTAATCGGTGTAATAGCTGCATGGGGTAAATGGGTTATCGCAGCAGTTGTAGCAGTATTATTCGCATTACCTATCGTTGAAGGTGTCTTAAGAAAAGCATAAATCCTTGTATAAAAAGGGGAAATCTAATTCCCCTTTTTGTCATAAAATCTATTGAACTCATAATTATGAATATTCAGAAAGAAAAGAGGTGACCTTATGGAAGTAAAAGGTATCGCAGCTAGCGAAGGAATAGTTATTGGAAAGGTATTTAAACTTGAAACAGTTACATTAGATGTACCTGATAAAATAATAAATAACCCTCTACAGGAAAAGGAAAGATTACATATTGCTATTGAAAATAGTATAAATGAACTTCAAACTATTCGAAAAAGAATACTTGATAGTATTGATGAAGACCATGCAATGATTTTTGATGCTCATATTCAAATTGCCACTGATCCAGAAATCACAAGACAAGTTGAAGAATTAATAGATGCAAATAATTCAAATAGTGCTTATGCATACCGAACAATAAGTGAAATGTTTGCACAGATGTTTGAAAATATGGACAACAACTATATGAAAGAAAGAGCAGCTGATGTTAGAGATGTTGCTAGAAGAGTTATTGCTCATATATTAGGAGTCACTTTATCAGATCCATCAATGATAAGTGAGGAAGTAATTGTTGTAGCTCAAGATTTAACACCTAGTGATACAGCTCAGTTAAACCGCAATTTCGTAAAGGGATTCATTACAAATATTGGTGGTCGTACTTCACATAGTGCTATTATGGCACGCAGTTTAGAAATACCTGCCATCGTTGGTACAAAAACAATCACTGATAGTGTGCAAAATGGCGATATAGTTATCTTAGATGGGATTGATGGTGTTGTTATAATTAACCCAACAAAGAAGGTAAAAGAATCATATATAGTTAAACATAAACAATATTTAGAGAAAGTTGCAGTTTGGAATAACTTTGTAAATAAACGATCAAAAACAGTTGATAATATACATGTTGAGATAGCAGCTAATATTGGAAGCCCCGAAGATATGGAAGCAGTAATAAAAGCTGGTGGAGAGGGAATAGGTCTTTATCGTACAGAGTTCTTATATATGAATAACGATAAGCTTCCAACTGAGGACGAGCAGTTTTTTGCTTATAAAACTGTCCTTGAAAAGATGCAGAATAAAAAAGTTGTAATTCGCACCCTAGATATTGGTGGAGACAAACATTTAGACTATTTACCAATGGATGATGAACTAAATCCATTTCTAGGTCATCGAGCTCTAAGATTGTGTCTAGAACGAACTGATTTGTTTAAAACACAGCTAAGAGCACTTCTTAGAGCAAGTGACTACGGTGATTTACATATCATGTTCCCAATGGTAGCTACAGTAAATGAATTTAGAGATGCCAAGGAACTACTTGCAACATGTAAACAAGAGCTAATATCTGAAGGATTTAAAATTTCAGACTCTTATAAAGTCGGTATAATGGTTGAAATACCTGCAGTTGCAATTTTAGCTGATCAGTTTGCAAAAGAAGTTGATTTCTTCAGTATAGGAACAAATGACCTAATTCAATATTCATTTGCAGCTGATCGAATGAATCAAAAAGTTTCATACCTATATCAACCTTTAAACCCAGCATTACTAATAATGATTAAAATGGTCATTGACGCTGCACATAAAGAAGGAATATGGACAGGGATGTGTGGTGAAATGGCTGGTAATCAACTAGCTGCCCCTATATTACTTGGTTTAGGATTAGATGAGTTTAGTATGAGCAGTTCTAGCATACTTAAAACAAGATTTTTATTTAGTAAACTCTCAAAAAATAAAATGAAAGAAATGGCAGAGAAATGCTTAACACTAACTACTTCAAAGGAAGTAGAAACATTTGTTGAAAAAACGTTAAAAGGAGATCAAATATGAAAAAAGAATATGTAATTATCGATAAAACAGGATTACACGCGCGACCTGCAAGTAATTTGGTTCAAGAAGCCATAAAACATAGTAACAATATAACTCTAAAATACCAGGATAAAGCAGTTACTTTGAAATCAATTTTACTTGTAATGTCACTTGGGATCCCATCTGGCAGTAAAATTATTATTGATGTTGAAGGAGAAAATCCTGAAGAAGTATTACTTTCTTTAGAGAAAGTCTTGCTAGAACATAAATTAATATGAACATTTATAAAGGAGACTATTAAGATATACAATAGTCTCCTTTATTTTATTCATAGTCGCAGTCTTCAAAGTACATATATAGCCAAGCCCTTTGTTATGTTGTTCATGACATAAGATGTAATTACTTGTGGTACGGCTCGTGAATTGATAGGATGTTAGTAGACACAAAGTGATACACTG
>CAZZAP010000044.1:0-12932 GCA_964652375.1 uncultured Candidatus Izemoplasmatales bacterium
TGAAGCCCCTTCTTCAAATTGAGTATCAATTAAGTGGGGGAGTGTTCACTTAAGTATGAAGTAACTAGGTTAATATGTAATCCTACACCTTTTAGTAAGGCAGATTCATCGATATCAAATTTAGGGTTGTGATTGTTGTAAAAAGGTTCTCCTTCTTGTTGCGCTCCTAACCATAAAAATGAACCAGGTGTTTTTTGCAAGTAGTAGGCAAAGTCTTCGCCACCCATAGAAGGTTTGGTGAGCTCTGTTACATGCTCTTCACCGAGAAACTCCTTTGCCACACTTATGGCAAAGTCAGTCATTTTATCATCGTTGATTACTGGTGGATATGCTTCGATAATGTCGATTTTTGCAGTAGCTCCGTTTACAGTGCATATTCCATTTACTACTTCTTTGATACGTGTGAATACATATTGTCTTACTTCTTCATTTAATGTGCGGATAGTTCCGCTAAGTGTTACGGATGCAGGGATGATGTTAAATGAGGTTCCGCCATGAATGGTTGTGATGCTGATAACCGCAGAATCGACGGGACTTATATTTCTTGAAACGATGGTTTGTAGTGCTTGGATAACCTGCGCTGTTGTTAGAATTGGATCTACACCAGTTTGAGGAGCACTTGCGTGGGTACCTTCACCAGTGATTTCAATTCGTAGTTCGTCAGGGGCAGCCATTGCCTCACCTTTTTTAACTGCAATTGTTCCTGATTTTTGTCTTGTGACGATGTGTTGTCCAAAGACTGCATCTACATCATCAAGGTGTCCACCTTTTACCATATAGATACCTCCGCCAGGCATAGGACCTTCTTCAGCAGCTTGGAAAAAGACTTTTAATGTCCCGTTTATTTTATCTTTGTTTTCACTAAAATATTTACATGCACCTAGAAGCATTGCTACATGAGTATCATGTCCACAAGAATGCATCTTACCAGGATGTGTTGAAGCGTAAGATACGTTTGTTTCTTCTTGCATGTTTAACGCATCCATATCAGCGCGAAGTCCGATGGTTTTCCCTTGGTTGTTTCCAGTAAGTGTACCTACAACTCCTGTTTTCCCGATATTTGTGATCACATCAAATCCAAATGATGTTAGTTCTTCAATGATAATGTTAGATGTACGTACCTCTTCGAATCCTGTTTCAGGATGCATATGGAAATCTCATCTTTTTGTGATAACATATTCTTCTAAATACTTAATATCGCTTAGTTTAATCATGTGATACAGCCTCCATATATAATATATGTATGTCTTCTGCGATTTCGTGTTGGTTTTTTATATCAGTTGTTACAATGTGATCAATGCGAGTTAGTTTTTGTGTATCAAAAATAGCTCTATCACCTTTGATGCGATCGATAATCTTATCTTTGTGATCACCACGTGCTTTCATGCGTTTTGTTCTTGTTTCTTCACTAGCGTCAAAGAAGATAACTACAGTATTATCCAGGTTGGCCTTTAGAATGCTGTTTGCGCCATTTGGTTCTACGATGAGTACTGTTTTTAGTCCAACGTCTTTAAACGCAGTACCATAAAGATGTCCGTCGTATGTGGCGGTTTCAATGAAATATTCTTTTTCTTTCAGTGATAAAAACTGCTTTTTAGTATGAAAATGGTAATCTACTCCATCGGTTTCTCCTGGTCGAATCGTTCTTGTTGTATTTGTGATGATTTTTGTATAACCAAAGGTTTTAATTAAGATTTTAGCCACCTCGGTTTTTCCACTGGCGCTTGCGCCGATAAGTACTAACATATGATCACTCCGTCCTGCTTTAAATTATACTAAAAAAAGCGATAGAAGTATAGGGCAAGCTTTAAATATTTACCTTTGGTGAATAAAAATAATTTAAAATAATATATATTGAATGGTATATAATATCATGGTATAATGGATGTAATAAAGAGGTGAATAATTTATGTTGGAATTAAAGAGAATCAGTAAAGATTACAAAGTTGGTGATGGGTATTTTAAAGCATTAAAAAATATCAATCTAACATTTAATAAAGGGGAGTTTGTAGCGATACTTGGACCTAGTGGTTGTGGTAAAACAACGACTCTAAATATTATTGGGGGACTTGATCGTTATACAGAAGGAGATCTCGTTATTAATGGTACATCAACCAAGAGTTTTCGTGAGAGTGAATGGGATGCATATCGTAATAACAGTGTAGGGTTTATTTTTCAAAGTTATAATTTAATTAATCACTTAACTGTGTTAGATAATGTTGAACTAGGAATGACATTGAGTGGTTTTGGTGTGAAGGAACGAAGAGAAAAAGCGCTTGAAGTATTAAAGCGCGTAGGGCTTGAAAGTCAGATAAATAAAAAACCAACAAAACTATCAGGTGGAGAAAAACAACGGGTTGCGATCGCTAGAGCGCTTGTGAATAATCCGGATATTATTCTTGCGGATGAGCCAACAGGAGCGCTTGATAGTAAAACTGCGCATGAGATTTTATCATTGATTCAAGAGATTAGTGAAGACAAGTTGGTTATCATGGTGACTCATGCTAGAAAATATGCTGATGCATATGCATCACGTGTTGTGGAGTTATTGGATGGTGAAGTGGTAAAAGATACAAATCCTGAAACGACCAATAAAGATACAAGAGGGTATCAGCCTAGAAGAACGGCGATGAGTTTCTTTACGGCGTTGAAGCTATCGTTTAATAACTTGAAAACGAAGAAGTTTCGAACAACGATTACAGCGATAGCTGCTAGTATAGGGATTATTGGTGTTGGGTTAGTACTGAGTATTAGTAATGGATTTAGTAAACAAATAGCCGAATTAGAAAGTGATCAATTAGTAGGATTACCAATTTTAATTGCTGAGCAAGAATTACAAATAGGATTTAATCAAGCTGGTGCAAGTTATGAACCTGGTGAGGAGCCTGATGAAAATGAAATTGTGGTGTACGATCCTGCAAATTACATTCATCAAAATATTATGTCAGATGCGTTTCTTTCATATTTAGAGGAAATGGATGAAGAGTATTATAGTGCGATCCATTATACCTATGGATATTCACCTGTATTACTTCATCATAATGGAGTTGAACCTGAATTAGTAGATTCATCAAAACTTGGGTTATCAAGTTTTATTACGCCGCAAGATGAGTTAGAAAAATACTATGAAGTGTTGTCTGGCAGTTTGCCAGCTCATTCACACGAGGTAGTATTGCTTGTTGAAGAGGGGAATGTCATTAATATTTCTGTAATTGAAGCGCTAGGGTTAGATCCTGAAGCGACCATATTATACGAGGATTTAGTTGGAATGAAGCTGTATGTCGCTAAGAATGATGATTTATTCATGGAGTCTGAGGGGTTCTTCCTGCAAAACTTTGCGGATTTACAAAATGTTGTTGATAGAGCGATTGAACTAGAGATTGTTGGGTTAGTTATTCCTAGTAATGAAGTAATTAATATTGGGAGTGGTAGCGGTATTCGTTACATGTATGAATTAGAAGGCGAATTAATTAATGAGAACATCAACTCTACGATTTGTCAGGAGCAAACATCAAGTGATTCAAGTGTGTTTGATCTAACAGAGATGACCGAAGAAGAGAAAAAAGGAATTCTATCATATTTAGGTTGTAATAATACGGAGCCGTATTTAGTTCAAATATATAGTGAGACGGTAGAGGATAAGACAGCTGTCAAAGAGTATATCAAAGAGTGGAATGAAGCTCGTGATGTTGAAGAGAATATTTTTGAAACGGATTTAGCGGAGGCTATTGGAGATACGTTAGGTATATTAATTACGTCCATATCAACTGTTCTTAGCGCGTTTGCATCTATCAGTTTGATTGTAAGTAGTACAATGATTGGTATTATTATCTACGTTAGTGTATTAGAGCGTACAAAAGAAATTGGAATCATTCGTTCACTAGGTGGACGCAAGAAAGATATTAGTAGAGTATTTAATGCTGAGAGTATAATTATTGGTACATTTGCGGGGTTATTAGGAATAACAATTACATGGTTATTGACATTCCCAATTAATATTATTGCCGGAAATGTAGATGAATCACTTAGTACTGTTGCACAATCAAATCCACTGCATTTACTTGCACTTGTTGGTGTGTCAATCGTATTAACATTTATTGGCGGATTCATCCCATCAAGATTAGCTGCAAGGAAAAATCCAGTAGAAGCACTACGAGTAGAATAAAGGTTGAGTATTTCAATCTTTTTCTTTTGCGTTATAGGCTATAATAAAAGTGTAGGGAAGTAAAGGAGTTGATTTGATGAATGTACATCAAATGTATTCATCGCTTAGTCCTGTTTATGGTGGTGGATTAACCAATCATTTACCGATGATGATTACGGCACTTAAGTATTTAGAAGTAGAAGACCACATGATTAAGGAAATATCAAAAACGTATGTAGATACGAGAGGTATCTTTGATTTAAATGGAGATTTGGTTAAATCAAATTATGATGAGGAGTATATTAAGATAAGCAATTTTTATTTAACTGAAATCAATAAATCTAGTATAGAAGTGGTTGTGAAGACGTTTTTGAATAAACATCGATTTGGTCTTCATAGTGCACTCTTCCATGGACTAATTAGACTTGCATACGCGTATATGGAATACGATGAGTTGTTGGTAGCGCAAGCGTTAAGTTATTTTGAGTTGTCTTATAAAGATGGAAAACTTGTTGGTGAAGGAATTACGTATAGTAAGATGAATGAGAGGTTTGATAGGTTGGTTGAATACCGAAAAAAAGGTATTCACTTTCAATCAAGGAGTACGATGTCAAAGTATCAAGAGGTGTTAGGAGAAGATTTTATTCGAACGAATTTGTTTTATCCTGTTGATATTTTACGTCATAAAGATGCTATGCTTCGATTGTTTTTGGATCAGTATATAAAAACGAATGACTTTTATATGTTGCATGTCTTAACTGGATTCCATGCATTACATATTTTGTCACAGTTTTTTATTGAAGAAGTACAGGTGTATCGTAATTTCTTTATGCAAAGTACTGTGTTCCTGCTATTAAATGACTATGAGACACTGATGGAAGATAGAACGTATGGGGAGTTTTATGATTTGGTTCATGGTGTAAGGAATTTAGAGGACGCTCACGATATTAAGTTTTTCTTCTCGTTAGTATATTTTTACGATAAATATGAAATGGATGACTTGAAGATACCAGCGTATAGGCTATTTCAAAAATAGCCTATTTTTTATTGGTCTGAAATATGGTATATTAGTGGTATGAAGAAGTGTCCGAGTTTACTAAGTCTAAGGGGAACTATGATTGGTAAACCGATGGGTATTAATAGAAATATTGGTGCCTCCCGCGTTTGGAAAGGATCAAAAGTTTTTCATCCTTTTTGAGCGTGAAAAACTTTTTTTATTGGAGGAACTCATGAAAAAGTATTCTGCCTTATTACTCGTAATTTTTGCTGTTTTAATTAGTGGTTGTGAGTCAAAAAAAGAGGTGTTATTGATTGCGACAACTACATCATTAGATAATAGTGGTTTGCTTGAATATATCTTACCTGTTTTTGAAGAAGAGTATAATTGTGATGTACAGGTGGTTGCGCTTGGTACAGGTGCTGCCTTAGAGCTTGGTAGATTAGGTGAAGCAGATATTTTACTAGTTCATGATGTTGAAAGAGAGATCCTGTTTGTAGAAAATGGGTATGGTGAAAAACGAAAAGATATTATGTACAACGATTTTATCTATGTAGGACCAGCTGAAATTCCAGTGGATAATTTAGAAGATGCACTTGAGTTTTTTACAAAGGGGAATCACTTTTATTCTCGAGGGGATAATAGTGGTACTCATGCGAGAGAGATTGCGATATGGAATGAATATGGGTTTGACATAGAAACATTTGATACGTGGTACCTAGAAACTGGGCAAGGGATGGGTTCAACGCTTACGATGGCATCTCTTTCAAGGTATTATACCTTTACGGACCGAGGAACCTATTTATCGATGAGCGAGAAGCTGAATCTTGTGATTGCATATGAGAATACACCAGCGTTAATGAATTCATACGGAATAATCAAAATTAGTGAAGAGTTACACAATCGTGATGCATCTTTAGCTGATGCATTTTATGAGTGGATAACACAGACAAAAACATTGGATTTAGTAGATTCATACATTCGGTATGATCAACAACTATTTTTTACGTATAGAGAGGATTCATAATGATACTAGAGAGCCTGAAGAAAGCGATTGAGCTTATTATTAGTTTTGATGCAGAAATATATGAGATTATATTTCTCTCTTTAGTGATTAGTATTTTAGCCACACTAACAGCTGCGTTGTTTGGTACTTTTACTGGGATTTACATTAGTATTTCATCTTTTAAAGGCAAACAGTTTATAAAACGGTTAATTTTTACATTGATGGGCATTCCTCCCGTTGTACTTGGGTTGATCGTGTTACTGTTACTTGTGGGTCCTTTTGACTCGTTAGAACTCTTATTTACAAGGACGGCAATGTACATAGCTCAGACATTACTAGTGTTACCGATTATAACTGGGAATATTATTATATCCAGTGAAAAAACACAGAAGAAGATTTTAGAAACAGCAACAACACTAGGTGCTGGGAAGTTTGATAAAATTAAGTTATTAGTTACAGAAACTAGAGCATTTATTATTATGAGTATTACCCTTGGTTTTTCAAGAGCAATAAGTGAAGTAGGGGCTGTGATGCTTGTTGGGGGAAACATAAAGGGGGAAACGAGAGTAATGACTACCTTTATTGCAATGAGTAATTCAATGGGAGATTATTCGCTTAGTATTGCAGTTGGAATCATCTTACTTATACTAGCATTTATCGTGCATTCGATTGTGGCTAGTGTGCGAGGTGATTTATATGATTAAGGTGAAGGATGTACGAGTTAAATTCGAATCGTTTTCTTTGAATGTAGAAAATATAATAATTAAGCCAAATAAGGTTACATTTATTACTGGTAAGAATGGAACAGGAAAGACAACATTATTAAAGGCGATCGCAGGACTGACATCGTATCAGGGATTTATTGAGAAAGAAGGGGTTGTGACATATTCCTCACAAGAACCGGTTATCTTTCGAAAAAGTGCACTTGAAAATATTTTGTATCCACTGCGAGTACGAAAACTCAATCCAGATATGTACATGGCAAAAATACAAGAATATTGTGATATGTTAGAAATCACGCATTTGCTTTATGAAGATGCAACAAATTTCTCCTCAGGAGAAAAAATGAAGGTTTCAATCATCCGTTCTGTTATTTTTAATCCCGATTATGTGTTACTAGATGAACCAACAACACATCTAGATATGGAATCAATCAATGAACTAATAAATTTAGTGAAGAAACTAAAAAATGATATTACGTTTATCATTGTGACGCACAATAAGCTATTTATGGATGAACTGCAAGATAATGTGATTCACTTAGGAGGTCCAAATGTTTAATGTAAAGAATGTTGATGAGGTTAAGAAACTATTGCATACAACGTTTAAAGGATATGCGAAAAAGAAAGTTGTAATCAATGTATCCAACGCAAAAGGTTGCGTTGTTTCAAGTGATATATTTGCTCATGAAGAGGTACCACATTTTAATCGATCTACTGTCGATGGATATGCTGTTAAAAGCAACATAATCGCACTAGCATCTGAAGCAAATCCAATCCCTTTAACATTGGTTGGAGAGACGCACATGGGACAAGCTTCTTCGTTTGAAGTTGATGAGAATACATGTGTGTATGTCCCTACGGGAGGACATGTTCCTTCTTCTGCAGATGCTGTAGTAATGGTTGAAAATACAGATGTTTTAAAGGATGAGGTATTGTTTTATAAAGGTGTTAGTTCAAATGAGAATCTCTTCTTACAAGGAACGGATGTCCAAAAAGGGGAATGCATTGTACATAAAGGAACAATAATGAGTGATACAAAGATTGGTCTTTTGAAGGCAATGGGAATTAGTTCTATTGAAGTGTATGAACCACTGAAAGTGTTGATTATTTCAACTGGAGATGAAATCACAGATAAAACAGAAATTGAAGTTGGAGAAGTGCGTGATATTAATACGTATACAATATCTAGTTTCTTAGATTCATATAACATACAAGTGACAAAAAGGGTTGTTATTCAAGATGATTACGACGTTTATAAAACTACTGTTGAAGAGGGATTTATAGAGAATGATCTTGTGATAGCTAGTGGTGGGAGTAGTGTTGGAGAGAAGGATTACACTGTTCGTATTTTAGATAGCCTTAAAGCAAAACTATATGTGCATGGTGTGAACATTAAACCTGGTAAACCAACCATTTTTGCTGAAGTGAATGGAAAACCATTTTTAGGACTTCCTGGGCAACCAACGAGTGCGTATATTGTTTTAAATGAACTATTTGATTCATTGTATTACGGAATGTTAAATATTACGGAAATTAAACATAAACCATATGTAGAAGGAGTATTGACGAAGAACGTCTATGCAAAACAAGGGAGAAAACTGTATCAAATAGTAGAGTTAAATAATCAATTTGATGTTACGCCATTACAAGCGAAATCAGGTATGATTCAACTATTATCAAAAGCGTACGGCTATATTGTACTGGATGACAATCAAGAAGGTATTATGGCCTGTGAAACTGTGCGTGTGTATAGGTTTGGTGATTAGATGAAACGAAATGTCTATCTAAATGCCATAGAACTTGAGAAAGTACCAAGTGTACTACAAACACTATTGGCAGATTGTAATTATACGTATCAAACTGAAACCATTACTGTAAAAGAGTCGCTGCATAGAACTGTAGCTGAAAGCTTGTATGCAAATATATCATCACCATCATATAATGCGAGTGCTATGGATGGTGTAGCTTTACAGGCAATACACACAAAAGGTGCAAATGAAAGTAATCCAGTCACTATTAGGAAAACTGATTTTGTATACATTAATACTGGGAATGTATTACCAAATACATTTGATGCGGTTGTGATGATTGAAGATGTGTTTGAAAATAACGATCAGAGTATCACACTATATAAATCAATTCGTAGTTTTGAAAATGTTAGACCAATTGGAGAAGACATTACTAAAGGTGATTTAATATTTCCGATTCATCATAAAATAAGACCGATTGATATATCGGCAATGATTAGTGCTGGATTTGAGACCATAAAGGTTGTTGTTGAGCCGAAAATCGCAATTATCCCAACTGGTGATGAAATAGTTTCTGAGCTCTCTAGAATGAAGAAAGGGAGTATTTTAGATTCAAACTCATACTATGTTCAAAACGAATTAGCGATGATTCATTTAGAAAGTAAAGTTCAAGAAATTCAAGCAGATATTTTTGATGTGTTTGAACGTAATCTTCTTTCATATGCTAATGATTTTGATATCTTGTTAGTAATTGCTGGTAGTAGCGCAGGGTCTAAAGATTTTGTTAAATCAATTACAAAGAAGAATGGTGAAGTATATGCACATGGTGTCAATATGAAACCAGGAAGACCGGTTGTAATTGGTAGGATTAATCAAACACCGTTAATTGGATTACCAGGTTATCCAGTATCAACATATATGGTTTTTGAGCAAGTAGTTAAACCACTTTTATCTTTGATGCTTCATTCAAAAGAAGAAACAAAAAAAATTGTTCAAGCGAAGCTAGTAAAGAAGGTATATTCCTCATTAAAAAATCATGAGTTTGTACGTGTTGCGCTTGGAAAAATAAAGAATGAGTTAGTCGCAATTCCACTTGATCGTAAAGCAGGTGCTACAATGTCACTTGTTAAAGCAGAGGGGATAGTGAAGATACCAAAAAATAGTGAAGGTTATCTTGTGGGAGAGATTGTTGATGTGATGCTGGTAAATGAGTATTTAGATGTTGATAACTCATTGGTAGTAATTGGTTCGCACGATATACTTTTTGATATGCTGCAAGATGAACTAGTAGAAAGTAATATCCAACTTATCAGTAACCATGTAGGTAGCTTTGGTGGGATTATGTCAATTCATAATAATGAGTGTCACATAGCACCAGTCCACATGCTTTCTCCTAATGGAGTTTATAATGAGTTTATACTTAAAAAGTACTTATCAACTGATTATGTACTTGTTGAGGGTGTGAAACGTAACCAAGGAATCTACGTTAAGAAAGGGAATCCAAAAAAAATTAAAACAATTAGTGATTTGTCTAGAATATCATTTGTTAATAGGCAGCGAGGTAGTGGAACAAGACTCCTACTAGATCACTTGCTTGAAAAAGAAGGAATAGATAGCAATCAAATAAAAGGATATGAATATGAACTCTCAACACACATTTTAGTTGCTGAAAGTGTCAAAGATGAACGTTTTGACGCTGGACTTGGCGTTGAGAGTGTAGCACATTTTTCTGGTGTTGATTTTATTAAAATTGGAGAAGAGTCATATGACTATTTAGTCAGAAAAGATTTTTTAGATTCAGCGCTTTATAAAACATTTATACAACAGTTAAACAGTAATCAGTTCAGAAAAAGAATGGAGAACATCGGAGGATATCTATTTGGAAATGTAGGTAGAATTATCAAATAATATAGGAGGTGATATCTTGAAAGATAATTATGGTAGAGATATTGACTACATGAGAATTAGTGTTACAGAAAATTGCAATTTAAATTGTTTTTATTGTAAACCTGAAACAAAATCAACACAAAAATACCTTTCAGATGATGAAATTGTGAATATCGTAAAAGCATCTATTAAACAAGGTATCACAAAGTTTAGAATTACCGGTGGAGAGCCACTAGTTCGAAAAGGAATATATTCATTAATTAGTCAAATAAAAAAAGTCCATGGAGTGACAGAATTAACACTTACTACAAATGGTATTTTACTTCAGGGAAATGTTAGAAAATTGAGAGAGTCTGGTATTGATCGTATCAACTTGAGTTTAGACTCACTTCGCTCTAAAGACTATCAAAACATCACTAAATTTTCAAAAACTTTCGATTTTGATAGTCTAATCCGTGAAATTTTAGCTGAAAATCTAGTTCCACTTAAAATTAATGTAGTTCTTCTTAGGGGTATCAACGATGATCAAATTGATGAATTTATCGAACTTACAGATAAATATAATATACTCATTCGATTTATTGAATTAATGGATATTGGAGACTTAGATTTCAATTATCAGAAGCACTATATTTCATGTGATGAGATTATAAGAAGAATACCTAATATTCAGAAAGAAAGTGCAAAAGGAAATACTACATATTACAGTATTCCAACGAAAAATGGGATGATTGGATTTATTAATCCTGTAAGTAAGAAGTTTTGTGAAAGTTGTAATAGGTTAAGGTTGACCGCTGATGGTAATATTAGACCTTGTTTACATTTTGATGATGAGTTTAAGGTTAAAAACGTTGCGGAATATGAGGTTGAAGAAGTGATTCGAAACGCGATACTGAGTAAACCGAAAGAACATGAGTTAGATAATGAAGACGGTTCTAGATCAAAACGATCGATGAATCAGATAGGAGGATAACATGGATTTATCACATATTAATAAAGAAGGTAATGCGAAAATGGTAGATGTAAGTAATAAAGATATTAGTCTACGTATCGCAAAGGCAAAGTCGACTGTTAAAATGAAAACAGAGACACTAACGCGCATACTTGAAGGTGGTATTAAGAAAGGTGATGTTATTTCTGTGGCACAGGTAGCTGGAATCATGGCTGCTAAAAAAACACATGAGATTATTCCAATGTGTCATCCATTATTAATTAGTAATGTAAATATGAGCTTTAATCACGATTTATCTAAAGGAGAGTTATACATCGAATCACTTGTAAAAGTAGAAGGTAAAACCGGTGTGGAAATGGAGGCGCTAACTGCTACTTCTGTTGCTGCTCTTACGGTTTATGACATGTGTAAGGCTATTGATAAAGAAATGGTAATTGCTGACACAAAACTGATAATGAAAACTGGTGGAAAGTATGAGTTTAGGAGGTTGTAAAATGGGGTATATAAAATCGATTAATATTAGCCATAAAAAAGGTGTAAAGAAGACACCACTAGATACAGCGCTATTAATTAAAAACCATGGTATTAAAGGTGATGCTCATGCTGGGGATTGGCATAGACAAATTAGTTTGTTAGATCAAAGCAGTGTAGATAAGATAATTGAACTTGATTTGCTACCAGGTGATTTTGCGGAAAACATAACGACTGTGGGACTTGATTTATATAACTTACCAATTAGTACACATCTGCATGTGGGTAATGCCATATTAGAAGTAACACAAATTGGTAAGGAGTGTCATAATTCATGCGCTATTAAGGCACAAGTCGGCGACTGTGTCATGCCGAGAGAAGGAATTTTTGCCAAAGTAATTGAAGGCGGAGAAATCCACATCAATGATGAAATTGAAGTAGGTGAAAAGAATGTTTAAGGCAGTTGTTGTTACGTGTAGTGATAAAGGGGTAAAAGGTCTACGAGAAGATACGAGTGGTCCCTTTATAGTACAGGATTTAAAGCAAAAAGGGTTTGATGTAGTAGATAAGAAACTGATAAGTGATGATTTAGAGAGTATCATAGATGCACTACTTTATTATTCTGATACAATAAATGTAGACTTGATTATTACAACTGGTGGAACTGGGTTTAGCCCTAGAGATAATACACCTGAAGCAACAAAAGAAGTGATTTTACGTGAAGTGCCAGGCATAAGTGAAATGCTACGTTATGAAAGTTATAAAGTTACACCAAAAGCATATTTATCAAGAGGTGTTAGTGGTATTCGAAATCGAACAATGATAATCAATTTACCAGGTAGTTTAAAAGCAGTTAAAGAGAATATGTCATTTTTGGATAATGTTCTTGATCATGGTCTTAAAATACTGAAGAACGTAGATACAGATTGTGGTAATTAAAAAAGCAGACGATGAACTGTGTCAAGAAAAACGGACACGAAATAAAAGACTATGAATTGAATTGAT
>CAZZAP010000045.1:0-10309 GCA_964652375.1 uncultured Candidatus Izemoplasmatales bacterium
TTGCAGCTGGTGCATCTATTGATGTCTCAATTACTCTTGATAAAAATGCATTTTCAATCTATAGTGTAGACTTTGAGGACTTTAGAGCTGTGCCAGGTAAATATGAGATCTTGGTCGGTAAAAATGTACGTGATATAGAGTTAGTAAGTTCAATTGACTACTTTACAGAAGTTCCGTATAGAAAGCCACTTGATGAGAACCAACCTATTACTAATTTTAAGCTTTATAAAACGGATGTTTACGACTATCTAATTAAGAAGTATGGCAAGTTAGAATGGTATGATATGGAGCAACCAATGAAGCGTATATTATTTAGGATTAATAGAGATTTTAAACTTAGTGATTCAGAGTATACTGAACTAAAGAAAAAAATATATGAATAAAAAAAGACGATTAAATCGTCTTTTTAATTATCTGGTTCTGATATGAATCTTTTTTGAATCGCTTCAATAACATCTACATACTTAGGATCATTTCGTGTGATAATAGCAGCTAAGCGTAATGATTTCTGAACATCGAAACTATCTAATCTATTAACTCTGTAGAAATCTACTAACTTAGCTAAGGTTATCTTTTTCTTCATATAGCTTTTAATTTCTTTGATATCTTCTTTATCCATAACGTGTTTATAGTCTTTGAAATGTTTTTTAAGTTCATACGTTTCGTTAAGGGATATATGAAAATCATCCATATAGAAGATGTGGGTTAAAACAAGAATTTGAAACTTGCAAGAAACTTTTTGATTCAATGCCTTGAAATATTCTTGTGTACCGTATTTTGGTTTTGGTTGTTTTCGCTCCACTTTATATAGTACACTTCGTTGACCATAACTAGATTTATCGTCTACTACTAACCCTAAAATATTCAATATTATGTCTATTATAATTTGTATTCCACTACTCAACTTTAGAATACACCATCTTCCATAAATGTAGTTTTGATACTACCGAGAGAGAAGTTGTATTTTGAATTATCGCTGACGATTTTATGGATTGAAGAATATACCCTGTTGAATTGTTTTTGATTCAAATTGTTTTGTGCGTAGAATGTTGTAATTGCATCCATATCTGGTGTAATTTTTAGGAGATTTTTAATAGCGATTAGGTCGCTCTTTTCAAGATATTTTGAGTTTTTTCTAAAATATTTTTTTATAAGATTTACTTCTTTAAAACTTAGTTTCAAATCATCTTGGAAGAAAATATATCGTAACATAACAGTACCAAAACGAATTTCTTTTGATCTGTTTTCTTGAACGATTATCTGTTCGTATTCTTTTTTTGGTACATCTGTTTTCTTTATTATTGGCTTTGGATCGTTGTAAAGGTGCTTATCAGCTTCTAATATTTCTGTTCTAACGTTGTTGTTGTTTATTGCACTTACCTGTTTCTTAAATGTTTTATCGACTGATGTTGAACTTGCACTATATGGTGGTGTTTGATGTTGATTTACGTACCCATTTTTAATTGTACTATGTCCAAATGGAGATGTGATACTGTCATAGTAGCTTGATGAGTGACTTTTTGTGTAAAAATTATTTTTTGAACTAGTGTATTTCTTGCTTCGTTTATTCTTTGATCCGTCATCAATTAATGCTGCAATCAGTTCAATAATAATTTCAATTATTAGTTCTAGTAATTCATCCATATGGAATCCCCCTTCGATTCTGATAGTTCCATTATATCAAGAAAATAATTAATCCTTTAGAAATTTTAATTATTTATCATATTTGGTTGATATCGATGTAGATTAATGTATAATAATTTACGTGATAGTTTATGTAAAATATATTCTTTGAATATAAAGGAGACAAGTATGGAAAAATCAATTAATGCAATACGCTTTTTGGGAATGGATGCTATAAATAAAGCGAATAGTGGACATCCTGGGATAGTTTTAGGAGCTGCACCTATGATGTACTCTTTGTTTACGAAACATTTAAGAGTAACACCGAGTCATTCGACTTGGTTCAATCGTGACAGATTCATTTTAGCAGCAGGTCATGGTTCAGCTATGTTGTATTCAACATTACACCTTGCGGGATATAACGTTTCTATGGAAGATTTAAAAGAGTTTAGACAATTAAATTCACGTACTCCAGGTCACCCGGAATACAAACATACAGACGGTATTGATTCGACAAGTGGACCACTTGGACAAGGAATTGCTATGGCAACTGGTATGGCAATTGCAGAGGAACATTTAAGAGTAAAGTATAATCGTGATAAATTTAACGTGGTCGACCATTATACGTATGTTCTTTGTGGTGATGGTGACTTACAAGAAGGTGTTACGCAAGAAGCAATGAGTTTAGCTGGTCACCTCGAGTTAGATAGGCTTATCGTGCTATATGATTCAAATGATATCCAATTAGATGGACCAACATCTTGGGCAGTAAGTGAGAATGTTAAGATGAAATATGAGTCGATGAATTGGCATTATCAAAAGGTAGAAGATGCAAATAATTTAGATGAAATAAATACAGCAATTGAAGCAGCAAAAAAAGCATCTGGACCTTCAATTATTGAAGTAAAATCTATTATTGGATACGGTGCTTCTAATCAAGGTGAAAGTGCGACACATGGTGCACCTCTTGGTAAGGAAGAAACTGATCAGATTAAGAAAAAATTCGGGTATTCTTTAGATGAATTTAAAGCACCAAAAGAAGCGTATGATGATTTTAAAGAACATACAGTGAATCGTGGGAATCAAGCGGTAGAGAAATGGACTTTGTTGTTTGAAGAGTATAAAGGTGTTTATCCTGCTCTTGCTGATGAGTTAGAATCAATCATGAATCAAGAGTTAGAGATTGATTTTGAATCAGTATTAGGTACGTACGAAGTAGGGACAAAGGAAGCATCTAGGGTTTCAGGTGGACGCGCATTAACGAAACTATCTGAAGTAATTCCTTCTTTAATTGGAGGAAGTGCTGATTTAACAAAATCGACAAAAACAAAAGGTATCAATGGTGATTTTTCGAAAGATAATCGCCTTGGACGAAATATAAATTATGGTGTGCGTGAGCATGCTATGGCAGCAATTGTGAATGGATTAGTACTTCACAATATGATTGGATTTAGTGGTGCGTTCTTTGTATTTAGTGATTACTTAAAACCAAGTGCAAGAATGGCAGCAATTATGAATATCCCTTCTATTTTTGTGTTTACACATGATAGTGTAGCTGTAGGAGAAGATGGACCAACGCATGAGCCAGTTGAGCAATTAAGCATGTTTAGAACAATGCCAAATATCAATGTCTTTAGACCTGCGGATGCAAATGAGACAAACTATGCATTTAGAGCTGCATTAGAGTCGAAAACAACACCTAGTGTGATTGTGTTAAGTAGACAAAACTTAGAAGTAAAAGTTCAAACAAACTATGAAGACTTCTCAAAAGGAGCATACGTTATATCTGATAAAGATAACTTTGAAGGAATATTGATAGCTGCTGGTAGTGAAGTAGGATTAGCGCTAGATACACAAGTGTTACTTGCAGAAGAAGGAATAAATGTACGTGTTGTGTCGATGCCGAGTATGGATGTATTTAAAACACAGTCAAAGGAATACCAAGAAACAGTACTACCAAGTTCTTGTCAAAAACGATTTGCACTTGAAATGGGATCACCAGATGTATGGTACCGCTATGCAAATCATGTAAAAGGAATTGAACGCTTTGGAGTAAGTGCTCCTGGTGGAACTGCAATTGAGTACTTCGGCTTTACAAAAGAAACCATTGCAACGGAATATAAAAAAATAAAATAAGCCCTTTATTGGGCTTTTTTTATGGTATAATATCTACATAAGAGGGGGTATTTTTTTATGAAGAAAATTGCAGTTTTAGTACTTACAATAACATTATTGTTTACCCTAACTGGGTGTAAAAAGAATGAAATTATTGATTACAAAGACCTTGATCGATTGGATTTAGAGACATGTGAAGATGATTGCATTACTGATGAGGATGAGTTAAAGGAATCCTTACATGCAATGCTTGAAAAACTAGATAAAGAGTTTGAAGAAGAAGGGTTTCTGATTGAAAAATGCAAGGGCGAGGTTATTGAAAGAAGTTGCTTGGAAGAAAAAGATGGATTACAATATCACACTTACACGGAACTTCGAGAAGATATTGTGTTTCTGATTGATGCAGATTATGAACTAGAGAACGGTGTTTTAACAACCGTGAAACACGTGCCCGATAATCCACTTATATCATTTGCTGAAATTAGCTCATATAGTGTATTTATGAATGACACAGTTCTTAAGTATGAAGTTGAGAATATGCACACCGATGTGTATATCATTGAGTATAAAAATGACTTCAAATATGAATCCTATAGTTATGATGAGGATGAAGTGAATACGAGGTATTCATACGAGTACTTAATAGATGGATTTGTTTATTCTGTTACTTTGAAAATGGAAGCCAATGAAGTAGAATATATGCAAATTCAGATGGGGACAAAAGATAGCTTTATTCACAAATCTTTAGACAGTGAAAATGGTCATCAGAGTAACGGAAACTTTGAACAAGCTAATTACTATGTATTTAGTAGTCGTGAAATTAGTTCGTTCTATTCTGTTGGAAACAGTAGGGGGTTTTCTATAAATCACTATATCTCAGAAGAGGATTTTATAATTGGTTTAGATGGAATCGAGAATAAATCATACACAGTTCATATTCCAATTTTGTTGTTTGATAACTGGACAGAACTTAGGCAAGATACATGGCAGTTTCCTGAAATGGTTATAGAATCGCAATACACACTGTATAATGGAGAAGAGCGTGTTGAGGAGTTGCTTGATTTAGAATTTTATTTTAGTTATGGGGGTAATATTGGACTACTAGGTTTCAAATTAGATGACGATGAAATCGAGGATTTTATTGATAAAGTTGATGATGAGTTAAATAGTAATGGTGATGAAGGTTTGAGAACCTTATATAATAATTTAGTAGCGTTTGAACAAAATCCAGATAAGTATCTACAAAACGAGAACTATATTTTTGAGTTAGACGAAGACTATTTGATGGAGTTCTTTGAGATTGAGATAGAAGAATAAGATATAACAAAAAGGTGGCTACTGCCATCTTTTTTTGTGTTATAATGTTTGTAGGTGATTGAATGAAACGTAGATTATACATTTATCAAAAGAATATCCAACCTGAAATAGCCGAAATATTCGGTTCTTTTGGTGATAATATAACGATTGAGTATATCAATGATAATCATATTACCGTTTTGGATACCGATTATTATAATCCTGAGCCAGTTGATATTGTGTCGTTTCAGGAACTGATCCAAGATGATTTTGGGCGAGAAGTAAGTATCTTTATAGAACCATATATGGAAGAAGAATTTGAACTTGGTAACGAGTTTTTAACGTTTTTAGATCATGTACCATATGGTGTATTTTACTTTGAGGATTTAATTACGTACGTGGTACTTAAAAACGAAGTAGCGTTAAAAAATAAAATAAAGGACTATATTAATCAAAAAAGTAGCGCAGAAGTGATTCATACGGTAAGGGAGTTTATTGAGAATAATATGAACAGTAGTATGAGTGCTAAAAAGCTTTATATGCACCGCAATACACTAAATTATCGGATTGATAATTTCATTGAAGCAACAAACATTAATGTGAAGACATTTAAAGGGGCAAATGCAATCTACATGTTATACAAATTTTAAACAGTGATTTGTGCAGTATGCACATAGGAAATAATCACTGTTTTTTATATAATGGTATCGTGAATAATAAAAAGGAGTTGAAACAATGGCTGAATTAAAATTTCAAGAATTGAACAAGATTTATGATAACGGTGTACAAGCTGTATTTGATTTTTCATTAGAAGTAAAAGATAAAGAATTTATCGTATTTGTAGGACCTTCTGGGTGTGGTAAATCGACTACATTAAGAATGGTAGCTGGATTAGAAGAAATTACATCTGGTAACTTATTTATTGATGAAGTATTAGTAAATGATGTTGCTCCAAAAGATCGTAACATCGCAATGGTATTCCAAAGTTATGCATTATACCCTCATATGACAGTGTATGATAACATGGCATTTGGTTTGAAATTACGTAAAATGCCAAAAGATGAAATCGATAAAAGAGTACAAAACGCAGCAGATATTTTAGGATTAACTGCATACTTAGACAGAAAACCTAAAGCATTATCTGGTGGGCAAAGACAAAGGGTTGCACTTGGACGCGCAATCGTACGTGATGCAAAAGTATTCTTAATGGATGAGCCACTATCTAACCTTGATGCAAAATTACGTGTGCAAATGCGTGCGGAAATCATTAAGTTACATGAACGTATTGGAACTACTACTATTTACGTAACACATGACCAGATTGAAGCGATGACAATGGCTTCAAGAATCGTTGTTATGAAAGATGGATGGATTCAACAAGTTGGAGCTCCAAAAGATATTTATGACAATCCTAACAACATCTTTGTTGGTGGATTTATCGGTACTCCTCCAATGAACTTTATCCCTGGTAAAGTAGATGGAGATTTATTTGTTGGTGATGGAATTAAAGTAAAAGTTCCGAAAGCAAAATTAGCAATCATCAAAGCAAACAACAAAGTAGGAAAAGAAGTAATCTTAGGTGTAAGACCTGAAGATATCCATGATGATGAAAATGTAAAAACTACATATCCTGATTCAATGGTTAAAATGGGTGTAGACGTTGCTGAATTATTAGGTGCGGATTCAAATATCCATGCGAAAATTGGACCTGTAGATATCGTTGCAAAAGTACCAGCGCGTACGGATATTCATATTGGTGATACAATTGAATTAGCATTCGATATGAACAAAGTTCACTTCTTCGATCCTGAAACTGAATTAAGATTGAAAAAAGACTAAGCAGCTAACGCTGCTTTTTTTTGTGCATTTTTTTTCGTTTTTTTTCATCAAAATATTCTTTTCAGAATGAATGCAACCACGTAAAATGAGTATGGTGATGTGATGAACTATATACGAAGAAGTATTGATGGAATTGAAATATCGGATAATGGAATTAGGCAGTTGGATGTTAGTTTGATTCAGTATTTAAATCAACTAGCATTTCTTGGATTAAGAGAAGTAAAGAGTATTCAAGTAATAATAAAAAGGAAATTTGGAATCAAAACGAATATTCCAATCGTAATTAATCGGGAGATCGCTTTGGTTTTAACGAAGAGTATTCGTGATTTTGATTGTATTTTAGTAAATGCACAGGAAATATATCAGATTTCCGATCAGAGTGAAACGAGTAAAATTACCTTTTTTGATGGGTCTAATATTGAGGTAAAAATGAGTTATAGTCTACTACGAAAACGTTTAAAGCAAGTACGGGATATTGTAAATAAGATTTCTCTATAATTATTTATATAATTAAGAAAGTGTTTTCAGGGAAGATATATTGTTAGATTTCCGAATTAATATCTTGTATAATATATGTGAAGAAATTAAAAACGGAGGAATTATAAAGTGGCTAAAAAAACAGTAAGAGATTTAAACGTTGATGGAAAGAAAGTTTTAATTAGAGTAGATTTCAACGTACCTATGGATGGTACTACTATCACAGATGATAATAGAATCGTTCAAGCGTTGCCTACAATCAAGCATGTGGTTGATGGAAATGCAAAAGTTATTTTATTTTCACATTTAGGACGCGTTAAAAAAGAAGAAGACAAAGCAGGTAAAAGTTTAGCTCCCGTTGCTGCGAAATTAGCAGAATATTTAGGGCAAGATGTAAACTTTGTTCCGTTTACTAGAGGAAAAGAACTAGAAGAAGCAATTGACAATTTAAAAGACGGTGAAGTGTTGATGTTTGAGAATACAAGATTTGAAGACGTTGACGGTAAAAAAGAAAGTAAAAATGACCCTGAGTTAGGAAAATACTGGGCATCATTAGGTGATGTGTTTGTGAATGATGCATTTGGTACTGCACATAGAAGTCATGCTTCAAATGCAGGTATTGCTGCAAACATTAGTGAAGTAGCTGCAGGGTTCTTATTAGAAAAAGAGATTAAGTTTATTGGTGGTGCAGTTGATGCTCCTGAAAGACCATTTTATGCAATATTAGGTGGAGCTAAAGTAGGAGATAAAATTGGTGTTATCAATAGCTTATTAGAAAAAGCTGACAAAGTATTAATCGTTGGTGGAATGAGTTATAATTTCTTAAAAGTACAAGGGTATGAAATTGGAACATCAATTTGTGAAGTAGATAAGTTAGACTTGGCAAAAGAATTACTAGAAAAAGCAGAAGGTAAAATTGTATTACCTGTTGATATAAATGTTACAACAGAGTTTAGCAACGATGCTGACAATCGAATTGCTTCAATTGATGATATTAAAGCAGATGAAATGGGACTAGATATTGGTCCGAAAACATTAGAAATGTATACAGACTTATTGAAAGAAGCAAAAACAGTTGTATGGAATGGACCTGCTGGTGTATTCGAGTTCTCTAACTTTGCACATGGTACAGTTGGAATTTGTAAAGCATTAGCTAGTTTAGATGCAACAACAATTATCGGTGGTGGAGATAGCGCTGCTGCTGCAATTCAATTAGGATTTGCACAAGACTTTACTCACATCTCTACAGGTGGTGGAGCTAGTCTTGAATATTTAGAAGGTAAAGTGTTACCAGGAGTAGCAATCGTAGACGAGATCTAAATGTTATTAGAAGAAATTGGTGTTAAGATTAAAGAATTAAGACTAGAAAATGGTCTTACGCAGGAAGAACTTGCCAATCGTTGCGAACTCACAAAAGGGTTTATATCACAGATTGAAAACAATTTAACATCACCTTCGATATCAACATTAACAGATATCTTAGAAGTACTTGGAACGACACTTGGAGACTTCTTTAATGAAGATCAAGATGAAATTTATGTGTTTAATACTAAGGACTTTTATGAAAAAATAGATGACGAACTAAAACACAAAATAAAATGGATTGTTCCAAACGCACAAAAGTACGAGATGGAACCAATCATTTTAGAACTAAGACCTGGTGGAAGAAGTCATGAGGATGAAGCTCATTCAGGCGAAGAGTTTGGGTATGTATTGAAAGGCAGTATAGTGCTGCGAGTTGGGAAAACAAGAAATGTAGTAAATGCTGGATCTAGTTTTTACTACATGGCGAATAAGTATCACTATTTGGAAAACAACAGTACCGAGGACTCTGTCGTGCTTTGGGTAAGCACCCCTCCAATGTTTTAGAAAGGAATTAGAGTAATGGAAAGAGAAATATTACTAAAAAGTACAGTAGGACTTCACGCATCACTTGCTTCAAAAGTTGTAATGACTGCGTCGCAATATGATGTTGATGTTAAATTACATTATAAAGATAAAGTTGTTGATGCTAAAAGTATTTTAGGGTTAATGAGTTTAGCAATCCCAAGTGGAGAGAATATTGTAATTACTGCTGATGGTAAAGATGCTGAACAAGCACTTGCTGGAATTGAAAAACTATTAGGATAGGATGAAAACAATGAGAAAACCAATAATCGCTGGTAACTGGAAAATGAACAAAACTAGAGATGAAGCTCTTCAATTTGTTTACAATGTAAATTTAAAGTTACCTTCAAGTGAGTTTGTAGAGAGTGTTGTATGCGCTCCTGCACCAATTCTTAGAGATCTTGTAAAACGTCAAGGTGATAACCTTAGAATCGGTGCTCAAAACATGCACTATTTAGATAATGGAGCATATACTGGTGAAGTAAGTGCACCACTATTAGAAAACATTGGTGTTAAATATGTTGTAATCGGTCATAGTGAGCGTAGAGCATATTATAATGAAACTGATGCAGATGTAAACAAAAAAATCCACCAAGCATACCGATATGGATTAACACCAATCGTATGTGTAGGTGAAAGTCTTGAAACAAGAGAAGCAGGAGAAACAGATGACTATGTAAAAGTTCAAGTTGTTGCTGCTTTAAAAGGATTAGGACAAGATCAAATCAAAAACCTTGTAATTGCTTATGAACCAATCTGGGCAATTGGAACTGGTAAAACTGCTACGTCTGAAATGGCAAATGATACAATCAAAGCAATCAGAAATGTAGTAAAAGGTTTATATAATGAAGAAACAGCAGAAGCGATGCGTATTCAATATGGTGGAAGTGTAAAACCTGCTAATATTGATGAATTGCTAGCTATGAGTGACATTGACGGAGCATTAGTTGGTGGAGCTAGTTTAGATGCTGAAGGCTTCTTAACATTAGTAAATGCAGCAAAAAAATAAAGACTCGCTTAAAGTGTTACAATAAAAACGGACAGTAAAAAAGAGACTATGATAGAATAATAT
>CAZZAP010000046.1:0-8855 GCA_964652375.1 uncultured Candidatus Izemoplasmatales bacterium
TTACTCGTTTTTTGCTTTTAGTTCTCAATGTCAGTTCTTAACTTAATGACATTGACCTATTGGTTGCTCTTCTTTTTTTTGCATAATACATCGTAACATTCGGCGCACGTTAGTGTTTTATTGGAGATGGTGTAAAACCTTTCAGGATTGGATAAGTGTGAATACTCCCAAATTACGAACACAATTACACCAATGATACCAATGGTTATCGTGTATATATTGAATACAAAGAATAAGATGTAAAATTTCATTAAACGGTCCCAATTTGAAATCCGGCATGTGTTACAACATTTATTTTTCAAGAAGATGGATCTAAAAGGGCGATTCTATTATTCTTTTCAGCCAGTGATTTTACTCGTTCAATGCTGTGAGATGGAATCTCTTTAAAGAACTTAACAAAGAGTTTTCCCGAGAATATTGAATCGTTGAAATACGGGAGTAGTACGGTTAGGCTATCAATCAAGAAATACGTAAAAAAGACAGGTAAAAAAATGTATTCTAATTGTTGAGCTAAGTCGTTTAAAAAGAAGACAAATATACTTGTAGATACAAAAAATGTAATTGCTAATGCGAACTTAAATTTTATCTTTTCCATAATCTCACCAATCATATTATACCACGTCTAAAAAACTGTTTACAATATGATGTTTTTTTACTACAATTAGGATAAACAGAGAGGTGATTACATGAGAGTACTGATTGATAATTTCAAGATGGTAAGGACAGTTCGTCGTATATCGCATGAGATTATTGAGCGAAATGCTGATCTTTCAAATGTCGTATTGCTAGGGGTAAAGAACAACGGAGTTCCTTTGGCAAAAATGATATCAGAAAACATTAATTCATTTGAAAACATCACGATTGAAGCACATAATTTAGATATTACTGGTTATCGAGATGATAAAAAAGTAGACACGTTTGAAAAACTGGATATTGATTTAACATCTAAAACTGTTATTATTGTGGATGATGTACTATTTACTGGAAGAACAGTACGAGCTGCAATGGATGCAATTGTCGATTTGGGAAGACCTAAAAAGATACAGCTTGCAGTCTTGATTGATCGAGGACATCGTGAATTACCTATAAGGGCAGATTATGTTGGGAAAAGTGTTCCTACTAGCTCATCTGAAACCATTGACGTACGTTATGGTGAAGAGGGCGGGATTTATATTCTAAGTAAAGAGGAGAAATAGATGAATAACGTTAAAAAGTATGATTCAGAGCTTTATGAAGCGATTACGCTTGAATTAAAGAGACAGCAATCACACATAGAACTAATTGCTAGTGAGAATTTTGTGAGTAATACAGTGTTGGAAGCACAAGGTAGTGTATTAACAAACAAATATGCAGAAGGATACCCAGGTAGAAGATATTATGGTGGCTGTGAGTTTGTTGATTTGGCAGAAAATTTAGCTAGAGATCGAGTAAAAGAATTATTTAACGTAAAGTATGCGAATGTACAGGCTCATAGTGGTTCTACGGCTAATATGGGGGCTTATCGTGCAGTGATAGAAGCGGGAGATACCGTACTTGGAATGAGTTTAGATCATGGCGGACATTTAACACATGGACATCCCCTGAATTTTAGTGGAATTGATTATAAATTTGTTAGTTATGGTGTAGATCCAGTAACAGAAATGATTAATTACGACAAATTAGAAGAGATTGCTATTGAAACAAAACCTGCATTAATCGTTGCTGGTGCAAGTGCATATCCAAGAGCAATTGATTTTAAACGTATTAGAGAGATTTGTGATAAAGTAGGAGCTAAGCTAATGGTAGATATGGCACATATCGCTGGATTAGTTGCAGCTGGCTTACATCAGAATCCATGTGAGTACGCACATATTGTTACATCAACAACACATAAAACATTACGAGGACCACGTGGTGGAATTATCCTTACAAATAGTTTTGATATCTATAAATCAATCAACAAAGTGATTTTCCCAGGGATTCAAGGTGGACCTTTAATGCACGTTATAGCTGCTAAAGCTGCAGCCTTTAAAGAAGCGCTTTCCCCTGAATTTAAAGAATATCAAGAACAAGTGATTATTAATGCAGCAGAACTTGGAAAACAAATGATGGACCTTGGATTTAAAGTTGTATCAGGTGGAACAGACAATCACTTAATTTTAGTAGAAGTTAAATCATTAACAGGATTAACTGGAAAAGATGCTGAAAAATTATTAGATAGAGTAAATATTACGAGTAATAAAAATACAGTACCAAATGATCCAGAAAAACCATTTATTACATCTGGACTTCGTTTAGGATCTCCTGCGATTACTTCAAGAGGGTTCCAAAAAGAAGATATGGCCGTTATTGCACAATGTATCTATGATGCACTGATGAATCCTGAAGATGAAGCAATATTAGAAAGTGTTCGAGAAAGAGTTACAAAATTAACAGATAAATATCCATTAAACTATTAATCTATAGATGCAATTAATCACAAAGGAGTGATTTTATGAAAATTGCAGTTGTTAGAAGTAATGGGAATTTGGAACGAAGAATCATGAGAGTGTTACAAAACAATAATTTTAATGGCGAGATTATTGATAAAGTAACCAGATTAACAGTTATAAACTATGATTACATCATTTTTTCTTCGGAACATACAACTCCCAATTTACCAAAATTGATTGAACAGATCGTTTTAGAGAAAAAAGCAATTGTCTTGTATATTTCTAAGACATTATCAATTGGGCAGTTTTATTCTGTCATGAACGATATCTATTTTGGTGTGATAAGTGAGATTGATCTTGCAGTAGAATTGAAACATAGTATTGAGTTTTCACAACGGTATATTCATACCATAAAGAACTTAAAACATGAAAATAAGAAGCTTAAAGATCAAATAGATTTATTAAAAAACACAAGCAAAGCGAAACGGATTTTAATGTCTAAAGGGCTTAGCGAAGAGGAGTCTCATCAATTTATCCAACGAAAATGTATGGATCTGAGGTTACCACGAAAAAGGATTGTAAACCTTATCATTCAAAATAAGATTGACATTTAAATCACAACTTCCTATAATCAAAATTGTAGACAAGGGCGTCTCGATAAAAAAAACAAATATATAAAACACAATGGTGTCGATGCAAGTATTGCATTTTTGGCACCATTTTTATTGATTATGACGCGATATGAAAAAATAGGAGGAATATTATGCCAAAATATTCAAAAGAAGACATTTTACGCATTGCTGAAGAGGAAAATGTAAAGTATGTAAGGTTATGTTTTACGGACATTAACGGAGTTATTAAAAACGTTGAGATTCCAGTTCGTATTTTAGAAGGTGCACTGGATAATGAAATTATGTTTGATGGATCATCAATTGACGGATTTGTACGTATTCAAGAAGCGGATATGTATTTACGTCCAGATTACGACACATGGTTGATTCACACATGGGAGCAAACTACTTACGGAAAAGTTGCTCGATTAATTTGTGACGTGTACTTACCAGATGGGACACCATTTGCAGGAGACCCAAGACAAGTATTAAAGAAAAACTTAGAAAAAATGCACAAATTAGGATATAGTAAATTCAATATTGGATTAGAACCAGAGTTTTTCTTATTCAAACTTGATGACAAAGGACAACCAACATTAGAGTTTAATGATGATGGTGGATACTTCGATTTAGCGCCAGTAGATGGTGCAGAAGATTGCCGTAGAGACATCGTGTTAGAACTTGAGAAGATTGGATTCAATATGGAAGCATCGCATCATGAGGTTGCTCCAGGACAACATGAGATTAACTTTGAGTTTGAAAATGCCTTAGAAGGGTGCGATAAATTACAAACATTTAAGTTGGTTGTTAAGAATGTTGCAAAACGCCATGGATTACACGCAACATTTATGCCAAAACCATTAAGTGAAATCAATGGTTCAGGGATGCATACAAACTGTTCTTTAACGGATAAAGACGGTAATAACGCGTTTGCAGATCCTAAAGGAGAAATTGGATTAAGCAAGACTGCATTGTACTGGATTGCAGGAATTATGAAAAATGCGAGAGCATTTACTGCAGTAACAAACCCAACTGTAAACTCATACAAACGTTTAATTCCAGGATATGAAGCACCTTGTTATGTATCATGGAGTGATGCAAATAGATCTGCAATGATTCGTATTCCTGCCAAAAGAGGAAGAGCAACTCGTACAGAGATTCGTAGTGTAGACCCATCAGCAAACCCATATTTAGCTATGTCAGCTATTTTAGCATCAGGGTTAGAAGGTGTTGAAAAGAAACTAGAATGTAAAGAACGAGTTTATATCAACCTTTATGAGCTAGATCGTGTAGAAAGAGAAGCATTAGGAATTGAGAATTTACCAGAAAACTTAAAAGATGCTTTAAAAGAGCTTAAACGTAATGACACTGTACAAGAAGCACTTGGTGCACATGTTGTTGATAAATTTGTTGAAGCAAAAACAAAAGAATGGGACGATTTCAGAACAAGTGTTACTGAATGGGAAATTAAAAAATACTTAAAAGTAATGTAATAAAAAGACCGTTTCGATAAAAAGAAACGGTTTTCTTATGGTTTTTTCTTGTATTCGCTTCCGATATTACAATTTAATGTCTATAATTTACTTGAGGTGATTTGATGTACATTGTAAATATTGGATCTGTTGCATATGATACTATTATACAAGTCCATGAGTTTCAAGAGTTCAAAAGTGATTTGCATCTATGGGCAAAAGAAACGTATCATGCTATCGGTAGTACTGGTGCTGGAAAAGCGCTTTGTTTAGCTTCTTTAGGAATTGATAACTCACTTATTACTGTGATTGGCAAAGACGAACAAGGAACAAAAATCAAGAAGTATTTGAGTGCTAATACTATTGACGTGCATTACTATGAATCCGATGTTTCAATTGCGCATACGAACATCATGCATGGATCTGGAAATCGAATTAGTGCTACAACATCATACCCTAGTGATGAACTAGGGATAAACCCTCTTCAGTATGAACATCTAATCAAAAAAGCAGACATTGTATTATTAAATATCAATGACTTTGCAAGGGGATTTATACCGATATTAAAAAAACATGAAAAAACATGTGTTGTTGATTTGCATGATTATGATGGTAAAAATGAATACCACAAAGAGTTTTTACAAGCAGCAGATATTGTCTTTACCAGTGGAGTAGGTATTGAGAACCAAAAAGCATACATTGAAAGTCATATAGAATGTGGGAAACTTTTATCCGTAGTAACTTTAGGGAGTGAAGGGTATATTGCGCAGGATTCTAGTGGAAAATGGCATAGAGGGCAAATTTTTGATGGTTAAGCGTTTGTTGATGCAAATGGTGCTGGGGATAGTTTTACTGCAGGGTTTGTAGTAGAGTATTTGAAGACAAAGAACATTGGTAAAGCCCTTCGTTTTGCGAATGTATGTGGTGCAGTAGCTTGTTCTTCAAAAGAACTCTTTCATAAGGACTATACGTACAAAGACATAAAAAATCTACAAAAAAAAGAGCTAGATTAGCTCTTTTCTATTTCCTTAATAAGCGTTTTTATATCATCATTACTGAATGTGTATGTCTCGTTACAGAAGTGACAGCTTGTTTCTGTGTCTTTTTCATCATCGAGTAACGTGCGTAGTTCATCTGCCCCAAGACTGATTAATCCTTTTTCAAATTTTTCTTTTGTGCAATTACAGGTATACGATAAATCTAATTTTTCAAGTAACTGATGATCATCACCAGTTATTGCTAGAATCATATCTTCTGGAGTATACCCTTCATCAATCATTTCACTTACAGGTTTTAGTTCGTTTAAAATCGTATCTATTTTTTCGATCGTTTTGGTTTTACATCCTGGCATGATTTGTAAAATAAAACCACCAGATGCTCGAACGCTGTTGTCTTCTTCGACTAATACACCAAGACCAACTGCACTTGGGATTTGTTCTGATGCAGTGAAATAATACGCAAAGTCTTCAGCTATTTCGCCGGTTTGAATCGCGGCACTACTTGTGAACATGTCGCGAACCTTTAAGTCTTTTGTGACATGAATAAAGCCGTTTCCTACTGCTTGCCCAACGTTTAATTTACCACTAGTATACTGTAAGAAAACATGAGGGTTACCTACATAACCTCTTACTTCACCTTTTGTATTGGTTGTTGCTACCATTCCGCCTAAAGGACCTTCTCCTTCTACGCGAATTGTTAATTCAACATCGCCTTTGTACATTGCACCCATCACAACACTTGAAGTGAGTAATCTACCGAGTGCAGCAGCGCTGGTAGGCCATAAATCATGTGTTTTTCGTGCGTGTTCTACTAATTGAGTTGTTGAAGCAGTGTACAATCTTACTGTGCCATCAAAGGCATATGCTTTTACTAAATAATCTTTCATTTTTATCACCATTGCATATTATATCAAACTTTTTGAATAAATAAAATCATAGACTTTGCAATTATTCAAACTATTATGTAAAATGGTAGAGAATATAAATTGGATGTGATTAAAAAATGTTTAAAATTGGAGATATTGAAATAAAGAATCAAGTTGTCATTGCACCGATGGCTGGTGTTTCTAATATTGCCTTTCGTACAATCGTAAAAGAGTTTGGTGCAGGGTTAATATACGCTGAAATGGTAAGTGATAAGGCACTTGGTTTTCGAAATAAAAAAACGTTAAAAATGATTCAAGTTGTTGAGGGGGAAAAGCCTTTAACTATGCAGGTTTTTGGTGGAGATAAAGAAAGCATTGTAGAAGGTGCAAAAATCATTGAAAAAGAATCTGATTGTGATATTATCGATATAAATTTAGGGTGCCCAGTTACAAAAATTGTTAAAAGTGACGCTGGAGCCAAGTTGATGTTAGAACCAATGAAGATTTATGACATTGTGAAACGTGTTGTTGATCAAGTGGATAAACCAGTTACAGTGAAAATGAGAACCGGGTGGAACTTTCAGACTGTAAACTGCGTAGAAGTCGCTCAATTATGCGAAAAAGCTGGTGCGAAAGCAATTGCGATACACGGTAGAACAAGAAGCCAGATGTATAGTGGAAAAGCAGATTGGGATATGATTAAACAAGTAAAAGAAGCCGTAAGTGTACCAGTTATTGGAAATGGTGATATAACTTCTCCTGAAGATGCGAAGAGAATGTTAGATGAAACAGGTTGTGATGCCGTTATGATCGGTAGAGGAGTTCTAGGTAATCCGTGGTTAGTAAAACAAACGGTTGATTATTTGGAAACAGGTACATATCAAAAAGAGTTTACCTTTCAAGAAAAGAAAAAACATATTATCGATCATATGAATCGTTTAATAGATTTAAAAGGTGAAAAAATAGCCTTGCTTGAAATGAGATCGCACGCAGCTTGGTATGTTAAAGGGATGAAGGGTGCTACCCATGTTAAGCGGGAATTGGCTAAAGTGAGCCAAAAAGAAGAGTTGATTAAAATACTAGATGAGTATGAAATATACTTAGGTAAATAAAAAAATAAGACTTCGTTGGAAGTCTTATTTTTGTATGTAGTTGGCGTATTTTCCAATTTGTATTGGACTTAACTCTGCAGTAACGATTGTCCCATCATCATTGTAATCTTGATGTAGGACATTGCATGAATTATTTAGAGTTGATAGTAATTCTCCTTCAGCATAGGGAATGAGTAGTGTGGTTTCTTGGTAATCCTTGTATAACATTTCTTTTAATCGTTCTAACACTACTTCGGTTCCTTCATCAGATTTTAATGACACTATAACTGCTGGAAAATGGCTTGGTGTAGGTATTTCTTCAGGTAAGTCTGCTTTGTTGTAAACATACAACGTTTCAACATCATGTACACCAATTTCCGCAAGGGTTTGATTTGTGACATTGATTTGTTTTTCGTGATATGGATTGCTTGAATCAACAACATGCAAGAGTAAATCTGCTTCTGTAATCTCTTCTAATGTTGATTTAAATGATTCAACAAGTTTGTGTGGTAGGTTTGAAACAAATCCAACGGTATCTGTTAAAATAAACTCTTTGTTATCTTCTAATGAGATATTTCTGGTAGATGTTTCAAGGGTTGCAAATAACATGTTTTTTTCTAGTACTTGCTTTGATAAATCCTTGTGAGTTAACGCTACTAAGTTGTTTAATAGAGTGGATTTCCCAGCATTTGTGTATCCGACGATAGCTACTTTTTTTACGTTGCTTCTATTTCTATTTTTACGTTGGATTTTACGTGATTTTACAACTTCTTTTAATTCTCTTTTTAATTGAGTGACATCGTTTAAAATACGTCTACGATCTAACTCGAGTTTCTTTTCACCTGGACCTTTGAGTCCGATTCCACCTTGTTGTCTGTTTAATGATTCTTTAAGTCCTATTAATCTAGGTAACATATATTCTAATTGAGCGATTTCGACCTGTAACATTGATTCTTTTGTTCTTGCTCTTTCCGCAAAAATGTCCAAAATCAACAGTGTTCTGTCGATTACTCTGCATCCGATTTCGTTTTCAAGATTTCGTAGTTGAGAGCCTGATAATTCATCGTTGAATATAACCATGTCAGCGTCTAGATTTGTCACGAATGTTTTTACTTCTTTTACTTTACCTGAGCCAATATAGAAGTTCGGAGTGATACGATTAATTGCTTGTGTAAGTGTGTATACTACTTCCAAATTTTTTGCCTCTGCTAAATTATGTAATTCATCCATATAGTAATCAATCATACCATCTTGTTTTAAGTCCGCGCCAACGAGTACTGCTTTATTCATAATTATCACCTCTTCGCCGTCATTATAACACTTAACTTCAAATAAAAAAAGCGCTATTTTAAGAGCTTACTGAAAAAGTCTGTGAGAAATCGCAGGCTTTTCTAATGCTCAATTAA
>CAZZAP010000047.1:0-8782 GCA_964652375.1 uncultured Candidatus Izemoplasmatales bacterium
TAGTGTAAGTAGTAGTTTTTTCATACATACCTCCAATAAAAAAAGTTACACAAAGGTGTAACTTTTTATCCCTTTGCTAGTAATATTATATCATGAAAAGGATTGTTTTTTTATTTGATTTTTCGAATCATATCAAATTCATTTACTTGAAATGGAATAAAGATTTTAAGTAATTGTTTTGGGTGACGTGCTGCGTCAAGTAGATTGCCATCAACATCAAGTATATCTTCTACTTTAAATTTTAGGGGTTGGAAGTTTGGACTAAACACTTCTACTTCATCACCTGGTGTAAAGTAATTACGTTGTTCAACGGTGGCAATGAATGTTTCTTTGTCGTAGTCTTTGATGATTCCAATAAATTCTTGTGTTGGGTTTTCACTTCTCATATTATATAGCTGTTCATTGATGGTTGTCATGCCTTCCATAAAGCCATGAGAGGTTAATCGATTTTCAGCTTTTTTGATTTCGAGTAGGTATTTCGGTAAATCAATTTGATAATCATCACAGATGTCATCAATTAATTTACGATATGTATTTACAACAGTGGCGATGTAATGGATGGATTTCATTCTTCCTTCAATTTTAAGTGAGTCTACGCCAATATCGATTAAGTCACTGATGTGTTTTACTGTTTGGAGATCTTTACTACTCATTGCGAATGAGATGTCTTTGTTTAATTTTTGATCACCGTCAAAAATATCATAATTCCAGCGGCAACTATGAGCGCAACCTCCGCGGTTTGCGTCTCTATCAGTCATGTTATTTGATAATGTGCATCTTCCTGAGTAAGAGACACACATTCCACCATGAATGAATACTTCGATGTCACACTCTGTGTTTTCTCTCAGTTCTTGGATTTCAAATTTATTTAGTTCTCGTGCTAATACAACGCGTTTGATTCCTTCATTATACCAAAAGTTTACTGATTCATAGTTTGACGAAGATTGTTGGGTTGAAATATGTATTTCTAGGTTTGTATGTTCTTTTGCAGTATCGATGATTACTGGTGAAGCGCAAATAATCGCGTCTACTCCAGCTGTTTCTAAGTCTTGAAGGTATTCAACCAATCCTTCAAGATTATCATTGTGTGGAAAGATGTTTGTTGTGACGTATACTTTTTTACCACGTTCATGTGCAAAGTCGCAGGCTTCTTTAATATCGGGAATATCGAAGTTAGAAGCGCGAGCGCGTAAACTAAATTTTTTGCCACCAATAAAGACAGCGTCAGCGCCATACATGAAGGCTATTTTTAATTTCTCTAGGTTTCCCGCAGGAGCTAATAGTTCTGGTTTTTTCATCATTATTACCTCCTAGTATTTATCATAGACTGTTTTCTTATATAAGAATCCAGAGTCATGATCTTTCTGATAAATTTTTGTTAGTTTTTCCGCAAATTCTAGGTTGTCTTTTTCTAGTAATGCGTGATAGTTTTTCAAAGTATCAAGTAAGTAGTTTGTATCTTTAAAAATACCATCAATAAAAAATACATCTAAATGTTTCTTTAAGATTGTCATTTCTTTATATGATTCAAGTGCTTTTTCACGGAAGATATGTGTTCCATGATTGTCTTGGAAAATCGGGTATGCTTCGTTTCGTATTTCTTCAACAATGCGAAGATTTCGGTTATTAATGAATGTTTCGTATTCTTCTTTTGTATACTTAAAGAAATTTTCAATTAATGGTCTTCTACTGTGAAACATGTTTAAGTGTCCGTGCCCAATTAGAGAAATTTCTATTGGACTATCTTCACATATTTCCTGTATATCTTCCAAGGTGATTTCTCTTGAAATAGTAAGACCTTTGATGTTCTTTTTACCCCAATAGATTGGATCGTAGGAACTAGTATTTAACGTTTCAGGATTGTAGATTAATTTAGATTCTAAGCCTTTTTTCTTTGCGATTATGTATATTCCTAGGTCAGCAAAGATAATCCCATCTACATCTAATTTTGCGATAAAATCTAAAAAGTCCGATACAGGTTTAATATCGGCGTTGTGTAAAATTAAGTTTACACTAATATATACTTCTTTTTGTTCTTGTTTGATTTCTGTTACAGCATCTGTGATTTCAACCATTGAGAATGAATGTACAAGACGATTCGCATACTCTTCATTACCAATGATAAAAACATCTGCGCCGTGTTTACTTAGTTGTTTAATGCTTGATACATTGAATGGCGTTACAGCAAGTTTCAATTGAATCACACCTTTCTAATACTTACACTCATTCCATCACCGATGTTGTAGATGAATGTATGATATTGTTCACGGTTTACGACGTATTCATTAAATGTGTTAATTTTTCGCACCAATTGTTTTAAGTTGCGATCTCGTACTTCTTTGTATACTAAACCGTGAAATAATAGGTTATCTGTGACAATAACTCCTCTTTTATTTAAACATACTTCATACTTTTCAAAAAACTTTATGCTTTGCGCTTTTGCAGCATCAATAAAAATGAGATCAAACATTCCAAGAGTTGATTCGTCTACTTGTAATGCATCTGCGTGTATTTGTGTGATACGCGAGGTAAGTCCAGCTTTTACAATATTTTCTTTTGCCTGTTGATACATTGCTTCATCTCGCTCTATTGTAACCACGTCAGTTGTCGTGTTCATTACCATGTTGATTGCTGAGTATCCAATGGCTGTCCCTATTTCAAGAACGCGTTTTACGTCTCGTAATTGAATGATTTGGTTTAAAAACTGAATTCCTTCATAGGTAATGATTGGGACGTTATTATGAAGTGCATACGTCCTTAAAGAAACCAATGTCTCATTCGTCTCTTTTTGATTCATTTTTTGTAGATACACTTCATTCATATGTTATTCCTCTTCGTCTAAAAATGCGTTTAGTACTTCTTCAATCATATCCCATTCTTCATCTGATTCAATTTGAATCAGTTTTCCGCCGTTTTTTGCTTCAGCATCATAGATAGCGGCAAATACTTCATCTTGGTCTTCTCCTGGTAATTTGTAGATGACATATGATTTGTTAAACTCATCATTTTTAAAAGTAAGTACTACTTCAAATTCTGTTTCAACACCATCTTCGTCTACAACAATAAATTCTTTCTCGTTCATATACTTCTCCTATCCAACGCGTTCAAGATATCCTTGTAAAATGATAACTGCAGCCATTTTATCGATATCTTTTTTTCGTTGTTTCTTTTTTAGATTTTGGCTAATCATCATGTTGCTAGCCATTTTACTTGTTAATCGTTCATCCCACATTGTAATTGGGATGGTTGTTTTTTCTTCTAATTTCGCTTTAAAATCTAAACAGATTTGTCCTTGTTCACCAATACTACCATCCATATTTTTTGGTAAACCTAGTACTACTCCATCTATATTATACGTTGAAATGATATCAATTGTATAGTCCAGTGCCTTGTCAAAATCTTTTTCTTCAAAGCGAAAGGTTTCTAAACCTCTCGCTAAGAAGCCAAGTTCATCACTAATTGCTATTCCAAGGGTTTTGTTTCCTAAATCGAGACCTAGTTTTCTCACTTTAATAATTCCTTTACGTGGTTAATAGCCTCGTCAACTTTCGATGTATCTTTCCCACCAGCTTGGGCAAAGTCAGGTCGACCTCCGCCACCTCCACCAGTTACTTTTGCAGCGGCTTTAGCAATGTTTCCTGCATGTACATCACTGTTACTTTTTGCTATAAATGTTACTTTGCCACCTGAAATATTGGCAATAAAAACAAACCCTTTACCTAACTTATCTAATAATCGATCTGTAAGAGGACGAAGTGCGTTTTTATCCACACCTTCTACTTTAATTACTAAGTTGTTCCCCTCTTTTTGTTTAAGTAGACTATCAATATCTCCAAATGCCTTTTGTCGTAATTGTTCTTTAAGTTCTTTATCTAGCTCTCTTGCTAAATCTCCCATTCTTTGGAATTCAAGACGTTTATTAATAATATCTTGATACGAACCTAGTATGTTTTCGTTTCTAGTAAACTCCCATGAGAGTTGAATGTCATTTGCATACGCATCCTCTAAAATCTTATCAACTTTGCCTTGTAATTTATCCATTTCTTTATGGAACCCAATAAATAAATTACGAATGTTTTCTATAGCGTCATTCGCAAATCCACTGATTCGATAGATACCTGAACCTTTTGATTCGATACTACCGATTGCGAATCGTTTGATTACACCAGTACTTGAAACATGTGTTCCACCACATAAATCAACAGTGTAATCCATGTTTACAACGCGAACTTTATCACTGTATTTTTCACCAAATTCAGCAATAGCACCCATCTCTTTTGCTTCATCGATCGTTCTTTCTTGAATATCAACTGTGATATTCTCTTTAATTTTTTGATTTACAATATCTTCAATTTTCAGAAGTGTGCTGTCATCTAGATTATCGTAGTTATTAAAATCAAAACGTAACGCTTCACTCGATACATTTGAACCTTGTTGTGATACATGTTCTCCAACTACTTCTCGTAGTGCAGCGAATAATAGATGAGTAGCACTGTGGTTATACATTGTTAGTTTTCGAACATCTTCATCAACAGTTGCAGTGACATGATCACCATCATTTAACGTGTTATCACGTAGGTAATGAAGGAATTGACCATTAGGTAATTTTTGCACGTCCTGAACAACATAGGTCTTATCACCATTTTTGATGATTCCTTTATCGGATACTTGTCCACCACTTTCTGCATAGAACGGTGTCTTTTCAAGTACTACCCCTTCTTCAAAGGATTTTAAAACTACTGTTTCTTGTACAAGTGTTTCGTATCCTGTGAAGGTATCTTTTTGCGTGAAGTTTATATAGTCTTCATTTTGAGTCTTCATAGAACCTGCGCCTTTTCGAGCACTTCTTGCGCGTTCTTTTTGTTTTTCCATCTCTGCTTTAAATCCTTCTTTATCGACACCAAACCCTGATTCTTCTGCGATTTCTTCTGTAAGTTCAACAGGGAATCCATATGTATCATACAGTTTGAATGCATCTTCACCACTAATGATAGTGTTAGTTGATTTATTAATCATTTCATCAAGGATCTTTTCACCTTTATCTAGTGTTTCAAAGAATTTTTCTTCTTCTAATTTGATAATTTTTTGTGTTAGTTCTTTTGTTGATTCTAGTTTTGTATAGAACTCACCCATTGCTCGTATAATAGAGTCAACAAGTTTATATAAGAACGGTTTTGTCATTCCAAGACTTTTACCGTATTTCACAGCTCTACGAAGAATTCTTCTTAGGACGTATCCTCGTCCTTCATTTGATAATACTGCACCATCTGTTACAGCAAATACGACAGTACGTACATGGTCTGCGATTACCTTGAATGACATTTGACCATTGTATGTTTTACCTGTTAATTTTTCAATATCTTTAATGATTGTCATAAAGGTATCCGTTTCGAAGTTTGTTGGTACATCTTGTAAGAGGCAACTGATTCTTTCAAGCCCCATACCCGTATCAATATTTTTACTTGGAAGCTCTGGATACTCACTTCTATCTAGTTCTGCTTTCCCGTTAAATTGACTAAAAACGATGTTCCAAAATTCTACATAACGTTCATTTTCAATGTCATTTTCAATATACGAAATATCGACATCTCCATACTCAATTCCTCTATCATAAAAGATTTCAGTACAAGGGCCACATGGACCTTCCCCAATTTCCCAGAAATTATAGTTTGTTCGAATGATGCGTGATGGGTCTACACCCACGTTCACCCATGCTTTAAAGGTATCATCATCGGTTGGATATATTGTAAAATAGAGTTTATCTTTGTCAATACCAAACCACTTGTTATCAGTCATTAATTCCCATGCCCAAGGGATAATTTCATCTCTAAAATAATCACCAATACTAAAATTCCCGAGCATTTCAAAAAAGGTTTGGTGTCTTGCTGTTTTCCCTACATTTTCGATATCGTTTGTACGGATGCATTTTTGTGCATTTACAATTCTTGGATTACTTGGAATTACACTTCCATCAAAGTATTTCTTTAATGGTGCTACTCCTGCATTTATCCATAGTAAAGTAGGATCATTATTCGGAATTAAGCTAGCGCTTTCTTCGATATTATGTCCTTTTTCTTTAAAAAATTGTAACCATAAATTACGTATTTCATTTGTTGTAAGTTGTTTCATATAAATCACTCCTTTAATATAAAAAACGCCCCTATCAAAAGATAAGGACGATTATAAACCGCGGTACCACCTATGTTCTAGTTTCCTAGCGCTCTATTCTTTAACGCAGAATATACGGATATGTTTTCATATCTCTCCAAAGTAGCTTCAGTATATCCTTCTACTAGCTTACACCAACCGCTAGCTCTCTATTAGCAAACATATACCTACTTATCTTTTTCTTCAATTTACAATTTATTATAACATACTGCATATTTTATGCAATACTTATTCTCTGAATAATACCCAAGAAGAGAACCGTTATTATTTATATTGTTTTATATTTAAGGAAATTAGATTATAATTAAGATATAGAAGAAAAGGAGGTATTTATATGAAACGAATTGAAAAGATGTATTACATACTTACTTACATGTTCTTTATCTATCCACCATTCATTTGGGGATTAGTGCTAATTTATAATGAATCAGCATATGACAGTTCTCATATTATTACACTGTATATCAACCTTATATTACTTGTGGTAATTGCGCTTATCTGTTACTTACTAATCATAAAGAATAAACTTCATATTCCAAGTAAAACAGAAATGAAATATTTACTATTTGGTTTTACTGGGAATGTTGTTATGTACTTCTATACATTCCAAAACTTAATGAAAATTGATAATGTTGTTACAGTATATTTAGCATTATTAATTGTGCTTTCAGTATATTACTTGCTGCTATCAAAAAAATTACAACCGTTCGAATTATGGTTATTACTACCAATTTTCTTAGTTTATGACTTCTTGTACGTGATTATGACAGGTTGTGGTTTTGCGAGTTATGATTGTGTTGCTAGTACAAGTTTTGATACATTATTAATTGTTCTTTATGTCCCTGTAATTACAATCATCGTTCTTTATTATGCATATCGAGTAATATCCTATAAGATGTTTGACTTCTTTAAAATCATGAATATCATTTTAGTTACTATTTTATCAATTGCTGCTGCTGAGTTTGATATGGATGAAAAGTTTATACTAACTCTTGGTATTTTATATCCATTCTTCCTCATTGTTGATTTTATTGTGAAAATCGTAAACAAAACATATCATCATAAGCTACTTCTATTTTATGTTCGAACATTTATGATTTTTAACGTTTTCACAATACTAGGCGCTTCTGGTTTTATGAGTGGCACGTTGCACATTGAGGCCCTTATTATAATGGTAGCTGTAACGTATGTTTCTCTTGGACTAGCCATTTTAAAAGGACTACTTCATATCAAAGTCTTAGAAGGAAATCCAATTGAAATCCTAAGAAGTACAATAGAAAAAATAAAATACGTTGAATACAAAACAGAAGTGTTTGATCAATTAGATTTCTTAGTTGATACTACTCCTATGATTGATGAGGCTTTTATTCTTGTCTTGGCAAAAGAAATCAATCAGATACATGGATATATTACCATTTATACATCGGAGTTCTCAATTCCATTGGGGTCTTATAAAGATGGTTACATCGAATCAATCCAATACACAGAAAACAATAAAGATGTTCTTTCAAATTTACTTGAAGCATCAGAAAAAATCGCAAAATCAAATGGTATTAACTTACTACGAGTTATTATCAAAAAAGAAGATTCAGTTATACTGCATGAGTTACTGGCAAATCGATATCTTCCAGTTGAAAGAGATAATGAGATTCTATTTATTAAGAAATTATAAAAAACATTACCTTCAAGAGGTAATGTTTTTTTTACTTTTTCTCGACTGTTAGTTTTTCAGTAATTGATTTTGCAAGATTCACAAACTCAGATGGCATCATTAGAAGTGTCGTTGTATTTTGTTCTGCACCTACTTCTGTTACCATTTGCATTCTTCTTAATTCAAGTGCAAGAGGATTTTCACTTATTTGAAGAGCTGCTTTTGATAATTTTAGCGCTGCTTCCTGCTCTGCTTCTGCTTTAATGATTCTTGCTCTTTTTTCACGAATAGCTTCCGCTTCTTTTGCCATAGCTCTTTGCATATCTTTTGGTATTTCAACATCTTTGATGTCAATTGATGATACCTTTAATCCCCATTCATCACTAACGTGATCAACGATTTCACTGATTGCTTCACTAATAGACGTGCGATCATTTAATACTTCATCTAAATTGTGTTGGCCAATGACATTACGTAATGAAGTTAGTGCCTTTTGCGCAATTGCTTGTTGGTAATTTCTTACTTTGATTATCGCTTTGTCTGGAAACTCTACTCGGTAATAAAGTACTGCATCTATACGAATGGTTACACTATCCCTTGTAACTGTTTCTTGTGAGGCAATATCAAGTGTTCTAATACGTAAATCAGCCTTTTTCTTAATATCAATCAACGGAATTATCCAATAGATTCCTGGTCCCTTAATATGTTTGTATTTTCCCAATCGAAATACAACACTTCTTTCATATTCTCGATCAATGCGTATTCCTGCTAGTAAGAACACAAAAACAAAAAATAATAATAGTATTAACAAATCTCCCATTCAAATCATCTCCTTTATACTGTTATTATATCATAAAAAAGGACATCATCTTCTATTTTGAGATATTAAAAAAAGGAGGCTATAGTTCGCCAATGTCATTAAGTTAAGAACTGACATTGAGAACTAAAAGCAAAAAACGAGTA
>CAZZAP010000048.1:0-6086 GCA_964652375.1 uncultured Candidatus Izemoplasmatales bacterium
GAAAGGAGAGTATAGTTAAATTAATTCAATTTAATTATACAAGGATTTATATGAGGGCAATTAAGAATTATGGCTGGGCGATAAAACTCGTTGGAGCCGCATTATTAGTAGGTTTATCAATATTTCTAAAAATCAAACAAGACAGCGGGATTGTCGAAGGATTTATCGGAAGTGTTATGATTATTTACAGTATGGTACGTCTAGTTCCATTTGTGAAGACACAAAAGAGTGACTTAATCAAAACCATCAATATCATCGAAATAACCGTTGGTGTAATGATGGGGCTTGTCTTAATTATTTTCCCATTAACACTAGACAAACCAATTGATGGATTATTCAGTTACATTTTAGGTAGTTACTTAATCATTCGTGGTAGTGTTCACTTCTATAGTGTTTCACACGGGGATGAAAAAAGCGATTTACCGCTATACTTATTCCACATCGCAGCATTAATTGTGGGGACATACATCTTCACAACATGGGGTGATTTCACACCTGCAGTGATTATAAATGTTATCTTGATATTCTCAATCGGATCAGCTGCTTACCTATCGTATGACGGATTTAATGGCTACAGACAATATCGCTATCAAAAACAACTTCATATGCCAAAAGAAGTGGCAGATACAAAAGATAAAACAGTTGAAAAAGAACTACCTGTTACCGAAGAAGAACCAGCTCAAGATCATGTAGTTATGTAAAGATGACGAGAAACTCGTCATCTTTTTTTTTTGCGCTTAAGAGTGAAACACGAAACCCAACATAGTCATTGACTATATTCTACTTCTTATACGAAATAACAAGTTGATTATTAATTATAGTCAAGAAGTAAAATATGGTTACAATAAAGGTATATAAGTATAATATACAAAGAGAAGATATAACCTGAGTCAATGATTGACTGAAATTAAAAGTTATCCACATTGCACATTATATATTCTTCCTGATTATTCTGTAAAAAATGAAATAATTTTTTGACAAATACGCTATTATATGTATAATTAGTTTGTAGACAAAACAAAAAGGAGGTCTCTCTTATGGTTAAAGAAATGTGTTATAAACTAAATAAAAGTAGCATGCTATATAAGAGATTAATGTCCAGACATCTTGAACGATTAAACATTACTTATTCACAATTAATGGTCTTACGTGTTATTAATAATGAACCTGGTATTACAGCAAAAGAAATTTTAATGCAAATGGATACTGATAAGGCAACGCTAAGTGGAGTACTAAGTAGACTTGAACGTGACGGGTACATTGAACGTATAAAAAATGACAAAGACAAACGTATACAAAATATATATGTAAGCAGTGGATCTGAACGATTATGTGAAGAAGTGGGAATGATTGAGAATGCGTGTATTGAGGACTTAGTTAAAGGAATTGACGAAGAAGAAGCAGAGATTTTCCTAAACATTTTAGATAGGTTTATCTCAAATCAAATTAAAAAAATCGAAGAGAAATTTTAAAAAACCCTAAATTAGGGTTTTTTAATTGGATTATTGTAATAGTATGGTATAATATTTCTAGTGATTTTACTAAGAAGGAGATTAACAAATGTCAAATATCTTAAAAGATTTATCGATGTTAAATGGGATTCCTGGTAATGAGCGTCAAGTACGCACGTATATGGCTCGTAAAATGGAAGACCTTGGAGAAGTATCTTTTGATAATTTAGGTAGTGTTATCGCTACAAAAGTTGGAAATCCTGATGGACCAAAAATTATGGTCGCAGGACATATGGATGAAGTTGGTTTTATGGTGACAAATGTTACCGATGAAGGGTACGTTAAGTTTACACCAGCAGGTGGTTGGTGGAGCCAAGTAATGCTTGCCCAGCAAATGGTTATTACAACAGGTGAAGGGAAAGAGTATCGAGCAGTAATAGGTGCAAAAGCTCCCCATATTTTAACTCCGGAAGAACGTAAAAAACCAGTAGAAATGAAAAATATGTATTTAGATCTTGGTTGTGAAAATAAAGAAGATGTAAAAGCACTTGGGATTCGTCCTGGTGATATGATTACACCGTTTATCGAATATACGGAATTACAAAACAACAAATATTTACTTGGAAAAGCATGGGATAACCGAGTTGGTTGTGCTGCTGCTATTGAAGTATTAGAAAATATTCAAGATAAAAAACATAATAATATTTACTATGGTGTAGGTACTGTGATGGAAGAAGTAGGACTTCGTGGTGCAAAAACAAGTGCACAAACTATCTTACCTGATATCGGTATTGCACTCGATACAACAATTGCCTATGATTTTCCTGGTGGAAGCAAGGAAACTGTCTTAGGTAAAGGTGTTGGAATTATGTTTAAAGATGGAAGCATGGTTGGGCACAAAGGTCTTCGTGACTTTGTACTTAAGGTTGCGGATGAACATAAAATTCCATACCAGTTAACGCATTTAGATAGAGGTGGAACAGACGGTGGAGCAATCCATATGGTTGGTGCAGGTGCACCAACAATCGCATTGTGTTTACCAGTTCGTTATCTCCACTCTCATACATCAATCATGCACAAAGATGATTATGATGCAATGGTAAAATTAGTAACAATTCTCATCGAAAAATTAGATGCCAAAGCGGTACAAGAAATTACATTTGGATAAAAAAGGGCATAGTGCCCTTTTCTTATATGAGGTGATACAATGAGAGTGATAGCAGGTGAATTTCGTCATCGCAAGTTACATGAAGTGGATTCAAAAAATACAAGAGAAACAAGAGATCAAGTAAAAGAATCCATTTTTAACAGTATTCAGTCATATTTATATGATGCAACTGTTCTTGATTTATTTTCTGGAAGTGGTAGCTTAGGAATTGAAGCCATCAGCAGAGGAGCAAAACGCGCTGTATTTGTTGATAAAGAGCGCCTTGCAATCTCCACAACACAAAAGAATATTGATATGCTTGGTATTAGAGATAAAGCAGACATAAAGCATTCTGATTACCAATCGTTTTTAAGCGCGAGTAACGAAACATTTGATGTTATTTTATTAGATCCACCTTATAGGTTACATGTAATCGAAGAAATCATTTCACTGATTGAGAGACAAAATCTTTTAGCAAAAGATGGGATTATTGTTGCTCTTTATAGTAAAAATGTTTCGCTTAACATAGAGGGATTTGATATAATAAGTTATAAAGAAAAGAAGATTGGTGTTACAAATATATCATTCTTGAAATGGGGTATATAAATGAAAGTAGCTGTTTATCCAGGTAGTTTTGATCCAATTACCTATGGACACATGGACATTGCTGAACGTGCATTAAAAGTATTTGATAAATTGGTGATTGTAATTAGTGAGAACGTCATAAAAAATACCATGTTTACATGTGAAGAACGTGTTGAAATGGTAAAAAAAGTGATGCAAATGCACCTTGATAAAATCGATGTGCTTTGCAGTAATGATTTAACGGTAAAACAAACCAAAAAAATCGGTGCTACGCACATCATAAGGGGACTACGAGCAGTCACAGACTTTGAGTATGAGTTTCAGATGACACATGCAAACAGGGTACTTGAAAAAGAAATCGATAGTATCTTCTTTATGACCGATAATAAATACTCGTTTTTAAGCAGTACAACAGTAAAGGAAATAGCGCTATTTAAAGGGGAATTAAGTAGCTTTGTACCTCCTTTCGTAGAAAGGAAAATAAAAGAAAAGATTGAAAAAGAGAATGCTTAATTGAAAAAAATTCTCTTTTTTTATAGTATTTTAGTAGACTCTTATTTAGAAAAATGTTAATATGTCAATGGGTGATACTTATGGATGATAGAGAAAAGGTTTTTAATGATTTACGAAAACAAAATATTCGAATCACAAAACAAAGAAGAGCGATTATAGATGTATTAGAAGGAAAACACTTAACCATCCAAGAAATCTATAATGAACTCCGCAAAAGAGGGTTTAATAACTTAGGGACTGTGTATAATAATATTGACTTCTTACTCGAACATAAAATTGTAGCGCAAATTTTTATCAACGGGAAAAAACACTATGATTTAACAATCGATGAGAAGAGTCATAATGCAGATTCACACATTCATGTTACTTGTAAGGTAAACAACAACATTATCGAAATTAATGATTCAACGATTTTTGATATCATTAAATCACAAGCAATCTTCACAAACTTCAACATTAAGAAACTACAGTTAGTAGTCGAAGGTAGTTGTGATCATTATGAGAAAGAATCATGTAAAAAAGACGGTAGTTGTTTTATTAGTACGTTAGGAAAAGCTAGATAATCTAGCTTTTTTTCTTTACTTTGTAAACCTAATTAGAAAAATTATAATTTCATTGTATTTTAAAATACTTATATATTATAATTCCAAATAGGAGTGATAACTATGAACATAACAGACTTAGAAAGAGATGAAGAAGCGATAATTACATCGCTAGGGGACTTGGATAAAAAATTTATTGAACGTTTAATGGATTTAGGCATTTATGAATCAGCTCATGTAATACTATTAAATAAACTCGCTTTTGAGCGACTTTTCTTAATAGAAGTAGATGACATTGAAATTTGCCTTCGAAAAGAAGACGCCTTAAAAATCGAGGTAAAGAAATGATTTATTTACTAGCTGGTAATCCAAACGTTGGAAAAAGTACGTTCTTTAACTTTATTACCCAATCACATGTTCATGTAGGGAATTATAGTGGTGTAACCGTTGAGAAACGCGTTCATCATATTAAAGGCTTTGAAGGAGCAAATCTGGTCGATTTGCCAGGGACGTACAACGTTGCTCCCACAAGTGAAGATGAAGGAATTGTAACGTATTCCTTATTAAAAGAACATTATAACGGTATTATTAATATTGTCGATTCAACTCATTTAAAACGTAATTTACATTTGACAGTGCAATTACTAGAACTTGGGGTACCATCCCTTGTTGTATTAAACTTAAAAGATGCACTTCGTAGTAATGGGTATGTGATTGATGTCCAAAAATTAGAAAAACGATTAAATACCTCTGCCGTAAGTATTAGCGCAAGAGAACGAAAAAAAGAAGATCAAGAAATGGTTGTATCCGCAATTAAACATATTCGCGCAACCAAAGGATTAGAACTTCCTTATCCAAACGCCATTAAATGGGGGATGCAGCGTATTCATGACTTACTTCGTCACGATACTCTTCATGTGAAGAAAAAGTGGTTAGCCCTGCAATTACTAGAAGGTAATGAAGGGGTATTTAAATACATTGATGTTGTAAAAGAGGAAAAAATAAGACAAGTTATTAAAGATACAGAAACACGCGTTATTAAAGAAGATATTGCCCTATCTTTAAAAGGAGCAATCTTCAATACAAGAAGACAATTTATAAGCGAAGTAGTAGAGGAATGTATGATTCAAGTAGAAGAAAAAGAACATTCGAAGTACTACAATCAAAAAATTGATCGATTTCTAACACATCCAGCATGGGGAATTCCAATCTTCTTTACAATTATGCTTGGGATTTACCAAATCAGCTTTGGGAATGTACTAGGACTTGGTACGTGGCTTACCGATCAGTTTGATGTCTTTTGGGCTGATATATTTACAGCCTCGATTGGCTCATTCCTCACCTTTATTGGCATAGAAGGCTTTGCTTATGGGTTAATTATTGATGGAATACTCGCTGGTGTTGGTGGGGTATTAATCTTCTTACCACAAATCTTAATTCTATTCTTCCTACTAGCACTACTAGAAGGAACTGGTTATATGGCACGCGTTGCGATTGTAATGGACCAATTCCTCAGCAAATTTGGACTAAATGGTAAGAGTATCGTCCCAATGATTACTGGATTTGGGTGCACGGTACCTGCGATCATGGCTACAAGAACAATTGCCGATAAGAAAGAACGTATTTTAACGATTCTTACAATCCCGTTTATTTCTTGTAGTGCTCGGATACCTATTTATATTATATTTATAAACATCTTCTTTGATAAATACAGAGCAATCATTATGCTTGGACTATATTTACTAGGGATTATGGTGACATTACTTAGTGCCAAACTACTAAGCTTATCGTATTTTAAAGGATCTGGAAGTAAATTCATTTTAGAAGTACCTCCATATCGTATGCCGC
>CAZZAP010000049.1:0-4954 GCA_964652375.1 uncultured Candidatus Izemoplasmatales bacterium
GATTTCCTCATCATTAATCGGATATGGATTAGCAAGATTCGATTTTAAAGGAAAAAACGTTGTATTGGTGTTAATCGTAATAACCTATATTATGCCAAAACCAGTAACACTTGTACCATCGTACATTTTGTACAGTCAGTATGGCTTATTAAAGTCGTTGTCAGCGTTAATAATACCTTCATCCTTAGGGCAAGGTATTAACCAATCAATCTTTATCTTAATCTTTTATCAGTTCTTTAAAATGACACCAAAAGTATTAGATGAAGCAGCTCAAGTTGATGGAGCTGGACCATTCACCGTATTTATTAGAATTGCTATTCCAATGGCAAAACCTGCATTCTTAGTAGTTGGATTATATTCAATTATATGGCATTGGAATGAGTTATATATTACCGAAAGGTATTTACAAGAGGCTTACATGACATTACCTCAGGTAATTGAACAGTTCAAATCAATGTTCGAGAATTCAATGCCAGTAGAAGATGGAATTGACTATTCTCAAATTGGCTTAGTATTTAATGAATCTATTCAGTTCGCGGCGACTTTAATTTCAATAACACCACTTGTGATATTGTATCTATTCACTCAGAAGTATTTTATTGAAAGTATCGATCGTACAGGAATTACAGGAGAATAATATGAAATCACATTTTAATAAACAGGGAGATCAGTATATTTTATACACTCCACTACAAAAGGGCGACTATAGCAACTACCTGATCAACAACGAATATTACATGAATGTAACAGAAACACTTCAAGGAGCTTCAAAACTATTGAAACCACATTTTAATAAAAGAAACTACTTGAATGGGTATAAGGCTTTCTATATAAAAGAAGAAAACGATGTATGGAACGTTAATCAAAAACAACTTCCAACACCGTATCAATCTTATAAACTAATACATTCATTAGGTTATAGCGAACTACAAACTAATCGAAATGATTTGGATGTCAAAGTTAGGGTATTTGTCCCTACAAAAGGGATGAACGAAATTTGGCAAATTGGTATTAAAAATAACAAAAACACAGACAGAATTATTTCCCTCTTCTCTATATTTGATTTTGAATACGCTGGTGTAATGGAAGCGAAATGTACTTATGATGTGGATAACGATATGATCATAAGTACATCGTTCCCATACCACGTAAAGTATGAGGAGAAGAACTGGGTTGAACGAAACGGATATAAAACAATTTATATGTTTTCAGATGTTACTCCTGATTCGTATGATTGCTCAAAGAGTAATTTTATCGGTTATAACACCGATCACGGAGTTGTTCCTGTTGCAGTAGAAAAGGACACTTGCTCCAACAAAACAGAAGAGTTTAATAAGACAGGTGGTGCAATGCAGCACAAATTAACTCTACGTAGTAACGAGGAGAAAACAATTACTATTGTCCTTGGAGCAGCTTTAACGAAAGAACAGGCAGTACATAGAAAGAATGAATTATTAACAACTGGAATTGCAGTAGAAGCTGAAAAAGTAGAAGAATTCTACAACAGGCAAAACTCTGTATTTCAGATTAATACACCAGAAATTGAGTTAAATCATCTAGTAAACTTCTGGTTAAAGAAACAATTATACAACATGTCAGTAAATAATCGTTTGGCAGGAAGATTTCCAATCAGAAATCAGCTTCAAGATGCTATGGGGTATGCACTGATAGATCCTACCTTTGCGTTTAACGTAATGAAGGAAGTACTATCAACACAAAACCTTGATGGATCAATCAAACAATGGCAGACATATCAAGGTGTTGGAAAAGGTGGACTTTGCTTACTTGATCATTCAGATGGACCTGTATGGTTGGTAATTACCATCTTATCAGGAATAGAACAACTAGGAGATATCGCTTATCTAAGTGAATTGGTGTCTTATCATGAAACAGATCAAAAAGACACGATATACAATCACTTAATTAAGGCAATTGAATACATGTCAGAGACAGTTGGTTCTCATGGATTGTGTTTGATGTTAGATGGCGATTGGACAGATCCAATCAATGGTATTGGTAGAAAAGGTCGTGGTGAATCAACGTGGAATACACTAGCTACTATCTTTGCGATTAATAGAATGCTACCATATGCAAAAGAATTAAATGAGAAAGATCATCAAAAACTAGTAAATATAAAACAAACATTATCAAAAGCAGTAAGAGAGCACTGTTTTGAGAATGGATATCTAATCGCAGGTTATGATGATGATGGAAATAAATTTGGAGATGCATCAAAAGAAGAAGGAAGCGTGTATTTAAATCCTCAAACTTGGGCTCTTATGACAGATGTATTTACTGAGAAAGAAATCAGTTCTATCTATAAAATAATCGATTCACTTAAAACAGATGTAGGTCATAAATTATTAGACCCAAGTTATCAAAAATGGAATGATCAAGTAGGTAGATTAAGTGCTAAATTAGCAGGAACAACAGAAAATGGTTCTATATATTGCCATGCAGAGTTGTTTAAATCATTCGCAGATTGCTTAAATAATCGTGGGGATGATGCGGTTGAGGCAATAAAAATGATTTTACCTAACAATAAAAATAATCCTAACAAAGATTTACAAATACCTCTCTATATACCAAACTACTATTTTGGACTTACAAATTCTGTAAACTTTGGAAGAAGTAGTTTACACAATTCAACTGGTACAACTGCTTGGATTATCTGGGTACTAATAGAGTATATACTAGGAATTAGATCTACGACAAAAGGAATTTATCTAGAACCTTTGAACGTTACAGGATGGGAAAACATAGAAATTACTAAAACATACAAACAATCAACATATAATATTACATTAAATATGAAAAGCAACATGAATAAGGTATATGTAAATGATAAGGAATGGACAGGTACATATTTACCGTATGAAGATAACAATAACTATCATGTAGTTGTTCATAGAAAGTAGGTGTAGAATGAGTAGTTATTTATATCCAAAAGTAACAACGTCAAGACAACTATTTAATATGAATGGGTTGTGGAAATTTAAAGTAGACAAAAAGAATGAAGGAAGAAACAAAGAGTGGTATCTTGGGTTAGAAGATTATCGAAGTATTGCCGTTCCTTCTAGCTACAATGATTTATTTACAGAAGCTAACATCCGTGATCACTTAGGAGATGTTTGGTACCAAAAAGACTTTTACTATCACAATAATGAGCAAAGACATGTCTTGCGTTTTAGCTCAGTTACAATGAGAGCTAGTGTCTGGTTAAATGGTACGTATCTTGGCAATCATGAAGGAGGGTATTTACCATTTGAGTTTGATATCACTCCATACTTACTTGAGAATAATGAAAATAGATTATCAGTTTGTGTCAACAATGAGTTAAGTATGAACACAATTCCTGTTGGTACAGTTGAAACTAAATGGAACGGTGAAAGATTTCAAAGGCCCTCATTTGACTTCTTCAATTACAGTGGGATTCATCGACCTGTAACTATCTATACTACACCGAGTACGTATATTGAAAATATTCGTACGAAGCCAGATTTCAAAGAAGGTGTAGGAATCATTCAGTATGAGGTGGATGTAGTTGGTAGAAGTGAAAATGTCACCATAAATCTGTATGATGAAGATAATAATTTAGTTGGAACTAATCAAGGAGCAACAGGAGAAGTTGTGGTGAAAAACCCAAGACTATGGGAACCACTAGACTCATATCTTTACAAATTAGTAGTGAAAGTAAGTGATGCTGAGACTGTTGATGAGTATTACCTAAACGTTGGACTTCGCACAGTAAAAGTCATTGATAATCGTTTTTACATTAATGACAAACCATTTTATTTCAAAGGTTTTGGAAAACATGATGACTTTGACTTAATAGGAAAAGGATTAAACTTACCTGTTATGATTAGAGACTTTGAATTATTGAAATGGATTGGTGCAAACTCAGTTCGTACATCACATTATCCTTATCCAGAAGAATTTTATCAATTGGCAGATGAATATGGAATTGTTGTTATTGATGAAGTACCTGCTGTAGGTATGTGGAAACGTTCTGCAGATTTATCTGTTATGGGAGACAAACCTTTCTTTGAAGAAGATGGAGTGTTTACAACATTAATAGATAACCATAAAAATCAGCTTGTTGAAATGGTAAAAAGAGATGTTAATCATGCATGTGTTGTAATGTGGAGCATTGCAAACGAACCAGCAAGTGATGAAGACAAAGCATATGACTATTTCAAAGAAGTGTTTGATTTCGCTAGAACATTAGATATTCAGGAAAGACCGTTGGTATTTGTCAATTGTGCAATAGCACCATGGAATAAATGTAAGGTTTCACCTTTAAGTGATATTTTAATGTTAAATAGATATAGTGGATGGTACGATTTGTTCGGTGCAAAGTTCCATATGGCAAAAGGTGATTTAAAACACCGATTAGAAAATTGGAGCAAATCATACAATAAGCCAATCATTATCGCAGAATATGGAGCAGACACATTGAGCGGATATCATGCGCTACCAAGTACGATGTTCTCAGAAGAATACTATGTTGAGTTTTTAGAAAAGTATCATGAAGTATTTGACCAAATACCAAACGTAATAGGTGAACATCCTTGGAACTTTGCAGACTTTGCGACAGAGCAAGATTTGAAGCGAGTTGGTGGAAACAAAAAAGGTGTATTCACTCGTAATAGACAGCCAAAAATGGCTGCGCATGTTTTAAGAAAACGCTGGTTGTCATTACCAAATAATTACAAAGGGTTACAAAATCCGTTAGGGATTAAAGAAAATAAAGAAGGAGAAAATGAAGAATGAAAAAGATTTTATTAACATTAGTTTTAGTATTATCGATAGTTTTATTGGTTGGGTGTAAAAACAATGAAGTTGATTGTGATGAAGATCCAAATCATGTAGACTGTGTTGTTGAATTAACAGATCAAGAAAAGGTAGATGCAGTTAAAGAAGCATTATCATTTTCTGTAGATTTAACAGAAGT
>CAZZAP010000050.1:0-3849 GCA_964652375.1 uncultured Candidatus Izemoplasmatales bacterium
TATGACATTATCAATATCCTTGAAGAGGGAGTTTCTTGAACACATTAGATAAAAACACCTACAATGTAGGTGCTCTATTCGTACCAAGCCTTCTGCTTTGTAAACATACTAGCATATTCACCTTTTTGAGCTAGAAGCTCTTTATGGTGCCCTTCTTCAATCACAGTTCCCTCTTTAAATACCACAATACGATCTGCCTTTTTGGCAAATCCCAACCTGTGAGAAATAAAGATAACTGCTCGATCCTCTTTCAATGAATATATAAATTCATACATATCAATTTCAGCAATTGGATCTAAATATGCTGTCGGTTCATCTAACACCCAGATCTTTGCGTGTTTATTCGCCAACAAACGTGCAACTGCAAGTCGTTGCCATTGCCCTTTTGATAATTCAGTTCCATCCATAATTTGACCCAGCATTGTATCAATACCATCTGGCAATGATGAAACATACTCTTTTAACTTTACTTTCTCTAAAATATCCCATATCTCATTATCAGATATATCTCTTGTAATGTCTCCGAGTTGAATATTTTCTCTTATCGTTAGTTGAAACTCTACAAAATCCTGAAAAATAGTACTGGTTGAGTTTCGTATAATCCCCATTTCATTATTGATGCACTTGCCATTGACAAATACTTTACCTTCGTATCGCTTTGATAGTTCTTGTAGTAATGTAACAAAGGTTGTCTTACCACTACCATTCACCCCTACGATAGCAAGTGTTTCATGTGATTTAAGTGATAGATTTAGTTTGTTTAATGCATTTGATTCTGCTTGCACATACTGATATGAAACATCTTCAAACGTAATAGTAAACTCCTCAGGCAACTCTTTTTCAGTATTATGATAGTCATCTGATTTGCTGATTAAATCAATATAGTCTTTGTATACATTAATGCTTCTCTCAGTCCATTGCATTCGAATCGAAAAACGAGTTAATGTATTTCTATAATTAATAATCGTTGTCACAATCATTCCAAAATATCCAATGTCTTTTGTTCCTGCAGACATTTCACCAATTACCACATACATAAGCCATAATGCAATTCCTGCAAATACCATGTTTGGTAACAAGATGTATAAACGAACATTTGTTCTTCCTTTTATATCTGCCCTATATAATTGTTTTGATGCCTTTACATAACGTTTTGTAATAAAACCATACAAACGATTTACTAATTGGTCTTGATGGACCTCTTTGTTCTCTCCACTCTTATATAAATACCACATTTTTCGATAATTTTTATTGTTGTCTTTATTTACCATGTAGAGCTTGCGTCCAAAGTACCAGCCAATTGCAAAATACATAATTGTAGCAGCAAGAAAAACAAGACCAATCACGATATCTAACCTAGTTACAATGGTGACATAAATAGCGATATACATAAATGTATTAATCACATATTGTGTTGCATCAACACTTAAATGTTGAAAGGACGTACTACCTCTTTGATTAATCATCTCTAATTTCATTTGAAATTCATGATTTTCATAATCTTCCCAAGGTAACATCGCTAGTTTATTTAGTACACTCAGTTCAAAATTAGTTTGGATGTTTCGTTTTACTGAATGCCCAATGATTGCATGTATGTTTTTCACTATTTGAAATGAAAGCAACACTATAAGAATCATAATAACCGGTTCTAACGCATCAAGCAGTGAAACTGTTTGATCTGTAAATACCAAGTAACTAGCATTTGTAGTTTCTTCTGTAAGTTTCAAGAAGTAAAACATTTCTATCCCAACTAAAGAGCCAATAAACATATAGATTAAATATGCATACTTGTTGTCTTTAATCGCTTGTTTAATTACGTCAATAAATACACCGATGTGTGATGTCCTATTCATTCGTTTCACCCCCATCAATATATAGTTCCTTTTGAGAGGTAAATAATTCATAATAATATCCCTTTAACTCCAATAACTCTTCATGTGACCCTTGTTCAATGATTTTTCCATCTTTCATAATAACAATCTTGTGCGCTAATCGAGCAAATGAAATTCGGTGAGATATCAAAATCGCTGTTTTTCCTTCCAAGATTGTATTAAACTCTTCAAGCATCCTCTCTTCCTCAAATGGATCTATTGAAGCTGTTGGTTCATCAAGAATCAATACTTCAGGTGTCCCCATATAAGCTCTTGAAAGAATGACACGTTGCCACTCACCACCACTAAGGTCTTGTCCTTTATTGTCATATTCTTTCCCTAATACCGTTTGTAATCCTTTCGGTAATTTCTCTATGATATAGTCTAGGTTCGCTTTCTTTATAGTCTGATATAATTCTTCTTCATTATACTCATCTTCAACTTTCCCAATGACAATATTTTCCTCTAGCGTTAAGTTATACTTCCCAAAGTCTTGGAATCCGATACCAAAATACTTAAAATACTCTGTTTTGAACTCTTTATCAATCTCATTGTCATTATATAGGACAGTTCCTTTTGTAGGATCTAAGACACCAGAAATAAGTTTTGTAACAGTTGTTTTTCCACTTCCGTTATATCCTAAAATCGAGATAATCTCCCCTTTATTTATGCATAAATTAATGTCCGTAACTTGATCGTCTTCTCGTGAAGGATAGCTAAATGAAACATCTTTTAACTCCACTTTTTCAAATCCGCCAAGACGCAATTGAAAATCACTATAATCTAAATTTCTAATCTCTTTACGTTCTTTTTTACCCACAGGAAACAACATCTCAATCATGATTGGAGAATAACTAACAAAGTAGATAATATCCTCGATAGGTCGCTTGAAATCCCAAGATGAGTTTATTATAGTGAGTGCCGCTACCTGAATTAAAATTGCCTCTCCAACAGTAATGTCTCTGTTGTATACTGTGTAAATTAAAAAGATTGTAAGCCCAGCTCTAAGTAAATAATTAATCATCAGGATAAACTGATTCACAATTTCATTTAACCTGTACACACGGAAATATGCATCTCTTATTTTTATATATTGTTCTTTAATTTTATGATAGAAAAAGTTCTCTAACCTATAAATTTTTGATTCCTTTACATTTCGTTTATTCGATACAAGTCCTTCAAAATAACGTTGTATTCTACGTGGTTTTACTTGCTTTTTATGTGTCTCACTGATTCGTTGATTGATCAATCCCCCAAGCGCAATACTAAAGATGAATAGTACCACACAGTACAAGCCTAAATATACATTAAATGTAAATATTATCGTGATATATAGTAGTTTTTGAAACCCAAAATGAATCAAGAAATTCATCAACTTCCATGGTAATTCTTGAAACATCCATAAGTTTTGATATGTAAATGTAAACTTCTCATACACCTCTTTATCGTACATATTTACTTGTGATAGTTTCCCAAACTTATACAACAAAATCTTTCCATAATGTATCTCTGAGTAATAGTAGTAGTATGCAGTTACCAAATCAAACAGCCAATCAATTACTACTCTCAACACTAACTCCAAAAACAGATACAATGCGATAATTAAAAATACATTCATAAATGTACTGTTTCCCTCTATCAACAATATCCCTTCATCCGTTGCATCTCTAATCACATATAGTAAAAAAGCACCGATTCCTATCGATCCTGCACTAAGTATAAATAGTGAGGAAAGTAGAAACGGAGATGCCTTAAATGAATTTTTAAGCATAAACCCTAGATTATGCAGTTTAAACTTCTTCTTGCTATCCATACAATCACCTTCCGTTTTCCATTATACAATATAGAAAGAGTACTGTATAGTCTATTATTTTAGCCGTTTTTATGGTATAATATGTATGTACAAAAAGACCACACCTGTGTTCAATGTCATTAAGTTAAGAACTGACATTGAGAACTAAAAGCAAAAAACGAGTAA
>CAZZAP010000051.1:0-1948 GCA_964652375.1 uncultured Candidatus Izemoplasmatales bacterium
TATGACATTATCAATATCCTTGAAGAGGGAGTTTTCTTGAACACATTAGATAAAAGAGGTCAAACATGAAGAGCAAAGAATTGCTAAAATTACTAACAATTGAAGAAAAAGTCCGTTGGACAAGCGGTGTCAATCTATGGCAGTTTTTAGGGAATGAGCGACTTGGAATTGAGCCACTAAGATGTGCTGACGGGCCACATGGAGTTCGAACGTATAATACGACTGAACTTGAAAGTGAACTGATTGTCGAGGAGACTCTAAATCCAAGTACAATGTTTCCAATTGCAGCTGCAATGGCATCTACCTTTAATGATGAGTTAATTTATGAAGTAGGGAAGACAATTGGAGAAGAAAGTAATATGTATGATGTTGATGTATTACTAGCACCAGGTATCAACTTAAAAAGAAGTCCACTAGGTGGACGTAATTTCGAGTACTATAGTGAAGATCCATATTTAACAATGAGAATGGGTACAGCCTTTGTCAATGGAGTTCAATCGACAGGAGTAGGTGCAACAATATAGCATTTTGCATTAAATGAACAGGAAACACAAAGACGATTTGTTGATACAGTTATAGATGAGAGAACACTTCATGAAGTATATCTATATCCATTTAAGAAAATCATTGATAATTCGAATCCGTATATGATAATGAGTTCTTATAATAAAATATGAGGGCATTACGCAGGAGAATCAAAAGAATTTCTACATGATATATTACGTACAAAATGGAATTACGATGGTGTAGTGATTTCTGACTGGACAAGTATCCAAGACAAAGTTAAGAGTATAAAAAATGGAATGAATCTTGACATGCCATATGAAAGTGAGTTCTATACTGAAGTACTAGATTCAGTTAAAAATGGTCAATTATCAGAAAAAGAGTTAGATATGAGTTTAATGCCTTTGATGAAATTTAGAGACAGAGTATTATCAAATAAGGAAAAAGCTAAAATGACTTCTTTAAAGGATAATCACACTATGGCTTACCAAGTTTCGCAAGAAGCAATTGTCCTTTTGGAAAACGATGGAATTTTGCCATTAAAGAATGTCAGTAGAATAGGTATAATTGGTGAATTTGCTGAAAAACCACGTGTAAATGGTGGAGGGAGTGCAACGTTAAAAGCATTTAAAATGGAGAATCCACTTGATGAGTTTAAGAAGGAATTTAGTATTGACTACTCTAAGGGATACTGTGAAGAGAACACTAGTGATGAACTATTAAATGATGTTAAAAAAGTACTAGATAACAACGATACAATTATTTTCTTTACAGGAACTACTGAGTCGCTGGAGTCAGAAGGAAGAGAACGACCTCATATGAAACTTCCACAAGGGCATCTAGATGTGTTCAATGTGATCAAAAAGTCTGGTAAAAACGTAATTGTTATATTGAATAATGGAAGTGCGTTAGATGTTAGTGAAATATCTGGTAATTCAAACGCTATTTTCGAATCTTGGTTACTCGGTGGTGCGAACTCTAAAGCGCTAGTAGATGTCATTACTGGGAGAATTAATCCATCTGGACGATTAAGTGAAACATTCCCTAAAAAATTAGAACATACGCCTTTTTATGGGGAATACCCTTGCAATGCTGATACGGTTGATTATTCTGCTGATCTAATGCGATTAGGGTATCGTTATTATGATACACATCACTATGATGTGCAATACCCATTTGGATTTGGTTTAAGTTATTCTAAATTTGAGTATTCGAATTTAAGATTAGGATCAGATAAAGTCAGAGATGATGAGCTATTATATGTTAATTTCACGATTACAAACACAAGTGATGTTGATGGGTTTGAGGTCCCTCAAATATATGTAAGTTCTACTGAGAGTTACTATCCTAAGCCTAGAAAAGAATTGAAAGCATATACAAAAGTATTTGTTGCAGCTGGTGCATCTATTGATGTCTCAATTACTCTTGATAAAAATGCATTTTC